>WHTV01000008.1 GCA_009377535.1 Kiloniellaceae bacterium
TGGAACTACCTCAAAGACGCAGGCTATGTTGCAGATTAATCGCCCGGCGCTCTAGGAGCGGCCGGCGCGGCGATGCGGGGCATCGTAAGCCGGTCGAGACGCGGTCCGAAAGTCGAACAAAGACGCCGGTCCGGTTGCCTTGACGACCCTTCGGAGGGCGTCAGGAGGTCTTGCCGATACCCCACATCGCCTGCGCCTTCCTTCCTACCCGAAGGGTCGTCAAGGCAATCTCCAGGGGTCATTATTTACCTCCCTTGGCATTACCCTGGGCCGGCGTCTGTGGCAAATTCGCCGTCATGTTGAAAGCCGTCAGATCCCCCTTTGCGCCCGTCTTCGGCCTCCTCCTGCTTGGCGTGGCGCTGGTCACTGCGCTTCCTGCCCTCGCCCAACTGGGCAGCGGGCAGATCCGCGGGCGCGCGCCGCAGGTCGTCGATTCCGGGCTGCTCGATTTCGCCGGCCAGCCGGTCTATCTCTACGGCCTGCGCGGCCTGCCGCCCGACCAGAGCTGCGCGCTCGGCGGCCAGCAGACCTGGGCCTGCGGCCAGGAGGCGCGCTGGGCCGCCAGCAACCGCATTGCCAATCACTGGGTCGACTGCATCGAGCGCGCCCGCGGGCCGGGGGGCGAGGTTTTTGCGGTCTGCTACCTGGCCGGCGTCGGCGGGCCGGAGCTGAACGCCTGGCTGGTCGAGGAGGGCTGGGCCGAAGCGGCCCACGACTACGCCCAGGACTACGCCGCCGCCGAAGCCGCGGCTCGGGCCGCCGGCCGCGGCCGCTGGCGCGGCCAGTGATGCCCCGGCGCGTGAATCCCAGGCAACGGATCTGAGCCGGCAAGCATGTTCAGCCACTTCGTCTTCGGCAGCAACGATCCCGCCCGCGCCGAGAAATTCTACGCCGCCGTGCTGCCGCTGCTCGGCTTTTCGCACCTGGGTGGCGACCCGCAAGGCTTCGCCTATGCCCACCGCAACGGCCTGCCCCGGGTCGTCGTCGCGCGTCCGGCCGACGGCCGCCGCTTCGAGCGCGCGAACGGCTATCATGTCGCCTTCCACGCCGCCGACGAAGAAACCGTGCAGTGTTTTCACGCCGCCGCCCTGGCCACCGGCGGCAGCGACGAAGGCGCGCCCGGGCTGCGTCCGCTCTACGCCCCCGACTACTACGGTGCCTACGTCCGCGACCCCGACGGCAACAAGCTGCAAGCGGTGACCTACACCCAGGGGCGCACGGCCGGCCCCGGCGGCGACGTCGTCTCCCACATCACCCTCGGCAGCAACGACCTGCTGCGCTCCAGCGCCTTCTACCAAGGCCTGCTGGCTCCGCTCGGGCTCGTGTGCCTGCCGGACGAGGAGACCGACGGCGAGGACTACGCCTACGGCCCGGCTGGCTGCTCCCTGCCGGTCGTCTATCCGCAGAAGACCTTCGACGGCCGCCCCGCCACTGCCGGCCACGGCAGCCACGCCGTCCTGCTGGCGCCGAGCCGCCAGGCGGTGGAGGCCTTCCACCGCGAGGGGCTGCGCCTCGGCGGTCGCGACCTCGGTTCGCCCGCGCCCTGCCGCGATCACGGCCCCGAGGGCTATGGCGCCGGCATCGCCGATCCCGATGGAAACGCCGTCTTTGCCCGCTGCCCCGCAAAGCTCTGAAGGGCCGCGGCGCCGCCGGTTGGTCAAGCGGCACGGCGGCTGGATTAACGCCGGCAAGTATTAACTCTATGACGCTGGGTCCCGGCGCCGAGCGAGGCGAGGCGTCCTGCGGGCATTAACTATTAACTCAAGTAATTAAGTAAAATTTTAAACGATACTTCGCAAGTTTATTACGAAGTTTGGTTAATTATTTGAATCTCGATTGATTGTCTCGTGAGATCGCGCTACTCTTAACTCGCTGCGATACCAGTACTAAGTTCGATACGGTGTTCTAGCGACAACACTGTTGTGATCTACCTAAGCCACGAATTTCCTCACGGCCCCGGAGCATCCCTCCGGGGCCGCTTCTATTGTCATTCAAGGTGGTCAGGTCAGCCGCGCCCGCAGCCGATCGCCGTTCCGGTCACCGTCGGCGCGGCGCCAAGCGGCGGCGGAATGAGGAAGCCGCGCGACCTGCCGCTGATGGAGATCGCACCTTCCGGCAGGAAAGGCAGCAGGAACTCGAAGGTATAGCTGACCTCGACGGAGATGGTGCGCGTGTTGTCGTCCGGGTCGACCGGTCCGGTGACGATGATGGCGTTGATCCGGGCCGGGTCGATTCCCAGCAGGCAGGCCTGGGCGACATCGCGCACCTCGCTCTCGTCGATCGCGTAGTTCACGACCGCATAGCGTGTCGCCTCCTCCGCCGCGAAGCTCACCACCCCCTGGGTGTAGGCCACGCGACCGAACTCGATCACCCCGAACATCATGCTCAGAAGAACCGGCGCCAGCAGGGCGAACTCCACCGCGGACACACCGCGGCAGTCGGTCGCCAGCCCGCGCAACGTGGCGCAGGCTGCCCGGCAGTCGCCGAACCAAGAAGTCCGCATGCCGCCGCTCCTCAATTGAGCCGGACCGTGCCTTCAGCGGCCAAGCCGATGTCGGTGCCGACGCTCGGATAGGCCAGCAAGAGGCCGTAGTTCTCGCTGAGGCGGACACGCAGGAAGGAATGGCGCTCCACGCCACCCGGGCAGAGCGCCACACCACCGGCTGCGGCGCACTCGGAGGCGCCGCCGTCCGGGCACTCGCAGTAGAATTCGATCTCCAGACCCGTGCCCGGGGTGCCCTCGGCAAAGGGCGCCGTCTGGTAGACCGCGTCGCGGATCGGTTCGACGTCGCCTTGCTGGGGGCGCCGCACCAGGGCGTACTGAGTACCGGCACGCACGGCATTCGCCAGTTCCGACTGTCGGCGAAAGGCGAGACCGAAATCGATCACGCCGAGCAGCAGCACGCCCAGGAGCGTTGCAACCATGGCACCTTCGACGGTGATCGACCCGCGCCGGCAGCGCCCAAAGGCCGCGACCAGGCCACCGGCGTGTCTTGCTTTGCCCATGGCCCTGCCTACTCGATGATCTGGACCCGCAACTGGTTGACTTCCTTCATGCCGAAGGTCGCGCAAACAGCCGGGTCGTTCGTGATGTTGGCGTTGCCGGTGAATTCGACGCGCCGCGCCACGATGTGGATGCAACTGGCACCAGCCGCCGAGGAGCCACCGCCGTACTCGACCTGCCGCTCGGGGAAATACAGCGCACCGGTGAGGTTGACCTTGGCATTGCCGTTGAACTTGCTCTCGCCGAGACTGTTGGTGCCGCCGCCATCGGCGTCGGGATCCTGGTAGAACAGGATGCCGGTCATCTCTCCGGTCGTCGTCGGCGTCAGGGTAATTTCCGCACCGCCATTGATCACCACGTTCCCGACCGAAGCCGGCGTCGCGCCGGTAAGGACGAAGGTCACCTCGTCGCCGGTGACCACCGC
Source organism: Kiloniellaceae bacterium (assembly GCA_009377535.1). Lineage (GTDB taxonomy): Bacteria > Pseudomonadota > Alphaproteobacteria > Kiloniellales > Kiloniellaceae > Pelagibius. Next base: position 3,429 of record WHTV01000008.1, read on the forward strand.
CTGGGAGCCGATGTCGAAGTCGCCGTCGGCAATGATGTAGACCCCCGGCGCGAAGTCGGCGGTGCCGCTGACCCTGAGGCCACCACAGTAGCGGCCGGGCTGCAGCGGCGGGCTGGTGTGATTGTCGGTTGTCTGGACCCAGAAATTCGTCTCGCTGCAGGTCGTCGGGGAGACCGGCATGATGATCCCGCTGTAAGGATCGTCGACGCGCTGGGAGTAGGGCTGCACCGGACTCTGGGTAACCAGGGTCGCATTGTTGCCGACGAAGATGTCGCCGAAGGCCTGGGCCGGATTGGCCACCAAAGTCGCGTTGCCGCCGATATAGATCGCCTGGTTGCTGCTGGAGTTGGAGGCGACGCCGCAGCCGAGCGTGACCGACGAGGTGCCGGTGAAGTTCACGGCACGATCGGCGGTGCGGTCCAGCGCGATGACGCACTGGGGGCCGTTGTCGACGCCGGCGCCGGTGGCGCGCGCGGTGACCTCAACGGGCTCCATTCCGAGGGCGCCGAAGAAATAGAGCGGCACTGCCCGCCCAATACGGACCTCCGCCGCGCGGTTCAGCCCCGGGTACATGCCAGCCTCAGGCGGGGCAAAGACCTGCAGCTGAAAGCCCTCGGCGACGTTCCAGCCGTTGCGCGATGCGCCTTCCACGGCTGCGGCCCGGATGACGGCATCGTCGACACCCGACATGACCGCGTGGGTCGCCGCAATCGCGGCGCCGTCCGCCATGTTCTGCATAGCCCGCCGCTGGGCGTACCAATGCGTCAGATCGACGCCCAGACCGGCAAAGCCGAGGACTGCCGGCAGGAGAAAAGCGGCCAGAACGAGCGCGCCGCCGGCGCGGTCGGCCAGCATAGCGCGCAGGCTTTGGACTACTGCCGCGCAACCGCGGCTCATTCTTGGCTCGATGATCACGACCCTGCTCCTCCGACGTCGCATCTGTGGCCGGAGCATCGCGGACTTCCGGCGCATCGCGGAGTTCACCAGAGGGCCATTAACGAATAGCTAAATCGGGAGATTGAACTAATTGTTCTTGCTAGACATTTCGCGCAGGAGTGGCAAGTCCTCGGATTTACTCCGGTCCTGCGTTCATTCGGCCTATGCCAGATTGTCGAGCCGGGGTCGGCGCGGTGCCATGGTTGCGTCCGAAGCGAAGGCTTCCTCCAGGGCCAGGCCGAGGCTGAGCAGTTCCGCATCGCGCCCGCGCCGGCCGACGATCTGCAGGCCGAAGGGCAGGCCCTCCTCGTCGAGGCCGCAGGGCAGCACCAGGACCGGATGGCCCACCAGGGTAAGCCCGTAGGTGATGGCGACCCAGGAGATGTAGGTCGGCAGCGGCCGGCCGTCGATCTGCCGCGGGAAGAGTTCGGTCTTGTCGAAGGGCTGCACCGAGGCCACCGGACAGACCAGCGCGTCGAAATCGCCCATGAAGTCCAGGAAGGCGTGATAGAGCCGGGTCTGCGCAGCCGCCGCCTCGCCCACGTCTGCGGCGCTGAAGGTGAGGCCGAGCTTCACGTTGGCGGTGACGTTGGGGCCGACCTTATCGGGGTGCTGCTCGACCAGCCTCTTCTTCTCGCCCAGGAAGCCGACGGCGCGCAGCACCTCGAAGCAGCGGTCGGAGCCCTCCAGCGCCGGGTCGGCGGCCTCGCAGGCGACGAGGCTGGAAAGCCGCGCGACGCGGTCGCGGAAGAGCGCCCTCACCTGACCGCTGACCGGCGCGAAGCCGAGATCCTCGGAGACCGCGAAGCGCAGGTTCTTGAGGTTCGCCGGGCGCAGTCCGGCGAAGTCCGCCCCCTTGGCGAAGCCGGACAGCGGGTCGCGCGGATCGTTGCCGGCAATGGCCTCCAGGAACAGCGCGATGTCGGCGACGCTGCGCGCCATCGGCCCCTCGGTCCACAGCGGCGACCAGACCATTTCCTTGCGCGCCATCGGCACCAGGCCGGGCGTCGGGCGCAGGCCGACCACCCCGCAGTAGGCCGCCGGCGTGCGCAGCGAGCCGCCGAGGTCGGAGCCGGCGGCCAGCGGCAGCATGCCGGCGGCCAGCGCCACTGCCGAGCCGCCGGACGAGCCGCCGCAGGTGCGCGCCGGCAGGAAGGGATTGCCGGTGGTGCCGTAGACCGCGTTGGTGGTGTTGGCGCCGGCGCCGAACTCCGGCGTGTTGGTCTTGGCGGCGACAACGCCGCCGGCGGCGCGGACCGTGGCGACGAAGGCGCCGTCCTGCTGCGGCACGTAGTCGGCATAGAGCGGTGAACCGAAGGTGGTGCGCAGCCCGGCCGTCTCGTTCAGGTCCTTGATGCCGATCGGCAGCCCGTGCAGCGGACCGAGGTCTTCGCCACGCCGGACCGCCTGCTCGGCCTTCTGTGCCGCGGCCACAGCCGCGGGCCGATTCTCCGCCACTACGGCGTTGAGGGCAGGGTTCACCGCGTCGATGCGCTGATGGCACTCGGCCAGCAGTTCGACCGGCGAAATCTCCCCAGTGGAGATTTGCCGGCGCAGCTCGACGGCGGAGAGATCGCAGAGGCTGTCGTCTTGGGGCATGCGCTGATCCGGGTGTTCAGGTGAGGACGGGATAGCCGGCGGCCGCCGCGGCGTCCTCCAGCTCGAGGATGCGGTCATAGGCCGAAAGCGGCTTCACGACAATGTCCGCCAGCAGCAGGTCCGCGCGAGCCTCGGCCAGCGCCGGGTCCGCGATCGCCCGGCGCAGCCCGGCACGCAGGCGTTCCAGCTCGGCGTCCGGCAGGCCGCGCCGGCTGATGTAGGGCAGCGCCGGTGCTGCGGCGCTCGCCGCCAGCACGCGCAACGCGCCGGTCAGCTCGGGCTCTACCCGCTGCAGGAGGTGATGGGTGACGGTGTCGACGGCGCAGACGTCGGCCTCGCCGGTCGCCACCATCCTGAGGGAGTTCCGGTGGCCGCCGCTCAGCTTGACCTCGCCGAAGAAACGCCCCTCCTGGGCCAGCCCGGAGACCGCATGGCGCAGCGCCGAAAAGCCGCTCTGGGAGTCCTTCGCATTCGCCGCGGCACGGCGCCCACGCAGGTCGCCGAGGCTCGCGGCACGGTCGTCGGCGCGCACCAGGATGTCGCTGCAATAGCTGCCCTCGGCGCAGCCCGGGCAGGCGTAGACGGGAGTCGCCACCAGGGTGACCTTTCCGGCCAGCGCGTGGGTCAGCGGATAGCCGCAGGTCTGGCTGAACAACAGGTCCGGCGCCGTCCAGAGGGCGGCAGCGTCGCTCTGCCGCGTGAGGCGGTCCGGCACCTCTTCCAGGCCCTCGGCCCGGAAGGCGGCAGCCAGGCCCGCCCACCAGTCATCGCTAGCCGCCGTCAGATCCGGAAGGTCGTACATCGGCAGGCTGGCACGCATGCTCAGCGCTCGCCGCGGCGCGGCCGGATGTCGCTGCCCTGTCCCTGCGTCAACTGCTCCAGCCCGTCGTCGCCGATCTCGTAGAAGTCTGCCTTGTCAGCCACGTAGATGTGGCTGATCTGTCGCAGGCCGGAGGGCTGGTCGAGCGTGCCCGCCGCGATGGAGGTATAGTCGTTGGCGGCGTTGTCCCAGAACAGGGTGGAGCCGCAGCGCCGGCAGAAGCCGCGCCGGACGCCGGGCGAGGATGCGAACCAGGTGACCTCCGCTGCGTCGTCGATCTCCAGGCCGCCGCGGGCGACGGCAGTGAAAGCGCCGTAGTTGGTCAGCGACTTGCGGCACTGGCTGCAATGGCAGGCGATTACCGGGCGCAGTTCGCCGATCGCGCGGTAGCGCACGGCATCGCAGGCGCAGCCGCCGGCATGGCTCTGTTGGCGGTCGTTCATCGGCGGCCCTTTCCGGGCAGGGCGTTTTCCATCTCGGACTCCTCCAGTTCCTTCAACAATCGCTTCAGCAGTTGCGGTACATCTGGCGGCTGCACGATAGCGCCGCGGATCAGATTGTCGAAGTGTTGCGTGAGCGCGCGGATGTGTTCGGTGGAGTTGAACACGAAATACATGTTGCCGATGTAGACCGCCGCGCGGGTCGGCCCGAAGATGGTGACGGGTGCCGAGTAGTGCTCCAGTCCGTCGTAGAGGAACCAGCGGTAGGTCGGATAGAGCTCGTCCACCAGCGCGATCATCCAACTGAGCTGCAGCTTGCGGCTGGCCACCGGCAGTTTCTCCCAGACCCCCTGGCCGCGGGCGAAGCCCTGGAGCCCCTGCAGCGTGGAGCAGACCTCCAGGTCCGTTTCCGGCCGGCGGCTGTAGGCGAGCCGCGCCTCGGCCTGCTCCAGGCGGATGGCCGGCATCGCGCTGCCCTGCCGGCGGTACTCGTAGCTGATGACCTCCTCACTCTTCAGCAGGTCCGGCAGGCTCGCCGGCACGTAGCGGATCTTGTAGCCCACCGCCTCGGCCCGCCAGCGCGCCAGCCGCTCGTCGGAATAGGAAGAAGCGCCGCGGGCGATCTCCGGCGCTTCATTGAGAATATTCGTGCCAATCTTCTCTTCCTGGACCATGCCGAGCAGCCAGTCCGTCGAGACCTGCTCCTGCTCTGCGATGGCGGCGATGGTCTCGGCGCGCGGCAGGCGGTCGTTGGCCCCGGAGAGAAGCTGCGACAGGGTCGAGCGGTCGAGTCCCGCCTTGGCGGCAAAGCGCGAGCGGCTGAGCCCGGAGCGGACGATCACCTCGGTCAGGCGCTCGCGGAATGTTTCCACGGTGCGGCGGCGGTCCATGGCGTAGGCTCCGATGATATTATGCGACAGTTGGTGATTTACATCTCATATTAGCAACTTACAGCGGCAGATGTAAATAACGGTGATAAGAAACTGCGGATTGTGCGCAGTCCCTCATTGTTGACCCCAAGCGCTTCTGACACCCTCCTGACAGAATTTACCGCCGCTCGGCCGCTAGATCGCTGGCCCGGAGGCTCTTGAGGATTTGAGGTCATTTTGCGCAGCCCGGACAGTTTTTCCACAGCCTTCACCGTGGGAACCACGGCGTTCCAGCTGCCGGCCGACGACCGGCCCGGCCAGCACCCCGTGGCGCCGCCGCACGGCGCGCTGGCGCGGCGCATCGAGTGGCCGACCCTGCTGGTGGCCGCGGCGATCTATGGCGGCTTCGGCCTGCTCACCTGGTTCCATGCCGCCCTGCCCTGGTGGCTCCTCCTGCCGCTCGGCGCCTATCTCGTCGCCTGGCACGGCTCGCTTCAGCATGAGGTGGTGCACGGCCATCCGACACCCAGCGCGCTGGCCAACGAATTGCTGGTGCTGCCGAGCCTCTGGCTGTGGATCCCCTTCCGGCTCTACCGCGCAACCCACCTCGCCCATCACAACGACGCGCAGCTGACCGATCCGCTGGCCGACCCGGAGAGCTACTATCTCGATGCGGCCGGCTGGGCCAAGGCCGGTCCGCTGGCCCGCGGCTTCCTGCGCGCGCACAACACCCTGGCCGGGCGCATGCTGCTCGGCCCGCTGCGCTGCCTCTATGTCTTCTACCGGGCGGAGGTCTTCCGCGCGCTGAACGGCGACCGCAGCCACCTCACCGCCTGGGCGATCCACGCCCTCGGCGTGGCTGTCGTGCTCACCTGGGTCATCGCGGTCTGCGGCCTGCCGCTCTGGCAGTTCCTGTTGCTCTTCGTCTATCCGGGGATCGCCCTCACCCTGGTGCGCTCCTTCCTCGAGCACCAGGCGCGCCCGGAGGTCAGCGAGCGCTCGGTCATCGTCGAGGCGGGACCGCTGATGAGCCTGCTGTTCCTCAACAACAACCTCCACCTCGTGCACCACGACAAGCCGGGCCTGCCGTGGTACCGCCTGCCGGCCTTCTACCGCCAGCGCCGCGCACTCTTCCTCGCCTCTAACGGCGGCTACTACTTCAAGGGCTACCGCGAGGTCTTCCGCCGCCACTTCCTGCGCCCCAAGGAACTGCCTCTGCATCCGGCGGCGTTGGTATAAGCGAGAAAGGGCCGCGCCTACTCCGCCTGCGGCGCGGGGCCGGCCTTGCTGGCGAGGGCCGCCATGGCGTTCTGCAGGGTGCCTTTCAGGCGCTGGGCGTCGCCGTCGGTCAGCATGTCGATGTCGATGAAGACGTTCATGCCGTTGCCGTAGGCGTTGAACACGCCGGCCGGCGCTTCCGCGGCCTCGCCCTCGACCACGTAGGGCACCACGTCGCGGTTGATGCCCTTGACCCGGATGGGATCGAGCCGGCGCACACGCACGAAATCCTGCACCAGGGCGAAGGTCTCGTAGCTCACCACGATGCTGCCCGGCTCGGCGATGGACTGCAGGCGGGCGGCCAGGTTGGCTTCGGCACCGATGATGGTGTAGTCCATGCGGTCGCTGCTGCCGAAATTGCCCACGTTGCAGTAGCCGGTGTTGATGCCCATGCGCACCATGAAGGGATCCTGCAGGCTGCGCCGCCGGCGCCATTCGGCGTTGAGCTCGGCGAGGCGGTGCTGCATCTCGATGGCCATGCGCAGGCAGGCGCGGGCATCCTCCACCACGCCCTTGGTCTCGGGGTCGCCGAAGAAGGCAAGTATGGCGTCACCGATGAACTTGTCGACCGTCGCGCCGTGCGCCGCCGCAATGGTCGACATCTCCGTGAAGTACTCGTTCAGGAGGTCCGTCAGCTCTTCCGGCTGCAGGCGCTCCGACATCGAGGTGAAGTTCTGGATGTCGGAGAAGAAGATGGTCAGCTTCTTGCGCTCGGTCGAGATGGCGACGTCCTTCTCGCCGCTGAAGATACTCTTGTAGATCTGCGGCGAGAGGTACTTGGCGATCTTCATGGAGACCGTGGCGAGGAAGGAGTTGGCGGTCTCCAGCTCCGCGTTCATGCGCCGCATGGCGCGCGCCTGGCGCGACTGCAGTACCACGAAGGAGCCGCCGGCCGCGCCGGCCAGCAGCAGGTAGGCCAGCAGATACTTGAAGGAGAGGATGTTGGCGGCGATGGGCTGTTCGACGGTGATCGCCTGGATGCCGCGCACGTCGCCGACCTGCCAGTTGTGCCTCGGGCTCTCCGGATGGGCGTTGTGACAGGCGACGCAGGCCTCGCCCATGATGACCGGCGCGGCAACGCGGACGCGCCGGTTGATGAACGAGCCCGTAGTCTCCGAGACGATCGCATCCGCCCCTGTCCCTTCGCGGAACCGCTCGATGGCACGGCTTTCAAAGTCGTCCAGTTCGTGCGGCGCGCGGTTGGCGAAGGGATAGTCGGAAACGAAGCGGTAGGCGACGATGCCCTCCTTGGCACCGATCACCTCGCCCAGTTCGATCGACAGCGTCGCCGGGATGGGTATGGCGCCGGGGACATCGTGGTAGTTGTGCAGGGCGCGCGTCTTGTCGGGTGCGTTGATAACGCGCTCGACCACATTGCGCGCGTAGTAGCCTCTGATGTCGCTGATGACCGAACTGAGGCCACTGGCCTGCGCGTGCAAGGTCTGGTCCGACAGGTTGCGCAGATCGAGCCACACCGCCAACGGCAGCAGGACCAATCCCAGCACGACGGCAACGGCCAGCAACTGTGGCCGCACGACCGGGGAACTGACGGGCTTTCGCATGGCAGACTCCCAAAAAAAACCGCGGCGGCGGGAACCCTAACGCAAGATGACCGAGTACGAACAGCGCGGCAAGGCGGCGCTTAGGAGGTAAGCCGGAGCCGCCTTTCGCGCGGTGATCTTCAAGACCGCTACCGGCGTCAACCAGGGCTCAAGTCGGCAGGTATAAAGGCCTATGCAGCGACTGTGGTGCCCTCGCGGCGGCGACGCAGCAGGCACCCGCAGCTACCGGGAGGCGCTGCGTGGCCCGGCGGAAACGCCTTCCGCCGTCTGAACGCAGCCGGCTGCGACGGCGGCGCGCATCAGCTTGCGCTCGCGGTAGAAGGTGTAGATGCCGGTAACGACGACGACGGTTGCGCCGATGAGGGTCCAGCCGTCGGGGATGTCGCCGAACACCAGGACGCCGAGGATGATCGCCCAGATCAGGATGGTGTAGCGGAAGGGCGAGACAACGGCGACCTCCCCCGCCCGCATGGCCTTGATGGAGAAGAGATAGCCGAAGAAGAGAAAGCCCGACGAGGCCGACAGCAGGCCGAATTGCTCCAGGCCCAGCGGCTGCCACGCGCGGGTGAGCGACACCGCGCCGGCGAAGGCCGCCGTCAGGATCGCCGTCACGAAGGCGACGTAGAGCGACGGTATGGCGTGCGAGAAGCTGCGCGTCGAGAGATCGCGCAGCACCATGAAGCCCACCGCGCCCAACGCCCAGAAGGCGTAGGCGTTGAAGCCCTCGGCGCCCGGTCGCACGATGATCATGACGCCGGTGAAGCCGACCGCGATGGCGCTGTAGCGCCGCCAGCCGACCTGCTCGCCGAACACCAGCGCGGCGGCCAGGGTGATGGCCAGCGGGATCGCCTGGATGATCGCCATCGCGTTGGCGATCGGCATGTGATAGAGCGCCGTCAGGAAGCAGACCGCGCTGCCGATTTCCCCCACCACGCGCAGCCCGAGCGCGCGGGCGTCGGCGCGCGACGGCCGATGGGCGATTTCCCGGCGGGCCAGCGCCACCGCGCCGATCAGCAGCGACAGCAAAAGGCCGCGCAGGAAGATCGCCTGGAACAGTTCCAGGTCGGCGAAGACCAGCTTCATCATGGTGTCGTTGAGCACGAAGCCGGCCATGGCCACCGACATGAAGAAGGCGCCGCGAAGATTGTCGGAAGAAACCAAGAGCGTGATCCGGTGAAAGGCTAAGTCGGTGACCTATAGCCCATTTCAGGCGGCCTCCGCACCCCCTTCGGCGGTGCGGCGCAGCACGAAGTCGTCGAGGGCCTCGCGGATCGCCGGGTCCAGCGGCGGCGGGGCGAAGTCCGCCAGCACCGCCTTGTAGAGCCGGTTGGCGCGCTGGGTCGCCGTCTCGCTGCCGGCCTCCTCCCAGGTCTCGAAGTTGCGCCAGTCCGAGAGCATCGGGCTGTAGAAGGCGGTCTCGTAGCGCGCCAGGGTGTGGGCGGCACCGAAGAAGTGCCCGCCGGGGCCGACCTCGCGGATGGCCTCGAAGCCGAGGGAGTCTTCGCTGACCTCCAGCGGGCTGAGCACCTCGCTCATCATCTGCAGCATCTCGGCGTCCAGCACGAACTTCTCGAAGGAGGCGCAGAGCCCGCCCTCCAGCCAGCCGGCGCCGTGCATGACGAAGTTGGCCTGCCCCATCACCGCGCCCCACAGCGACATCTGCGATTCATAGGCCGCCTGCACGTCGACGCAGTTGGCGGCGTTGGCGTTGGAGGAGCGGTAGGGAATACGGAGGTGGCGCGCCAGCTGGCCGCCGGCGATGGCGGCGCGGGTGTATTCCGGCGTGCCGAAGGCCGGTGCCCCGGACTTCATGTCGACGTTGGAGGTGAAGCCGCCGTAGATCACCGGCGCGCCCGGGTTGACGAGCTGCGCCAGCGCGAGGCCGGCCATGGCCTCGGCATGCTGCTGGGCGAGCGCGCCGGCCAGGGTCGCCGGACTCATGGCGCCGGACAGCGTGAAGGGCGTGATGGCGACCACCTGGTTGTGGCGTGCCATCTCGATGACGCCCTCGATCATCGGCCCGTCCAAGCGCAGCGGCGAGGAGGTGTTGACGATGGTGAAGAGCCGCGGCGCCTCCAACAGCTCCGCTTCCGTCAGGCCATGGCCGAGGCGCACCAGCTCCAGCGCGTCGAGGATGCGGGTGCGTCCCAGGGAATAGGCGTGGAACACCTTGTCGGTCAGCGTCAGGCAGTCGCGGATGCAATCGAGGTGGCGGGTCGCCGGGTGCAGGTCGACCGGCTCGACCGGATAGCCGGCGACGAAGTGGACGACGTTGAAGGCCTGCGAGAGCCTGAGGAAGTTCTGGTAATCGCGGTAGCTGCCGGGCCGCCGGCCGCCGTCGAGGTCGGAGGCATTGGGCGCCGAGGCGACCGAGCCGAAGGCGATGTGCCGCCCGCCGATGGGCAGGTCGTGGGCCGGGTTGCGCGCGTGCAGGGTGAACTGCGCCGGCGCACTGGCCAGGGCCTGCCGGATCAGGCCGCGGTCGAAGCGCACGCGCTGGCTGCCCGGCGTGACCGCCGCCCCGGCCCTGGCCAGAATCGCGAGGGCCTCAGGGTGGAGGAAGTCCATGCCGATCTCTTCCAGGATGCGGAAGGCGGCGTCGCTGATCATCTCGACCTGCTCGGGCGTCAGCACCTCGAGCGGCTGGTAGGGCGATTCCGGCACCCGCCACGGCAGCTGCTTCAGGCCCGCCGTCCCCCGGCTGTCGCCGGCGCCCGCCCTCGCTCCGGCACCCTGGCGCGCGCGCCGGCGCGTGGCGTCCCTGGTCATGTCGTTTCCTGGGCCATGTAGCCTCCTCGGCGGCCGTGAGAGGCCGCCCGTTTCCGCTTTCAAATTGTATATACAAGCTGCGACCGTCTCTTGTATATACGACAATGGATTGTCTCTCCGGCCCAAGAACGCGCGAAGGTTCAGGCGGTCACAGAACGCCCCGGCGGCAATCGAGAATAGGTCGGAATGTTGCCGGCCGGCGCAGGTGGGGGGACGGCGCGATCCCCTTAGCGGACCATGCGGTCAAGGTGGGCGCCGGGCGACGCAGACCGTCGCGAATATCTGACTCCCAGTCAGCGTAACAGGGAAACCACCACCATGACCGTATTTCCGGATTCGAAAACCTATGTCATCGCCGGCGCCGGCATCCACGGGCTGTCCACCGCCTGGCATCTGGCGATGGAGCTGGAGGCCCGCGGCAAGGGCTCCGGCAAGGACATCGTCGTCCTCGACAAGTCCGCGCCCGGCGCGGGCGCCAGCGGCATCGCCTGCGGTTGCGTGCGCAACTTCTACATGACCGAGGCGCTGCATCCCATCCTGCGTCATTCCGTCGACGTCTGGATGTCGGACCCCGTGCGCTTCGGCTTCCAGCAGGTCGGCTACATTTCCGTCGGCGAAGAGAACCAGACGGCCGACTACGAGAAGATCACCAAGAGCCAGAACGCTTGCGGCTACCACTCCGACGTCTACGCCGGCAAGGACGCGCACAACTTCCTGAAGGGCTACTGGCCCGACTTCAACACCGAGAAGGTGGGCGTCGTGCTGCACGAGCGTCCCTCCGGCTATGCCGGCACCCGCCAGGCGGTTGCCGGGCTGGCCGAGAAGTGCGCCCAGTATGGCGTGCAGATCCTCTCCGGCGTGGAGGTCACCGGCTACGACGTAACCAACGGGCGGATTTCCAAGCTGCGCACCAACCAGGGCGACATCGCCTGCGACGTCGCCGTGCTGTGCTACGGCGCCTGGATCGGCAAGCACTGGGAAATGCTGGGCAAGCCGGACACGCTGGAGGCCAAGTACCCGGACGGCGGCAGCAACACCCTCGACATGTGGACCTACTGGCGCCTGCTGGAAGGCGAGGTCTACGTCGACCAGCCCTACCGCGACAGCCGCGACCTCGACCCGCCGGTGCTGCACGTCGAGCTGATGAACACGCCGGTGATCAACGAGGAGACCGGCAAGGAAATCTCCGACCACCTCTATGTCTACTGGAAGAACGGCGCCGAGCGCATGGAGCGTGCCGGCGTGCAGGGCGGCACCATTCCGATCAAGATCGGCAACAGGGCGGCGGTCGACCCCTATGGCTGGGACAACAAGGACTATCAGGCCGACGACTGGTTCGCGGACTACCTGACCGCTTCCATGGCCTACCTGATGAAGCGCTTCAAGGGGCACCGCCAGAACTTCAAGGAGCGGCCGAACGGCGGCATCGGCGCCTTCACGCCGGACAACGTGCCGATCTTCGATTGGATCATGCCCAACGCCTACATGATCGCGGACTCCAACCACGGCTTCAAGATGACCGGCGTCGGCAAGCTGGTCGCGAAGATCCTGGCGGGCGACAACCGGGTCGCCGAACTGGAGCCCTTCGCCTTGTCGCGCTTCGCCGGCGGGCGCACTTTCGGGGCCTCCAACAGCCACTGCCCCTGGGTGTGATGTCTGCAGAAGAGACGACGCCCGTGCCAACACTTAACTGTCATTGCCGGGCTTGACCCGGCAATCCATGGCAGTCTCAGACCGACTGGTGCAGGCGGCAGCATGGACCCTCGCGTCAAGCGCGAGGGTGACAGTGTGAGCAGCCGAGGGCGGGGCCGCAGCGGCCCCGCCCTTTCCTTTTCACAGCTTCGCCGCCAGCGCGGCGAGCTGGTCGGCGCACTGGCCCCAGCCCTCGTGGAAGCCCATCTGCTCGTGCCGCTCGCAGTCCTCGGCCGTCCAGTGACGCGCCCGCGCGGTGTAGCGCGTCTTGCCGCCCTCGTCTTCGAAGGTGATGATACCCGTGAAGAAAGGCTTCTCGGACGGCTCCCAGGGCTTGCTGTAGGCGTCGGTGAAGACGATGCGCTCGTTCTTCACGACTTCCAGGTAGACGCCGCGCAGCGGCATGTCCTCGCCTTCCGGGCTTTTCATGATGATGAAGTTTGCGCCGCCCGTGCGCACGTCGAGCTCGGCATGCGGCACCGTATAGGGCAGCGGCGCGAACCACTGCTTCAGCAGCTCGGGTTCGGTCCAGCAGCGGAAAAGCTTCTCGCGCGGCGCGTCGATGAGGCGGGTGAGCACGAGCTCGAGCTTTGCGGCAGGCGCCGCTTTGGCTTTGGCAGTCATGTCTGTCTCCAGTATCGATGTTATTCCGCCGCCGAGTGGCGCTCGGCCGGCGCGGCGTCGTCGTAGCGGTCGTGGTGGCGCACCCAGTTCATCACCGAGGTCTCGTTGCGGCCCTGCGGGACCAGGTCGAGGAAACTGAACGCGCCGATCAGGCTCTCAGCCCCGCGGGAATAAGTCGAGTAGGTATGGAAGACCCTGCCCTTCTCATCCTTGTAGAAGACGCTGCAGCCGTGCAGTTCCTCCATCGGCGGCTTGGCCGTGCCATAGTTGTAGAGGGCCTCGCCGCTCGCCATCTCCTCCTCCGTGAAGGTCACGCGATAGTCGTGGTTGAAGTCGCTGCCGAAGGATGAGACCCAGGCGAAGCGCCAGCCCATGCGCCGCTTGAAGGCCTCGATCTCCTTCAGCGGTGCGCGCGAGACGGCGACGAAGGTCAGGTCCGCCTGCTCGAAGTGCTGGCGGGCCGCGTCTACATGGTCGGCCATGAAGGAGCAGCCGGTGCAGCCCTCGCCCCAGCCCGGGGCGAGCATGAAGTGCTGGACGAAGAGCTGGCTGCGGCCGGCGAACAGCTCTGCCAGCCGCGCCGGGCCGTCGGGCCCCTCGAAGACGTAGTCCTTCTCCACCCTGACCCAGGGTAGCGCGCGGCGCGCCTCGAGCAGCTTGTCGCGCTGCCGCGTCAGCGCCTTCTCGGCCTCCAGGTGCGCCTTGCGCGCCGTCAGCCAGTCCTCGCGGGATACCACCGGATGTTCCATGGTCCTTGCTCCTCGCTTCGGGTTTGCTTGCTTCCGCCTCAGGCGGTTACGGGCTCGAGGTGATGGGCGAAGCTCCAGGCGTGGCCGAAGGGATCGGCCACCTGAGCGTAGCGGTCGCCCCAGAAGGCGTCCCAGGGCGCCATTACCACCGTCGCGCCGGCCCCTGCCGCGCGCTCGACCGCGGCATCGCAATTCGGCACGTAGAGGTGCAGCGTCACCGGCGTGCCGCCGAGCGTCTTCGGCGTGCCGTCCTTGCCGCCGCTCGGGCAATGCTCCGGGAAGGCGTCGCGCACGAAGATGCGGGCGTCGCCGACCTTGATCTCCGAGTGCATCAGGCGCTTGCCATCCTCGGCCGGCAACCGCATGACCTCCTCGGCGCCCAGCGCCTTCTTGTAGAACTCCAACGCCGCGGCCGCGTCGTCGACCACAAGGTGCGGGATCACATCAGTCACTTGCTTCGTCATGTCTTCGTTCTCCGTTAGGGGTTATTGCTTCACGGCATCGGCGAGGCGGTCGAGGGTCTCGCTCCAGCCCTGCTCCATGCCGGCCAGGGCATCCGCCGCGAAGGCCTCGGCTTTGGTCACCCGCGCTTCCACGACCAGGCGGGTGCCGCCCGGCTCGGTCTCGAAAGTGACCGTGGTGATGCTCTCGATGCCGGGCTCGCCGGAGTCGTCGCCGCAGCAGGTGCAGCGCAGGACCAGGCGCTCCGGCGGCAGGATCTCCTCGACCGTGCCTTCCATCGGATAGACCGTGCCATCAGGCGCGCGCATGTCGATGTAGATGTGGCCGCCGGCGCGCGCGTCGAATTCGCAGACCGGGTTGGTGAAGCCGGCCGGCCCCCACCACTTCGCCAGATGCGCCGGATCGGTCCACAGCTTGAACACCAGGTCGCGCGGCGCCGAGAAATGGCGCGTGAAGGTGACGGTGAAACCGACGCCGAGTTCAGTCTTCGTTGCAGTTTGCATGTCGTCCTCCTAAAGGCTCGCCACATAGGCGGCGAGGCGGTCAAAGCTCTCGGTCCAGCCGATCCCGTGCGCGTCGCGCGCGGTGACGGATTCGAAGACCGCGTGGTGCAGGGTGAGCTTGGTCTGGGCGCCGTCCTTGCCGGCCTCTGCCAGCGTCACGGTCACCAGGGTCTCGTGGCCGGGATGTCCCTCTTCGTCGATCCAGGTCCAGGTGAAGGAGATCTTCTCGGGCTCGACGATCTCGCGGTAGACGCCCTGCATGCGGTGATCCGTGCCTTCCGGCGAGCGCATCAGGCAGCGGAAGGCGCCGCCGGGATGGAATTCCATCTTGCAGGACGGCAGGGTGAAGCCGGTCGGACCCCACCAGCGCACCAGGTGCTCCGGCTGGCTCCAGACCTTGAACACCAGGGCGCGCGGCGCGTCGAGCACCCGCGTGAGGACCAGGACAAGGTCCTCGGGCTTGGCGTCTGACGTGCGGGCGGCTTCAGGACTTGCGGCCATTCTCGTCTCCTTCTTTTTCTTTCGTCTTCTTCATCTGCAGCTCGTCGAGATAGTCCTGCAGGCGGTCGAGGCTCTGCTCCCAGAACTGCCGGTAGCGCTCCAGCCAACCGGCGGCGTCCTTCAGCGGCGCGGCGTCCAGCCGGCAGGGCCGCCACTGGGCCTCGCGGCTGCGGGCGACCAGGCCGGCGCGCTCCAGCACTTTCAGGTGCTTGGAGACGGCGGGCATGCTCATCTCGAAGGGCTCGGCCAGCTCCGACACGGTGGCCTCGCCGCTGCACAACCGCGCGAGGATCGCCCGGCGCGTCGGGTCCGCCAAAGCGGCAAAAGTCTGGCTGAGGGGGTCTGCTGACATTTGTATTTAACCATCTCATTAAATAACTGATTGGTTAAATATAGGAGGTCCCTTCGTTCGTCAAGAGGCTTTTTGCCGACTGTCCCGAAGATTGACTCGGCCTCGCCCGCTTGCCGTAGGATGACCCGCCAAGCTTCCCCTCCGATCAGGCTGCCCCTTGCACGACACCTCCGCCCCTCTTGCGCTCACCGGCGACGACCTCACGGCCGCCGACCTCGCCGCCGTCGCCCGCGGTGGCCGCCCGGTAACGATCTCCGCCGACGCCAAGGCGCGCCTGGCGGCCGCCCGCCAGGTGGTCGAGGATGTCATCGCGCGCAACGAGCCGGTCTACGGCCTGACGCGCGGCCTCGGCCCGCAGGTCGCCCACAGCCTCAGCCGCGGAGACATGGCGGCCTTCTCCCTGCGCACCCTGCGCGGGCGGGCCCACGCGGTCGGGCCGCGGCTGCCGCGCGACCAGGTGCGGGCGGTCATGACGGTGCGCCTGAACGGCCTGCTGAAGGGCGGCGCCGGCACCACCCCGGCCATCGCGGAGCTGCTGGCCGAGTTGTTGAATCGCTCCCTGCATCCGCAGCTTCCCTCCATCGGCTCGATCGGCGCCAGTGATCTCTGCGTGCTCGCCCACCTCGGCCTCGCGCTGGTCGGCGAGGGCGAGATCGCCGTGGACGGCCGCGTCCTGCCGGCCGGCGAAGCGCTGGCCGCCGCCGGCCTGACGCCCGCCGTGCTCGGCCCGAAGGACGGCATCGCCCTCTGCAGCGCCTCCGCATTCTCCGCCGGGCTCGCCGCCCTCGCCCTTTACGATGCCGGCGAGTTCTGGCGCCTCGCCCAGCTCGCCGCCGCCGCCACGCTGGAGGCCTTCCGCGGCAACCTGACGCCGCACGATCCGCGGGCGGCGGCCGCCCGCCCCGCCCCCGGGCAGCAGGCGGCCTCGGCCCACCTGCTGGCGATCCTCGCCGGCAGCGCGCTTGCCGACACCGCCCAGGCGCGGCGCCTGCAGGACCCGCTGTCGATCCGCACCGTGGGACCGCTGCACGGCAGCCTGCTGGCGGCACTGCGCTTCCTCGAACCTGCGGTCCTTGCCGAAGTGAACGGCGCCGGCGACAACCCGCTGGTGGTGATCGAGGACGGGCGGCTGATTTCCACCGCGAATTTCCACACCCCTGCCCTGGCGCTGGCCCTGGAGACCCTGGCCCAGGCCCTCGCCCAGGCGGCCAGCGGCTCGGTCGCCCGCACGGGCAAGCTGCTGACACCGGCGATCAGCGACCTGCCGCTCGGCCTGTCGCCGCGCGGGCCCGGCCACTCGGGGCTCGCGCCCTTTCTGAAGACCGCGCAGTCGCTGCTGCAGGAGATCCGCCACCTGGCGCAGCCGGCGCCCAGCGACCTGCGCCCGGCCGGCGACGGCGTCGAGGACGAGATCACCGCAGCACCCCAGGCGGCCAAGAAGCTGGGGGAGGCGCTGTGGCGCCTGCGCCTGGTGCTGGGCGTCGAGCTGATCGTCGCCGCCCAGGCTGCGGAGCTGCGCGGGGTCCCCCTGGCACCGACGATCGCGGCGGCCATTGCCGCCTTGCGGGAAGTGGTGGCGCCCCTCGACGAGGACCGCCCCTTCGGCGGCGATCTGGAACGCCTCGATTCCGAGATGCTGGCAAACGGCGCCCTGCTCAGCCGCGCCGGCGTGCCGCCGCTGCCGGATCAGGCGTAGCGCAGCGTCTGTCCCAGGCCTCGCCCGGCGGCCTTCTCCAGCAGAGCGGCGCCCAGGGCGATGTCGGAGAGCGACAGGCCGCGATGCCAGAACAGGATGGTCTCGTCGGCGCGCTGGCGGCCCGGCTTCTTGCCCGTCACGATTTCGCAGAGCTCGCCGTGCAGGGTCGCCTCCGAGAGCTTGCCGGCCTCCACGTGGGCGCGCAGCGAGCCCAGCTTGCCGCCCTTGCACTGGCCCCAATCGTCGACCACCAGCTTGTCCATGACGTCGGTGAGCGAGAGCTCCACCGCGCTCATGGTGCCGTAGGGCACCACGAAGTTGCCGGGCTTCACCCAGGCGGTCTTGAAGTGCGGCGTCGGCGCGTCGAGCCGCGAGGCCTCGATCTGGATGTCGGCGCCCTCCAGGCAGGCCTGCCAGGACTCCACCGCGCGCACCTCGCGGCAGAGGTCGCGGCTGAGGCGCTGGGCGAAGGGCTCGCGGCTCTCCGGCCGGCGCGAGTGGACGCGGATCTCGTCGAGCGCGAAGAGGTGGTTCAGGAGGCGGACGTTCCAGTAGGCGGTGCCGCGCGCGCCGATGTGGCCGAGCACCCGGCTATCCTTGCGTGCCAGGTACTTGGCGCCCAAAGCTGTGACGGCACCTGTGCGCATCTCGGTGATCGCCGTGGCGTCGAGCAGCGCCACGGGCATGCCGGTTTCCGGATCGAAGAGGTTCAGGAGGGCCATCTCCGAGGGCAGGCCCTTCTTATAATTATCAACGTAGTCGCCGACGATCTTCACCCCCGCCAGCCCGCCCATCGAGAAGCCGGCCGCCTTGCCGATGTAGCCGCGCAGCACGTTGAAGTGGCCCCTGAAGGCGGGGTCCGGCTCCAGGTGCACCCGCGGCTCGATGACGCTCTGACCGAGCCCCTGGGCCGTCAGCCCGCGCTCCACCGCCGTCAGGATCTCGTCGTCGGTCAGCGCCAGAGCGGCAATGTCCGGTCCGGAGAGATAGGTGAAGGAGATGGAGGTCATGGCCGTTGAAGTCTCGACAGTTCCGCTTGGAGGTCAGCGAGCGACCAAGTTCTTTCGCCGATAACTGCAAGCTCGGTACCGCCCCATCTCGTCCCGTCGAGCACAACGCCTTCGATGGCCCTGTTGAAATCGACAGCACCTTCGTCGACGTTGAAGAGTCCAGAATCAGTGTGCTCCGGACCGGATCTGCTATCATGATACACCACTACCAAGAAACGGCTTCCAATCTCACAGGTCCAGCCAGTGCCATAGTATCCAGTGCCATAGTATTGGGTGCGACTTCGCGGAGAGGGTTCCCATTTTCCATCGGCGTTTCCTACCAAGACCTCGACAACGTCGAAGTCCAATGAATCGCAACTTGCGGCGCGGACGACGAAAGCTCCGCGGGCTAAGGACAGCCACTGCGGCACCGTCACGGCCAGGCCGGCGCGACGTGTGGAATCAGCAAGCAGGTTGCGTACAGCGGTCAGCCACAGATCATCCTCGCTTCGAATCAGCTCATACGCACGCCAATGCGGATGGTCAGGAAAAAGAAGATAAGTTTCTCCGGGCTCGAAGCGGGGCATCATCCCGCAATCGGACTCATTCCACTGCCTTGTGCGGAATCGGTCCCAGACTGCGATATCGCGATGGCCGCTGAAATCACTCACGAAATCGTCGAGGAGGAACTCCTGTTCCTCCGACGCAACAAGATATCGCCCATTCTCCAGAGAAAACGTCGGAGCTATCTCTCCTTTTAAGACTTCAACAGCCTCGAAGTGGGGAGTTGCATCGCCTAGCGAATGGCCAGTCTCCGCAGAATCGGGGGCCAAGGCTCTGGCTAAGACGATCGTGGCACTATCGGCCACCAGGTCGCGATGATGCTTGACCAACTCCGGAGGTGGTGCAAAGCACGCCTGCGCCGGCAGAGCAGCGGCCAGAAGAGAGGCGACGAGGACCGCTTTGACGGCAAAATTCACAGCCGGCTGCTCCAAATGGTAATGATCGAGCTGGATGTAATAACTTTGGCACCATTATTCCAGAAGTTGAGGGGCAGGCGTCAGCTCAATAGCTGCTTCACCGCACTGACGTAGGCCGCCTGCACCCTTTCTTCGTCCTTATGCCGGCCCTCCTGCACCACCCATTGCCCGCCGACCATGACGTCGCGCACCGGGTTGCGGTTGCCGGCGAAGACCACGGCATCGAGCAGGCGCTCGGCGGACAGCGTCGCGACCTCGGGATGGTCCGGGTCGAGCACCACGAGGTCCGCGCGGCGGCCGACCTCCAGCGCGCCGATGGGACGGCCGAGAGCCTGGGCGCCCCCGGCGAGCGCCTGGGTGTAGAGCCGCCGGCCGACCGAGGCCTCCGCCGCCTCGCCCGCCAGCACGTTGCGCCGGCGCGTCGCCAGGCGCTGGCCGTACTCGAACCAGCGCAGCTCCTCCAGCGGACTGACGGAGATGTGGCTGTCGGAGCCGATGCCCCAGCGCCCGCCGGCGGCGAGGTAGGGCTCGGCCGGGAAGAGGCCGTCGCCGAGGTTGGCCTCGGTCGTCGGGCAGAGCCCGGCCACCGCGCCGGAGGCCGCCAGGGCCGTCGTCTCCGCCTCGCTCATGTGGGTCGCATGGACCAGGCACCAGCGCGCGTCCGGCGCCCTGGTCTCCATGAGTTGCTCGACCGGGCGGCGACCGCACCAGGCGAGGCAGTCCTCGACCTCCTTCACCTGCTCGGCGATGTGGATGTGGATCGGCGCCGTAGCATCGAGCGCCGTCAGGCCCTTCACCACTTCATCCAAAGTCTCAGGTGTGACCGCGCGCAGGGAGTGCGGCGCAACGCCGATCCGCACCTGCGGGTCATCCTCATGTGATGCTTTAAGCGTCTCAACAATACGGAGCAAGCTGCTGGGAACATTCAGGAAACGCCGCTGTCCTTCGCCCGCCTTCTGAGCCCCGAAGCCGCCGTAGCCGTAGAGCACCGGCAGCTGGGTGATGCCGATGCCGGTCGCGGCGGCGGCGGCGATGGTCCGCCGGGACATCTCCGCGACGTCGTCGTAGGCACGCCCGTCAGGCCCATGATGCAGATAGTGAAACTCGCCGACCGCCGTGTAGCCGGCCTGCAGCATCTCGACATAGAGTTGGGCGGCGATGGCCTCGACCTGCTCCGGCGTCAGGGCGGCGACGAAGCGGTACATCACCTCGCGCCAGGTCCAGAAGGAGTCGCCCCCGCTGGCGCCCGGCAGGGCGTGCTCCGCGAGACCGGCCATGGCGCGCTGGAAGGCGTGGCTGTGCAGGTTCGGCATGCCGGGCAGCACCGGCCCCTTGGCCCGCTCGGTCCCGGCGGGTGCGGCATTCGTTGTCACGCCAACGAAAGAGCCGCTGCCATCCACCTCAAAAAGCACGTTTTCCGCCCAGCCGCCGGGAAGCAAGGCCTGCGCGGCAAAAAACTTATGGATCGTCATCGAAGCCTGCTAAGAAAAGAGCGGGAGAGCGGTCTTGTCACAGAAGAACGCAAGGGTAAGGCAAGCGAGTTGTATAGACAACTCGGGCCGCAGTTTGGGTGAGTCAGTTCGCATGTGGGATGATCTTTGGACAGGCGCGCACCTGGCCACGATGGCGGCTGGGGAAGCCCCTTACGGCGCCATCGAGGACGCCGCCCTGGCCGTGCAGGACGGCCGCATCGCCTGGCTCGGGCCGGCCGCGGCGCTGACGGACGCGCCGGAGCGCCTCGCCGGCCGGCGGCATGACGCCGCCGGGGCCTGGATCACGCCGGGCCTCATCGACTGCCACACCCACCTGGTCTACGGCGGCGACCGCACCCGCGAGTTCGAGCTGCGCCTGACCGGCGCCTCCTACGAGGAGATCGCGCGCGCCGGCGGCGGCATCCGCTACACCGTCGAGCAGACCCGCGCCGCCAGCGAGGAGGAGCTCTACGCCGACGCCCTGCCGCGCCTGCGCGACCTCCTGGCCGAGGGCGTCACCACCATCGAGATCAAGTCCGGCTACGGCCTGACCCTGGAAGACGAGCTGAAGATGCTGCGGGTCGCCCGGCGCCTCGGCGCCGACGAGCCGGTGACGGTGAAGACCACCTACCTCGGCGCCCACGCCATCCCGCCGGAGTTCGACCGCCGGCCCGAGGACTACATCGATACCGTGGTCGCCGCGATGCCGGAGGTGGCGGCCTCCGGCCTGGCCGACGCCGTCGACGCCTTCTGCGAGCGCATCGCCTTCTACCCCGAGCAGATCGCCCGGGTCTTCGAGGCGGCCGGCGCCGTTGGCCTGCCGGTGAAGCTGCATGCCGACCAGCTCTCGGACTCCAAGGGCGCCAGCCTGGTCGCCCGCTTCGCCGGCCTCTCGGCCGACCACCTGGAATACACCTGCGAGGAAGGCATCACGGCGCTGGCCCGCAAGGGCTCGGTCGCCGTCCTGCTGCCCGGCGCCTTCTATTTCCTCCGGGAAACCCGCCTGCCGCCCATCGAGGCCCTGCGCAAGGCCGGCGTGCCGATCGCCCTGGCGACCGACTGCAACCCCGGCTCCTCGCCGGTCACCTCGATCCTGCTGATGCTGAACATGGGCTGCACCCTGTTCCGCCTGACGCCGGAGGAGACCCTGGCCGGCATCACCCGCAACGGCGCCAGGGCGCTCGGCCTGCAGGAGACCCACGGGACCCTGGAGCCTGGCAAGGTCGCCGACTTCGTGCTCTGGGACATCAAGCACCCGGCCGAGCTCGCCTACCGCATCGGCCACAATCCCTGCCGCCAGGTGGTGAAGGACGGCAAGGTGGTGCGGGGCTGAGGCCGGGCCCCTCACCCTCCCCGCAAGCGCAAGCCGTTCGCTTAAGTTGACGAAAACAGTACGGCTGGCGCCACCGGATATGCTTCATGACCTGCTCCCCCTTGGTCCCTCGTTTATAGTGAGAGTCCTGGTTGTCATAGCGCGTCCGCCGGGTCTGCCTACTCCGTCTCCATTTGTGGCGGCTGCCGGCATTGAGCTTTCGCCGCCTCGCGCTGTCGGCTACCATCGATCTGGCAATCATTTCGGTGAGCAGAAGCGCCGCCATTCGTCGGACCGTCGTTAGAAACATGACGATGACGCAGCTGTTGCGGATTATCGGCCCGGCAGGTCGCGTGACGGCCCGCCGCAGGATCACCCTCGTCCTTGCTGGCATTCTGGTTTGCCTTGTGTCGCTTGCGGCGCAGGCCAGGACAGGGCCTGAAGCGGCCCGCGAATACTACGAGGCAGCAACGAAGCATTTTGAGCAGGGCGATCCGCGCGCGGCCGTCATCGAGCTCAAGAACGCGCTCCAGCGCAACCCTGACCATGCCGACGCGCGACTGTTGCTTGGCGAGGTCTATCTCCAGCTGGGCCACGGCAAGGCCGCCGAGAAGGAGCTGCGGGCAGCCACCCGCCTGGGCCACGAAGCCGAGCGTATCGCCGTCCCTCTGGGACAGGCGCTGCTGCTGCAGGGCCGCTTCGACGAGGTCCTCGCCGAGTTTGCGGCCGAGGACTTCGCACCGGAGATCGCCCCCGAAATCCTGCTGCTGCGTGCCGATGCGCATGCCGGCCTCGGCCAGCTGGAGGTGGCGCGGGCGCTCTACGACACGGTGACAGAAAAGAAGCCGGAGGAGGCGCGCGCCTACACCGGGCGGGCGCGGCTGGAACTGGCGGCCGGCGACTTCGCCGCCGCAGAGGCACAGGCGGAGGAGGCGTTAGCCCTTGAGCCAGGGCAGACGGAAGCGCTGCTCGTGCAGGCAGAAGCGCGCCGCGTCGGCGGCCGGCCGGAGGCCGCGCTGGCGCCCTTCAGGGCCGTACTGGACATCGAGCCCATAGCGCCGGCCGTGGCCGTGCGGGCGCGGTTGGGCTTGGCGGCCGCGCTGCTCGCCCTCGGCCGCGACACCGACGCGGAACGGGAAACCGCGGCAGTGCGTGCAATCGCGCCGGGACTCCCGCTGGCCGCCTACCTGGAGGCCGTCATCAAGCTCAGGCAGCAGGACCTCGCCGGGGCGCGTCAACTGCTCAACGCCGCGGCTCCGGCTCTGGAGGATTTCGCGCCAGCACAGTTCCTCTTCGGGATCGTCCACTACGCAGCCGGCGAGCTGGAGACCGCGCGCACCTGGCTCTCGCGGCACCTGAACGCCCAGCCAGACAATCTGCAGGCGCGCAAGCTGCTGGCTGCCACCCTCCTGCGGCTCAACGCGGTCGAGGAGGCTGTGAAGCTGCTGCGGCCGGCCCAGGCGCAGGCGCCGGATGACCCGCAGGTTCTGCTGATGCTCGGCAACGCCCAACTACGCAGCGGCCGTGCTGCCGAGGCCTCCACCCTCCTGCAGCGGGCGGCCCAATTGGCGCCCCAGAATCCTCGGGTTCTGGGTCAGCTGGCTATCAGCCACTTGGCAACGGGCCAGCGTGACGAGGCGCTGGCGGCGCTCAATGCGACCCTGGACCTCGACGAGGACGCCAGTGCCATCGCCTACGCCATGGCCTTCGTACATCTCAGGTCTGGTGCCTTCGGCGATGCTTTGCGAGTCGCCCAGGATCTCCGCCAGCGGTTTCCGCAGAGCGCCGTGGCCGCCAATCTCGAAGGCGGTGCCTACGTCGGCATGGGGCAACTGGAGCGAGCCAGGGCTGCTTTCGAGACCGCCGTGGCGGTCGACCCTCGCTACCACGAGGCGCGCGCCAATCTCGCCGCGCTCAAGGCTCAAACCGGGGACTTCGCCGATGCCGAAAAGAACTACCAGGAGATCCTGCAGGCCGACGGATCCAACGTGACGGCATTGATGGGAATGGCCGCGCTGGCCGACCACCGCGGCGACCGAGCAGCCACGCGACGCTGGCTCGACAGCGCGGTTAGAGCAGATCCCGGAGCCATCCAGCCTGCGCTCGCGCTGGCCGAGCACCATGCGGCCGCCGGCGACGCCGCGACGGCGGTATCGGTATTGGAGGCCCTTAACAAACACCAGACACACAACCCGCAGGTACTGCTCGCTCTCGGCCGGCTCCAGAGCCAGATAGGACAGATCGTGCCGGCAGTGCAGACCTACCGGAAGCTGGTCGAGGCGAGCGGCGGCAGCACCGGTGCGCGCCTGCTACTGGCCGAAGCCCAACTCGCCGCGGAAGACCTGGACGCGGCGCGACGCTCCTACGAAGAACTGCTCAAGGCGGCGGGCGAAAACCCGGTCGTCTGGAACAACCTCGCCTGGCTTTACCATCAGGCCGGTGACCCGCGTGCCGCTGCCCATGCCGAGCGGGCCCTGGAATTGGCCCCGGACCAGCCGGCCGTGATGGATACGCTGGGCTGGATTCTGCTCGATGACGCGGCGCAGCTGGAGCGAGCCGCGGGATTGCTTGAACAGGCTCACAAAGCTGCGCCCGGCAGCGGCGACATCGGCTATCACTATGCGGTAGCGTTGCATCGGACCGGCAAGGACGCTGCAGCGCGTGACCTCCTGCGGTCGCTCCTGCAGGACGTCCAGTCTTTCTCAACGAGGGCTGAGGCCGAAGGGCTGCTGCAGACTCTTACACCGTGAGTGCCGGATTGCTATTAGCCCGAATACTTGCGCGATTCGGGCCTTCCTGAACTTGCAAGGGTTGTGCAGCCTTAGCGAGGCATAGCCGAGCTTAGGCGGAGTTGGGTGAAGGGAATCCCTGCGCGTGCAGCTCCACTTCCGCCCAGGCGAGCATGGCATGGACGAGGCCGGAGAGCACCGGGCGGACCTGCGCGGCCAGGTCCTCGCGCAAGCCGAAGGGCGAGGCCTCGTCCATGTAGGTGCACTGGGTGAGCTCGAGCTGCACGGCGTGGATGCCCTCGGCCGGGTTGCCATGGCTGCGGGTGATGTAGCCGCCCTTGAAGCGCCCGTTGGCGGCGTGGCTGTAGCCGAGCGGTTCGGCGTCGCGCGCCACCGCCGTCAGCAGGTCGAGCAGGCCGGGCGCCGCGGCCTGGCCGTCGGCGCTGCCGAGGTTCAGGTCCGGCAGGCGGCCCTCGAAGAAGCGCGGCAGCACGCTGCGGATCGAGTGGGCGTCCCATAGCAGGGCGTAGCCGTGGCGCGTCTTGATCGCCGCCAGCTCGGCGGCGATGCGGTCGTGGTAGGGCTGCCAGAAGCTTGCCCGGCGCTGCGCCACCTCGGCCTCGTCGGGGGCCTGCCCGTCGAGATAAATCTCCTCCATGTCGAAGGTCTTCAGCGGGCAGAGCTCGGTGTTGTTGGCCCCGACATAGAGCGCGCGGTTGTCCGGCGCCCGGTTGAGGTCGATGACATAGCGCGAATGGGTCGCCTGCAGCACGGAGGCATCGAGGTCTTCCAGGAAGTCGTAGAGCTCCGGCATGTGCCAGTCGGTGTCCGGCACGGTCCTGGCGACCGCGCTCAGGCGCCCTGCGATCTCCGGCGGGACATAGGTGCCGCAGTGAGGCATGGAAACGAGCAGCGGCAGGCTGCCTTGCTTGAAGCGGTAGGGCTCCATGACGTGTTCCTCCGGTGCTGGCCAGGGGGCGCCGCGTTGTATATACAAGCTGATATAGACGACGGCGCGGCTGGGGCCAACCTTCCAGGCCGCGACGCGCGACGCCGAGCCCAGCAATGGACGGACCCTCCCGCCCCATGGCCGCCACCGCCGATCCGCCGCTTTACCAGCAGGTGAAGGACTACATCGTCGGGCGCATCCTCGCCGGCGACTGGCCGGAAGGCGCCCGCGTCCCCTCGGAGCACGAGCTGACCCGCGAGCAGGAAGTCAGCCGCATGACGGTGCACCGGGCGCTGCGCGAACTGACCGCGGAAGGCTGGCTGGAGCGGGTGCAGGGCGCCGGCACCTACGTCGCGCCGCCCAAGCCGCAGTCGGAAGTCCTCGCCATCCGCAACATCGCCGAGGAGATCCGCGCCCGCGGCCACGAACACAGCGCCGACCTCTGCCTGCTGCGCCGTGAGCGCGCCCGGGCGCTGGAGGCCAAGCTGCTCGGCCTGGAGCGCGGCGAGTTCCTCTTCCACTCCCTCATCGTGCACCGCGAGAACGGGCTGCCGGTGCAGCTGGAGGACCGCTACGTGAACCCGGCCGCCGCGCCCGACTACCTGAGCCAGGACTTCACGGCGATCACCCCGCACCAGTACCTGCAGGACACCGCGCCGCTCAGCGAGGCCGAGCACGTGGTGATGGCGGTGATGCCTTCGCCGGAGGAGCGCAAGCTGCTGGCCATGCAGCCGGGCGAGGCCTGCCTGCTGCTGCGCCGCCAGACCTGGTCGGCCGGGGTGCCGGTCACCTGGGCGCGCCTGCTGCACCCGGGCGAGCGCTACCGCCTCGGCGGCCGCTTCACGGCCCAGGGAGCGAGAGGCTAGGCCGCAGCCAGGAACCAACGTCACCGCCCCATCGTTTTCTCCCGAGGGAGGGCAATGCCATGCGTTCAGTCGCTCTATCCTTGTCCGCCGGACTTCTGTCGGTCCTCTGCTCCGGCGCCGCAACGGCGCAGGCCGAGCCGCTGGCGGAGAGCTTGGTCGGCACCTGGACCTGCGAATCGAGGGAGGGCGAGAACGACGTCGCCATGACGCTGAACTACCGGCGCAGCGACGACTGGCTGATCGGCGAGATGAAGGAAGACAACGGCGCCGCCCTGCTCGACGTCTGGCTCGACGAGGGCCCGAATGCACTGGTGCTGCGCCGCATCCTCTCCTACGACGCGACCATCGAGATGACGGTGGTCCAGGAATCCCCGACCTGGCTGAAGCTGCAAGGCGAGATGCATCACACCCTCGGCTCCACGGCCAAGGTGCGCGAGGAGATCCGCTTCACCGGCACGGAGGCGTTCCACGCGGTCTGGGAAGCCGACAGCGGCGACGGCTGGGAGCTCATCCTCGTGCGCAACTGCAAGCGGATTTAGCCGTCCGCTGAAGAGCGGTTCGAGCGCGCGTCTCGAACCACGAGGTCAATTCGGGAACCGCAGCTCGGCAGGCTGTCGGATCTCGGCCGCTTACCCCGTCGACTCCCGGCGCGAGGTTGTATATACAACTTGGCTCTGCCTTCCGGAGGACTGCCGCCATGCCAGATACCAGCCCCGATCCGCGGCGGGACAACGCCCGCACGATCCGCAGCCCGCGCGGGCCCGAGCTTTCAGCCAGGTCCTGGCTGACCGAAGCGCCGCTTCGCATGCTGATGAACAACCTCGATCCCGAGGTCGCCGAGAAGCCGGAGGAGCTGGTGGTCTACGGCGGCATCGGCCGGGCCGCACGCGACTGGCAGTGCTTCGACAGGATCGTCTCCTGCCTGCGCGAGCTGGGCGACGACGAGACCCTGCTGGTGCAGTCCGGCAAGCCGGTCGGCGTCTTCCGCACCCACGCCGACGCGCCGCGCGTGCTCATCGCCAATTCCAATCTGGTGCCGCACTGGGCGACCTGGGAGCACTTCAACAAGCTCGATAGAGCCGGCCTCATGATGTACGGCCAGATGACCGCCGGCTCGTGGATCTACATCGGCAGCCAGGGCATCGTGCAGGGCACCTACGAGACCTTCGTGGAAATGGGCCGCCAGCACTACGGCGGTGACCTGAAGGGGCGATGGATCCTGACCGGCGGCCTCGGCGGCATGGGTGGCGCGCAGCCGCTGGCCGCCACTATGGCCGGCGCCTCCCTGCTGGCCGTCGAGTGCCAGCCCAGCCGCATCGAGATGCGCCTCAAGACCGGCTATCTCGACCGCGGCGCGGACAGCCTCGACGAGGCCCTGGCGATTCTCGAAGAGGCCAGGCAGCAGGGCAAGGCGGTCTCCGTCGGCCTGCTCGGCAACTGCGCCGAGATCCTGCCGGAGATGGTCAAGCGCGGCGTGAAGCCGGACGCGGTCACCGACCAGACTTCCGCCCATGATCCCCTCAACGGCTACCTGCCGGCCGGCTGGACGCTCGAGCAGTGGGAGCGCGAAAGGACCGCCAATCCGGACAAGGTGGTCGCGGCGGCCAAGCAGTCCATGGCGGTGCACGTGCGCGCCATGCTGGACTTCCAGGCCCGGGGCATCCCGACCTTCGACTACGGCAACAATATCCGCCAGGTGGCGCTCGACGAGGGCGTGGCCGAGGCCTTCGACTTCCCGGGCTTCGTGCCGGCCTACATCCGGCCGCTGTTCTGCCGCGGCGTCGGCCCCTTCCGCTGGGCCGCGCTCTCCGGCGACCCGGAGGACATCTACAAGACGGACGCCAAGGTGAAGCAGCTGATCCCCGACGATCCGCAGCTGCACAACTGGCTCGACATGGCGCGCGCGCGCATCCAGTTCCAGGGCCTGCCGGCCCGCATCTGCTGGGTCGGCCTGGGCCAACGCCACCGCCTCGGCCTCGCCTTCAACGAGATGGTCGCCAAGGGGGAACTCTCGGCGCCGGTGGTCATCGGCCGCGACCACCTGGACTCCGGCTCGGTCGCCAGTCCAAACCGCGAGACCGAGGCCATGCGCGACGGCTCCGACGCCGTCTCCGACTGGCCGCTGCTGAACGCCCTGCTGAACACCGCCAGCGGCGCCACCTGGGTGTCGCTGCACCACGGCGGCGGCGTCGGCATGGGCTACTCCCAGCACGCCGGCGTGGTGATCTGCTGCGACGGCACGGACGCTGCGGCCAAACGCATCGAGCGGGTGCTGTGGAACGACCCGGCGAGCGGCGTCATGCGCCATGCCGACGCCGGCTACGAAATCGCCATCGACTGCGCGCACGAGCAGGGACTCAACCTGCCGATGCTGGACTGAGGCAACGCCTTTGCGTGACACTGATTGGGGCAACTTACAGGGAGAACAGTAATGGAAAGACGTGCGTTTCTGAAAGCCGGCGGCAGCGGCGTCGCCGCCGGCGCCGCCACGCTTGCCGCGGGCGGCCTGGCCGCGCCGGCCATCGCCCAGGGCGTCCTGCAGTGGAAGATGGTGACAGCCTGGCCGAAGAACCTGCCGGGGCCGGGCGTTGCCGCGCAGCTGCTGGCCGACCGCATCACCGCACTGTCCGGCGGCCGCATCGAGGTGAAGCTCTACGCGGCCGGCGAGCTGGTGCCGGGACCGGGCGTGTTCGACGCAGTCTCCGAAGGCACCGCCGAGCTCTACCACGCGGTGCCGGCCTATTGGGGCTCCAAGTCCAAGGGCATCCTGCTGTTCGGCTCACAGCCTTTCGGCCTGCGCGCCGACGAGCAGGTCGGCTGGCTGGCCCATGGCGGCGGCCAGGCGCTCTACGACGAGATCTACGCCCGCTTCGGCCTCAAGCCCTTCCTCTGCGGCAATTCCGGCCCGCAGTGGGCGGGCTGGTTCCGCAAGGAGATCAACTCCGTCGACGACCTGAAGGGCCTGCGCTTCCGCACCACGGGCCTCGCTTCGGAGATGTGCGCCAAGCTCGGCATGGCGGTACAGGCCATGAGCGGGCGCGACATGTTCCAGGCCCTGCAGTCCGGCGCGCTGGACGCCGGCGAGTTCATCGGCCCCTGGTCCGATTCCGCCCTCGGCTATTACCAGGTGGCCAAGAACTACTACTGGCCAGGCGTCGGCGAGCCCTCCTCCGCCGAGGAATGCGCCGTCAACATGCAGGCTTACGAGGCGCTGCCCGAAGATCTCAAGCAGGCCGTCAGCTACGCCTGCTCGTCGCTCTACAACGACGTCTGGACCGAGTACTCCACCAAGCACGCCCAGGCGCTGCAGCAGCTGGTGGCCGAGCAGGGCGTCGTGGTGAAGAAGCTGCCCGACGACGTGATGGTGGCGATGGGCAACGCCGCCGGCGAGGTCATCGCCGATCTGCGCGAGGACAGCGACGAGCTGGTCAAGCGCATCACGGAGAGCTTCCTCACCTATCGCGCGTCGATCGCCGACTACATGGTCTATGCCGACAACGGGCAGATGAACGCCCGCGCGCTGGACTACAAGTACGGTCAAGGCTAAGGGGTCGGCCATACATACACCACTGTCGTCCCGGAGCTTGTCTCCGGGACCTATTGGCGCTGGCAAGTCGCGATGTCCTACTAGACGGGCATCGATGGAACGGCTAGGTCATGGGTCCCGGCAGCAAGTGCCGGGACGACAGCTTTAGGTGTGGCAAGGGCGACGCGTCGGAGACCGGTTGCTCGGGGACAAAACATGCAGCTCTGGATTTCCCGGCTCGAGGCCGTGAACGCCGCGGTCGGCGGGGTGGTGCGCTGGCTGGCGCTGACCATGGTGCTGCTGCAGTTCGCGGTGGTGGTGCTGCGCTACGTCTTCGGCATCAGCTACATCTTCCTCAACGAAAGCGTGCTCTATATGCATGCGACGCTCTTCATGCTGGGCGCCGGCTACACCCTGCTGGCGGACGCCCACGTGCGCGTCGATATCTTCTACAGCGGCCTGCCCGCGCGCGGGCGCGCCGCGGTCGACCTGGCGGGCGCGCTCGGCTTCCTGCTGCCGTCGATGCTGATGGTCGCCTGGTTCACCTGGCCCTCGGTGCGCAACGCCTGGAACGTGCTGGAAGGTCCCATCTCGGTCGGCGGCATCCCCGCCTCCTTCCTCCTGAAGTCTCTGATCCCTGCGTTTTGCGCCCTGCTCATCATCCAGGGCCTCGCCGGTGCCCTCGGCGACCTGCTGCGCCTCAGGGCGAAACGCGCGGCATGACCGAGTACCTCGACCTGCTGATGTTCGCGGCGCTGATCGGCGCCATCCTGCTCGGCTACCCGGTCTCCTTCACGCTGACCGGCGTGGCCGTGGTTTTCGCAGGCCTCGGCTGGGCGCTCGGCCTCTTCAACGTCTCGCTGCTGGGTGCGCTCGGCCAGCGCATCTTCGGCATCATGACCAACGAGGTGCTGATCGCCATTCCGCTCTTCGTCTTCATGGGCGTAGTGCTGCAGCAGAGCCGCATCGCCGAGGAACTGCTGGAGACCATGGCCCGCCTCTTCGGCAGACTGCGCGGCGGGCTCGGCGTTTCCGTCATCCTGGTAGGCGGCCTGCTGGCCGCCTCCACCGGCATCGTCGGCGCCACCGTCGTCGCCATGGGCATGATCGCCCTGCCCGCCATGCTGCGCAACGGCTACAACCCGCGCCTCGCCTCCGGCGTGGTCTGCACCGCCGGCACCCTGGGCCAGATCATCCCGCCCTCGACGCTGCTCATCATTCTCTCCGACGTGATGTCGAATGCCTACCAGCAGGCGCAGTTCCGCAGGGGCCTCTTCACCATCGACACCATTTCCGTCGGCCAGACCTTCGCCGCCGCGCTGGTGCCTGGCCTCATGCTGGTGGTGATCTACACCGGCTACATGCTGGTGAAAGCCTGGGTCTCGCCCAAGTCGGCACCGGCCATGGCGGTGCCGGCCGAGCGTCCGGGCAGCGCCGCGGTGCTGCACGCCCTGCTGCCGCCGCTGCTGCTCATCGTGGCGGTGCTGGGCTCCATCCTCGGCGGCGTCGCCACGCCGACCGAATCGGCTTCGGTCGGCGCCATCGGCGCCCTGCTGCTGGCCGCCACCCGGCAGGGCGGCTCCCAAGGCGGCTCGGCCAAGCCGATCTATCTGGGCGCCGGCGCGCTGCTGGCGCTCGCCATTCTCGCCCGCATCGCGCCGATACGCCTGCAGCGCGGCGACGCCGCCACCGCCGACTGGCTGCTCGGCGCCCTCGCCGTGATCCTCGTCGCAGTGGCTGCGGCCGCCATCGGCCTGGCGCTGAAGCGGGCCTGGCGCGCCGACCTGCTGAAGCCGGTGATGACCTCGACCCTCACCATCACCGCCATGATCTTCGCCACCATCATCACCGCCAGCGTGTTCTCGCTGGTGTTCCGGGGCCTTGGCGGCGACGAGCATGTCGAGGCGATCATCGCCGCCATGCCGGGCGGCGCCGACGGCGCTTTGTTCTTCGTCATGGCTCTCATCTTCGTGCTCGGCTTCTTCCTCGATTTCGTCGAGATATCCGTCATCCTCCTGCCACTGGTGGCACCGCTGCTGATCTTCATGGGACACGACCCGATCTGGCTGTCCGTCCTCATCGCCATCAACCTGCAGACCAGCTTCCTGACCCCGCCTTTCGGCTTCTCGCTGTTCTATCTGCGCGGCGCCGCGCCCAAGGAGATCACGACCGGCCAGATCTACGCCGGCGTGGTGCCCTTCATCGGCCTGCAGATCCTCGCCATGGCGCTGCTGTGGCTGTGGGAGCCCCTGGCCACGGCCGTCCCCGCCTGGCTTTTCTGACCGCCGCCGACATCACGGGCGGGAACCTTTGCGTGCCTGCGGCGTTGTTTCGTTCGACTCCCGTCTGTGACACCTTCCCCTCCAGCGGGAGCAGCAGTTTGCCTGTGCAAGCTGCGCGAGCTCGACCAGGTCACCGGGCTTCCCCCCAGGCCCCGCAACCGACCGAAGCTCCTATTGAGGCCCCTCGAAATCCGCCACCCCCGGCGGCTTTTCGAGGGGTTCTCGCGCTCTGGAGCCGGATTCAAGCCGCTGAATCAAGACTCTAGAACACAGAAATGACTCAGCCGCGCGATCATCCCAACCCTATTTTGCCGTTGGAGTTGCCCGCCCCGATTCGCCGGGGTCGTCAACAAGACGCAGACCGCCAGATCAGGGGGAAATCGGCTTGCGCCCAGCTAGAGCGACGGTCGTTGGCGCGGTTTCCGCGCTGGCAATGGTGTTTTCGGTCCAACAGGGCGAACACGGTCCGCTTGTGGTCTACAAGCTGCAGGTTCCCGGTACGGCGGCGCCCACCCGGACCCCGCCGGTTCCGGCCACACCCGCGCCACCGGCAGAGGCGGCGGCACTCGAGACGATTTTCCGGGTCGTCGAGAACGGCCGGGTCGGCACGACGATGATCCACGAGGAGACGGGTGACAGCCTGACCTTGAAGCAGATCAGCGACGAGATCGCCTGGCGGCGCGATACCGCCGAAAAGCTGCGCCAGGTTCCCATCGCCCCCCGCTTCTGAGCCGCGCAGCAATCGCCCGGCTGCCGCCCATCGCCTCGCTATCGGACCTTGGCAAAGCCGGCTAGACTTGCCGCATGGCAGGTTTGCGCAACCTCCTTTCACGATCCTTCAAGGCGCTCTCGGCCGGCACCGTGCTGTGGTGTGCCACCGGAGAAGTCGCGGCAAGCGAGCGCGTCCACCTCGAACTGGTAATGGCGGTCGACTGCTCGTCCAGCGTGAACCGCGACGAGTTCGTCCTGCAGATGGAAGGCATCGCCGCTGCCTTCGAGGATCCCGAGGTGCTTGCCGCGTTGGAGCAGGTGGGCGAGCAGGGGGTCGCCGTCAGCCTGCTGCAGTGGTCCAGCGCGGGCGCCCAGGCCAAGACGATTCCCTGGACGCGCATCAGCACTCAAACCGAAGCGCTCGCCTTCTCTGCGCAGGTGCGCAGCGCCGGCCGGCAGATTCTCGGCGGCGCCACTGCACTGGGGAATGCGATAGACGCGGCGACGCGATGGATTCAGGGAAACGCCTATCTGGGCGAACGCATGGTGATCGACGTGTCCGGGGATGGCCGCTCCAACGAGGGCGGTTCGCCGGCCTACGCACGTGCCGTCGCCAACCGTGCCGGCATCACCATCAACGGGCTGGCGATCCTCAACGAGGAGCCGGAACTGGCGCGTTACTACGTCGCCGGCGTGGTCGGCGGACCCGGCGCCTTCCTGCTCTCCGCCGACGACTTCGACGACTTCGCCACGGCCATGCGCCGCAAGCTTTACTTCGAGATCGCCGGACCGCCGGTGGCCGACGCGCCGCAAGCCAAGCCCGCGAGGGCGCCTCTGGTCACCCAGTTGTGGCAGGAGAAGTGAGCGCGCTGCGGCGCGGCCGGTGACACTCACGCGATTTCGCTGGTGATCTCCTCCATGACGAAATCGCGAAACTTCCGCACCTTCTCACGCTCCAGCGCCCCCGGCAGATAGACCAGGTGGTAACCCAGTTCGGTCAGCACGGTGATGTCGAAAGGCTTCACCAGAATGCCCGCCGCGATCTCCCGCTCCACCATGGTCAGCTTGCCGAGGGCGACGCCGCCGCCTTCCACCGCCATCTGCATGAGCACCGTCGCATCGTCCATGATCGGGCCGCGGCGCGGATCGAGGTCGGTGACGCCGGCCACCGCCAGCCACTGGATCCAGCCGTCGTAGTCATCCTCGTGCAACAGCGTGTGGTGGCGCAGGTCCTCGGGGCACTTCAGGGGGTGCTTGCCCGTCAGCAGCGCCGGGCTGCACACCGGCGTGTAGTCGACGCGCAGCATGAACTCGCTGCTGACGCCCTCCCACGCGCCCTGGCCGAAGCGGATCGCCACGTCGACGTCGTCGTAGCGCAGGTCGGCACAGGCGATGGTGTGATGCACTTTGAGGTCGATTTCGGGATGCTTCCGCCAGAAGCGCGGCAGGCGATAGACCAGCCACTTGGCGCCGAAGGCCGGGGTCACCGAAACCGAAAGGGTATGGGAATCGCCGGCGCTGCGCAGATCCTCCGCCGTCTCTGCAATGCGCATGAAGGCCTCGCTCACCACCGGAAAGAGCACCCGTGCCTGCTCGGTCAGGCCGAGTTTGCGGGTCATGCGCTTGAACAGGGGATAGCCGAGATGCGCCTCCAGGGCCTTGATCTGGTGGCTGACGGCCGCCTGGGTGACGTGCAGTTCGTTGGCCGCCTTGGTGAAGCTGAGATGACGGGCACCGGCCTCGAAGGCCCGCAAGGCATTCAGGGGCGGGAGTTTTTTCTGCATCGCTGATGCCTTAGTTCATCTCATCTATAGGATGAGAAAGTGTCGCTTGTCCGGATCCTGGAAATCCATATCTTATCCATAACAGAGCCGTTTTCAAGCCACGGCAAACCCTTCACTCTCTCTCAGCGAGGATTAATAGAACTATGTCATATATCCTCTATTCCTCGATCGCCCGGGCCGGTGGCATCGACCTCCTGCTTGGCATGGAATCCTTCTCCCATCCGCCCTACCATCCGCTGCGGCGGCACTCCAAGGGCTACGGAAGGGCGGCCCGCCTGCGCCGGCGCAGCGGCCGGGCGCTCATCGGCCTCGGCGGCGTACTGACCAACTGGGGCCGGCGCTGGGCGCAGCCCGCTGGCGCGGCCTCTGCCGGCCGGTCCCTGCAGCTGGCCGCCGAATGACCCCGCAAGTCCGCGGCTGGCCGGAGCGCGGCCCGACTCGCAGCCGGGACGGGCTCTAGGCCAGCCAGCGGATGAGGAACTGGCGCAGCCAGGCCGCCATCTCGGCGTCGTAGCGCGCGCAGCCGGCGAGTTGCTCCGCACTCGACTGTGCGCCCGGTTCCGCCAGCATATGCCCCGCCTCCTGCATCCATCGCAGCATGACCGCGCGGCTGACTTCCGGATGGAACTGGATGCCGTAGGCCTTGTCGCGGTAGCGGAAGGCCTGGTTCGGAAATACCGGCCCGGAGGCCAGCAATTCGGCCGAGGCCGGCACCTCGAAGCCTTCGTTGTGCCAGTGGTAGACGTGCATCGGCCGGCCGAGAAAGCCGTTCGAGGCGGCGGTCGGCTCGATCTTCACGTAGCCGATCTCGTGCAGCCCCTCTTCATGGCGCGTGACCCTGCCGCCGAGCGCCCGGGCCAGCAGCTGGCTGCCGAGGCAGATGCCGAAGTAGCGGCCGCCGTCCTCGGCCCAGTGCCCGATCCAGTCGATCTCCTCGCGGATGTAGGG
Source organism: Kiloniellaceae bacterium (assembly GCA_009377535.1). Taxonomy (GTDB): domain Bacteria; phylum Pseudomonadota; class Alphaproteobacteria; order Kiloniellales; family Kiloniellaceae; genus Pelagibius. Next base: position 38,829 of record WHTV01000008.1, read on the forward strand.
CTTGCTCTCGGCCTCGTTGACGCTCTCGGCACCGCCGTAACAGATCACTCCCGCATAGCCGCTGCTGAGCGGCGGCAGCTTGTCGCCGCGCCCCGGCGAGCACCACTCGAGAGCGTAACCCATCTCCTGCAGCTGCGCCGAGGCGCGGTCGTCGCGCCGGCCCACCGGGTGGTCGATCAGCAGAATTGTCGGCTTCATAACAACTCCAATGAAGGCAGCCAGACCAGTCCTGAACCCGGCTTACGAACTGCGCGCGGCGAGAAAAGCCGACATGTGCAACCTGGCCTGGGCCGCCGGATAGTGATGCGCCTGCCCGACGGGACAGGCGCGCCGGGCGCGGCAGCCGAGCCCCAGGCAGTCGCTGCCCGCCGCTGCCGCGACATGGCCGGCACAAGCGGTAACGTCATAGCCTGCCGCTGTAAAGGCGCCGACCGGACAGGCCGCCAGGCAGGGCTTGTCGGCACAGTCTTCGCAAGGGCTGCGCCTCGCGGCGGCCGGCGGCAAGGCCAGCGCCTCGGCCAGCGCGATGGCGCCGCGGTAGGCGTGCCAGAGGCCGAACTCGGGATGGATCAACACGCCCAGCGGCGAGGCGGCCAACGGCGCGCCACGTCGGGCCCAGCGCTGGAACGGCAGATGCGGCGGACCGCCGAAGGGAAACAGCGCCACGCCGCCGGCTTCTTCGGCAAGCGCAGCGATGACCCGGGCGCTCCAGCGATCGAGCGGATCGGGCCGGCCGTCGCCGGCTTCAGGCGCCGCCGAAAAGCTTGGCCAGAGACTGCCGCCGACATTGCCCGCCAGGATCAGCGTGCGGCTGGCGCGGCCGTCGGGCTGCGCCGGCACGCCGTCGTCCGGGACGGGATGGAAAGCGCCCAGGAACACCAGGCCCAGCGCCCGCAGGCCCGCGTCGAGCGCCACCAGCAGGTCGGGCCCCTGCCCCACCGTAGCGCTCAAGCGTCGGCCTCGCCGTCCCAGCAGACCTCCTCGGAGGTCGGCCAGTCGACGATGTGGTCTTCCAGGTCCTCGTCCGGCACGCCGGCCTCCGACACGGTGCGGCCACGCACGGAGATGCCGGCCCGGTGCACGCTTTCGGGATCGCCGGAGACCAGCGGGTGCCACCAGGCAAGGCCGCGCCCCTCGGCAAGACGCCGGTAGGCGCAGCTCGCCGGCATGAAGTTGAGGCTGCCGATGTTCTCCGGCGAGAGCTGCACGCAATCCGGCACGAACTCGCAGCGCCGGGCGTAGTCGCCGCAGCGACAGCTCTCGCGGTCGAGCAGGTGGCAGGCCACGTCGGTGTGCGCCATCTCGCCGTCGTCGGGATCCTCGAGCTTGATGAGGCAGCAGCGCGCGCAGCCGTCGCAGAGGGACTCCCACTCAGAGGACGACATCTCCGCCAGGGACTTGGTTTGCCAGAAGGGAGCTTCGATCATAGGCCAAAATAGCCCTTTTGCCCGGCCAAGAGAACCGTTCAGCGCCCGCGGGCCGCACCGTCAAGGCAATCAACCTTCAGGCGCAACGGGCGGAGTCCGGCAGGACGCGCTCCGACGGTAGCCACAGGGTCGCCGTGGTACCTTCGCCCGGTCGGCTGACCATCTCGATCTCGCCGCCGTGGGCCTTCAGGATCTCGCTGGAAAGCGCCAGGCCCAGGCCGACGCCTTCGGACGCGCGGACGAAAGGGTCGGTGCCCCGCTCAAAGGCCCTGAAGGCCGACGTCACCTGGGCAGGCGACATGCCGATACCGTTGTCCACGACGGTAACGCCGGCGCGTGCGCCCTCGTCGGAATCCTGGCTGACAACGACCCGGCCGCCGGCCGGGGTGAACTTTATGGCATTGTCGATCAGGTTGATGATGACCTGCCGGAGCCGGCGTTCGTCCCCGTGGATCCGGAGTCCGCCTGCCTGCTGCACGCGCAGCAACTCGACACCGGCATCCTTGGAACGCTGCTCCAGCATCGGCATGACGTTGTCCAGCAGCGAGGCCAGCGTGAAGGTCTCCTCGTTGAGCGTCATGTGGCCGGCCTCGACCGCCGAAAGATCGAGCGTGTCGTTCACCAGGTTCAGCAGGTGTCGGCCGGCGCTGTGAATATGTCCGGCATATTCCACGCGGCGCGTCTCGGGGAAGGCATCCAGGCCATTGCTGTGAAGAAGGTCCGAGAAGCCGATGATCGCGTTCAGCGGCGTGCGCAACTCATGGCTCATGTTGGCGAGCAGGCGGCTTTTCGACTGGGTGGCGACGAGCGCTTCCTCTTCGGCCCGGCGGCGCACCTCCACCTCCATCTCAAGCTCCTGGTTCTTGCGCCGCAGCTCCGCGCTCTGGGCCGATGTCTTGCGCTGCAGGTACCAGTTCCATGCTATGAAGAGCATCAGCACCAGGGCGCCAGCCACCGCCCAGCGCCACACCATGGCATAGTCGACCATGCGGCCGATCTGCAGGCTCATCCAGCGGCTGTTGAAGGTGTTGCGCTCCTCGGCCGTGATGGCGTTCAGCGCCTTGATGAGGATCGACTGCAATTCCGGCCAGTCGCTGCGCGCCGCCATCGCCACCTTGATCTGGAACGGGAGGTCGCCCACTACCATGATGTTCGACACGGATTCCCGGCGCAGGTGGTAGCCGGTGACCAGAATGCTGCCGACATAGACGTCGACCTCGTTGGCGGCCAGGGCTCTCAGGCCCGCGCCGGCATCCGCCACCTCGACAAGATCGAAATCGTAGCCCTCTTGCTTGCCGCGGAGAAATTCCGTCACGGCGTAGCTTTCGACCGAGGCGACACGGCGACCGGCAAGGCCCTGCAGGCCATCCACGAAGGTTTCGCTGTCGCGGGCGAATATCATGGCAGGCAGGGTCAGGTAGGGCTGGGTAAAGCGGGCAAACTCCAGCCGCTCCGGCGTCTCTGCCGCCGCCGAGAACATGTCGAGCTCGCGGTTGCGCAGCTTGGCCACCGCCTCGGCCCAGCCCGCCTCCAGATCGAACTCGAAGCGCAGACCGACAAGCTCCCCGATCCGTCGCAGATAGTCCGCGGAAAGGCCATCGAATCGGCCCTCCTCAGTCACGAATTCGATCGGTGGCCAGGCCCGGTCTCCGGCGACGCGGATGACCGGATGGGCCATGATCCAGTCCTTCTCCGCCTGGCTCAACTCCACGGCGGGCCGCACCGGGGCAGTGTGCTCGCGCAGGACGCTGGTCGGCAACCAGCGCTCCATGATCTGTTGACGCTCCTCACGGGTGATATCCGCAATGGCCTTGTCGAGGATCGCGCGAAGTTCCGGCGCGTCGTTGCGCACCGCGATGTGCAGGTTGTCGATCTCATCAGACTGGAAGACGCCGGAGATCCGCAGACCGGCGATCAGGTTTTCCGACATGAAATGATGCACGACCGGCAGGGCGGCGATCATCATGTCGGCTTCACCGGAGAGCACCGCGGACACCATGGAGAGCATAGTCTCCGCCTCGATCACCCTCACATTGGGATGATGGCGCTGCAAGTAGTCGATTTGGGAAGTTCCCGCCAGCACAGCAACGGTCTGGGTCGCCAGCCCGGCGGGCGTGGCGATGCCCGTCACGTCGTCGCGTACCGCAACCGCCTGCGGGACCTGATAGTAAGGGCGGGTGTAGATCAGCCGGGCCTGACGTTCGGCCGTCTTGTCGGCATTGATGACGGCATCGACCCGATGGCTCATCGCGTGATCGATCACCACCGGCCAGCGATCGGCCAGCCAATTGATCGTGAGGCCGCTCTTGGACTCGACGAGCCGCAACAGATCGACGGCGATACCGACCGGCAGGCCTGCGTCCAGGTAGTTGATCGGCGCGTAGTCGCTGTCCATGGCGACGGAGACGGAAGGATGATCCTGCCGCCAGGCCGCTTCAGCTTCGGTGAGGGCGACCTCGGCGCGCGCCTGTCCCACGCCGAGCACGAGAAACAGGGCCAGGAAAAGGGGGACGGAGGAGGATTGCGACACGGGGGGCGCCCACTTGGAGTCAGGTTAAGCGATTCGATTAACCTTAGGCCAGATCGCTGATCGAAGGGTTAATGCGGGCACAAAAACCCGGCCGAAAGCGCGGCTTTCGGGCCCGGTGGCGCCGAGCGGCCGGGCTGTTCCCTGGCCGCGCCGCTCAGGCGGCCGGGCGCATGGCCTGGCGCGGCAGGAGAATGTCGAAGCGCCGGCGGATCTCCACGTCGAGGTCTGCCGGAATCGCTTCCGGCCAGTGTTCGGCCAGCACCTTGCGGGCGTGGTCACGGGCGGCCTCGCGAATGTCCCTGGACCCCTTGGTTTCCCAGTCGTCGCGGTTGTCGCGGTCGAGCAGGCTGGGATAGAGGTATTCGCTGTTCATCAGCGCCAGGGTCTGCGGGTGGCCGAGGAAATGCCCCGGCCCCTTGCACACCTGGTCGATGACGTCGAGCGATAGCGATTCATCCGTCACCTCGATGCCCTTCAGCATGCGCATGATCTCACCGTTCACGTCGTTGTCGATGACGTACTGCTCGTAGGCGACGGTCAGCAGGCTCTCCAGGAAGCCGGCGGAATGGTGGATGTAGTTGGAGCCGGCCAGGGCGGCGGCCAGGCCGGTGATGCCCTTTTCAGCGCCGGCCTGGGCGTCCGGCACCTTTGAATCGGAAATGCCGGAGGAATTGTAGAGCGGCACCTCCAGGTACTGCGCGATCTGGGCACAGGCGGCGTTCAGCAGGGCGAATTCCGCCGAGCCGCCGACGAAGGCGCCGCTGCGCAGGTCGGCCTGGGCCGGCACGCAGCCCATGATCAGCGGATGGCCAGGGTTCAGCAGGTTCACGTAGACGAAGCCGGAGAGTTGCTCGGCGGTGATCTGCACCAGCGTACCGGCCAGCGCCGCCGGCCCGGTGGCGCCGGCCTGCGGCGCGGAGGAAATCACCACCGGCAGGCGGTGGGCGACGATCTCGTCGAGGATCTCCACCGTCTCCGTCGCGTAGCGCAGCGGGCTGACAGTCCAGCAGGCGGTGTAGGAGATCAGCGGGCGCCGATCCAGGGACTCGGCACCGCCGGCCAGGATCTCCGCGAGGGCGCGCTGCTCGACGACCTTTTCCGGCAGATAGGCATTGGCCATGACGTGCTTCTCGGTCGCCGCCAGGCAGGCGTAGAACTGGTTGATGTCGATCTGCTCGTTGGCCAGGTCGCGGGCGACCACGGGCCGCATGTAGAAATGGATGTGCTCCAGGGTGTCGCAGAGCCGGCCGATGTCGTAGTTGTCGGCGAGGCAGGTTTCGCGCACCTTGCCGTCGAGGTCGAGGATCTTCACCGCCTGGCCCCCGGTGCCCATGTAGACCCGCCGGCCGCCGAGGTTGAGGTCGTACTGCGGACTCCGTCCGGCCAGGAGGACTTCGCGGGCCGCCGTCTGCAGCGCCGCCTCCACCAGCTTGGCCGGAATGTAGACGCGGTTGGCGTCGGCGTCGATGCGGCAGCCGGCGGCACGGAAGACCTCGCGGCAGGGGCTCGGTGCCACCTCGATGCCGGTGCGCTCCAGCACCTCCATGGCGGCGCCGACGATGCGCGGCAAATCGCTCTCTTTCAGGGGCCGGTAGCTGCCCCCGGTCAGGCCCGCCGGAGCCACCGGCGCGGTCGGGCGTTGGGCGGCGCGGAGGTCGCGCCCCCGCCGGATGCGTGTCATCGGAAGGTGCCTTCTTTCGCTTGGCGTAAGAGCCGCCCGCAGCGAGCGGCCGGCACGACCTCAGGCTGGCCCGCCTACCCCTTGCCGGCTGTCCAGCATCCGACGAAAACTGTCGCCCTGTGAAGCCTTCGCGCGACCCCGAAAAGGTACCGGCATCTCACCAGAAGCGAGATGCCGGGACCGTCGTAGGGATCTGCCGGCGGTTACGCGGCGCGAATCTGCGCGATGAACTGATCGACCTCGCGGCGCAGGCTGTCGGACTGCTGTGCCAGTTGCCCGGCCGCCTCCAGCACTTCATTGGCCGAAGTGCCGGTCTCGGCCGCCGTCTTCGACACGGCAGTGACGTTGCCCGCCACCTGCTTGGTGCCGGCCGAGGCCTGCTGGACGTTGCGGGCGATCTCCTGGGTGGCGGCCCCCTGCTCCTCCACCGCGGCCGAGATGTTGCCGGCGATCTCGTTGATCTGCTCGACGGTCTCGGCAATGGTGCGGATCGCCGAGGCAGCCTCGGTCGTGGCGCCCTGGATTTCGCCGATCTGCTGCGAGATCTCTTCCGTAGCCTTGGCGGTCTGCGTCGCCAGCGACTTCACCTCACCCGCCACCACGGCAAAGCCCTTGCCGGCCTCGCCGGCGCGCGCCGCCTCGATGGTGGCGTTCAGTGCCAGCAGGTTGGTCTGCTCGGCGATGTCCTGGATCAGCTTCACCACGGCACCGATCTTCTGCGCCGCCTCGACCAGGCCCTCGACCTTGAGGTTGGTGTCCCGCGCGGTGCCGACGGCCTTGGTCGCCGTGTCGAGCGAGCGGCTCACCTGGCGGCCAATCTCCTCGATGGAGGAAGACAGCTCCTCGGTCGCCGCCGCCACGGTCTGCACATTGGACGAGGCCTCTTCGGAGGCGCTGGCGGCGGAGGACGCCTGCTGTTGAGTCTGGTCTGCGGCAGAGGTCATCGACTTGGCCGTCGTCTGCATCTTCCCGGCCGTCTGCGACACCATCTCCACCACCGACTTCACGCTGGCCTCGAAGTCGTCGGCCACCTTCTGCATGGCGCGGCGCTTTTCCTCTTCGGCGCGCTTGGCGGAGAGGCGGTTGTCTTCTTCCAGGCGCGCCTGCTCAATGGCGCTGGCGCGGAACACTTCGACCGCGTTGGCCATCTCGCCGATCTCGTCGCCGCGCCCGGTGCCGGGAATCGCGATCTGCAGGTTGCCGTTGGCGAGCTCGCCCATGGCGTGCCTCATGCCATGGATCGGCTGCGTGATGCTGCGTGCCACCAGCAGCGAGATACCGCCGATGATCAGCAGGAAAACGGCGATCATGCCCGCCTCGATCATCGCCTTATCCCAGAAGATCGCGTCGAGCTCGTCGATGTAGACGCCGGTGCCGATAACCCAGCCCCAGGGTGCAAAGCCCTGCACGAAAGACTCCTTGGGCACCGGCTGGTCGGCGCCGGGCTTCGGCCAGAGATAGCCGACGAAGCCGGCCTGCTGCGTCTGCACCGTCTTCACGAATGCGTTGAAAAGATGGAAGCCGGCGGGATCCTTGAACCCCGAAAGGTTCTGACCATCGAGTTCCGGCTTGATCGGGTGCATCACCATGACGGGCTGCATGTCGTTCACCCAGAAATACTCTGCGCCGTTGTAGCGCATGTCGCCGATCGCGGTGAGCGTGACCCGCTGAGCTTCTTCCATGGTCATCTCGCCGGCTTGCGCGCGCTTGTGGTAGCTGTCTGCAATGGCCACCGCGCTCTCGACGAGCTGGCGGAGCTCCGTGCGCTTCTGCTCGACCAACTCGCCCTTCAGCTCATAGAGCCTGATGCCCATGAGGGCGATCATGCTTACGCTCATGAGCACGATGAGGGAGAGGACGCGGTGCGCGATCCCGAAGGAGCGCTTTTTACTCAGCGACATAAAAGCTCCATAGGCAAAACGATGAGTCATTTTCTGCGGTTAGTCTTAGTCGGAACAGCTTAAGTATTGGTTTAATATTGGTCGGCAGCGCTCGCACGAGGGGATCAAGAGGCCCTTCCGAGGCGTCGGAAAGGATGCTAAACAAGGGTCAAAGTTGTATATACAACTTGGCCAGGAGGCGCGCGTGACGGAAGATCCCTTCATCCTGAAAGCCGGTCGGCTGACCCTGCGGGACCTGCAGCGCTTCTGGCGCCGCGCGTCGCAGGTCTGCCTCGACCCGGCCTGCTACGACGCGCTGGCGCGTTCCGCGCGCACCGTGGCCGACGTGGTCGCCGAAGGCCGCCGGGTCTACGGCATCAATACCGGCTTCGGCAGCCTGGCGCGGCAGACCATCTCGCCCGACCAGGTGGCCGAACTGCAGACCCGCCTCGTTCTGTCACACAGCGTCGGCGTCGGCGCACCGCTGGACGACCGCGTGGTGCGCCTTGTCCTGCTGCTGAAGATCAATGCGCTTTCGCGCGGCCACTCCGGCATCCGCGGCGAGGTCGTCGACCGTCTTATCGGGCTGCTCAACCAGGAGCTCTATCCGGTGATACCGGCCAAGGGTTCGGTCGGCGCTTCCGGCGACCTTGCGCCCCTGGCGCACATGTCGGCCGTCCTGCTCGGCCAGGGCGAGATCAGCCACCAGGGCCGCCGCCGGCCCGCCGCCGAGGTTCTGGCCGTGCACGGCATCGCGCCGATCGAGCTGGCCGCCAAGGAAGGCCTTGCCCTGCTGAACGGGACGCAGGTCTCCACCGCCCTCGCCCTGCACGGCCTCTTCGGCGCCGCCGACTGCTTCACCGCGGCGATCACGGCAGGCGCGCTGTCCGTCGATGCGGCCCTCGGCAGCGACACACCTTTCGACCCGCGCATCCAGGAGTTGCGCGGCCATCCCGGGCAGATCGCCGTGGCTGCCTGGCTGCGCGACCTGCTGGCCGACAGCGGGATCCGCCGCTCGCACGCCGACTGCGACCGCGTGCAGGACCCGTACTCCCTGCGCTGCCAGCCGCAGGTCATGGGCGCGGTGATGGACGTCTTCCGCAACGCCGCCACCACGCTGGCGCGCGAGGCCAATGCCGTTTCCGACAATCCGCTGGTCTTCCCGGACAGCGGCGAGGTGCTTTCGGGCGGCAACTTCCACGCCGAGCCGGTGGCCTTCGCCGCCGACATGACCGCCATCGCCTTGTCCGAGATCGGCGCCTTGTCGGAGCGCCGCACCGCTCTGCTGACCGACGCCAACATGAGCACCCTGCCGGCTTTCCTGGTGGCCGAGCCCGGGCTCAATTCCGGCTTCATGATCGCGCATGTGACGGCGGCGGCCTTGGCCGCCGAGAACAAGCTGCTGAGCCACCCGGCCAGCGTCGACAGCATGCCGACCTCGGCCAACCAGGAAGACCACGTCTCCATGGCGACCCACGGCGCCCGCCGGCTCTCCGACATGGTCGAGAACACCGCGCATATCGTCGCCATCGAGCTGATGGCGGCGGCCCAGGGCATCGACCTGCGCCTCCCGCTGGCCACCTCTCCCCGCCTGCTGCGCGCGCAGGCCGCGATCCGCGAGCGGGTGGCCTTTCTCGGCAATGACAGGTTGCTGTCGGGCGACATCGCGGCACTGGCCGCGCTGGTTCTTGAAGGCTGGTTTTCGGCGGATTTCCTTGGTTCAGACTGGCTCATGGAAGATTTGTGAGCAGGTGCAGCATGGGACCGCTGGACGCCCTGATCGCCGGCGCTGTATAGTTCGTTCTGGCAGAGGACTGGTTGGCCCTTCCAGGCACCGCAAGAGACGGTCAGAGGGTTGATTCATCGAGATTTTTGAACTCCTTGAGGTGACCAACTTGTCCATCATTCCTGAAAAGATCTCCGCCCTTTCCCTTTCCGGCCTGCGGCCGGCAGCAGAGGGTTTCGTCCTCGACGAGCAGGTTTCCCATCTGCTGCGCCGGGCCCATCAACGGGCCTCGGCCCTGTTCCTGACGGTGCTGACGGAAGCCCAGCTGACACCCACGCAATTCTTCGCCATGGCGCGCCTGCATGAGATGGGCAAGTTGTCGCAGAACCGACTGGGGCGCCTGGCGGCGATGGATCCCGCCACCATCCAAGGGGTGATCCGCCGCCTGCATGAGCGCGGCTTCATCGAGCGCCTGGCCGATCCGACCGACCGGCGGCGCATGGTGCTGAGCCTCTCACCGCTTGGTCAGGAGACAGTGAAGCGCCTCGTTAAGGACGCCAACCGCATCGGTGAAGAGATCCTGGCGCCGCTGAGCGCCGACGAGCAGGGCCTTTTCCTCGGCCTCCTGAAGCGGCTGGTCTGACACGACGCCGATCCGGCGGAATCGCGGCGGTATTAGCCTGCCGCGCAGTTGAACTCATGCACCGCGGCCTGGCCTCCCTCGACGAGATGGGGCGGCAGCACCAGCGACGCGACGGTGCCCTCGCCGACGGTGGAGCGGACGTTGAGGCGGCCGCCGATGGCCTTGGCCGTGCGTCGGCTGAGCGCCAGCCCGAAACCGGAGCGCTTGTCGTTGGTCAAATAGGCGCTGTGTGCCATATGACCGCCGTTGATCGCGGCGAGCTGTTCCTTGGGTATGCCGGGCCCATCGTCCCTCACGCGGATGGCCAGGGCGTGGCCCCTGCGCCACTCGATGCTGACCTTGATGTGCCCGCCGCTGCCGGTGTACTTGGCGGCGTTGCCGAGCAGGTTCAGCAGGATCTGCTTCACCAGCAACTGGTCGGCCCGCAACCTCGGTATGGAATCGTGTTCCGGCAGCAGAATGTGGAGCCCGCGCAGCTTGGCGATCGGCTCCACCACTTTGCAGCAGTTGTCCAGGCACTCGCCGAGATCGGCCAGAACTTCCGTGGTTGCGCTACGGGACTGGCTATCCACCCAAGCCAAGTTCAGGACCTGGTCGACGAGCCGGAGCAGCAGGCCGCCGCTCGTGTGAATATCGTCGACGTACTCTGAGTATTTCTCGCCCAAGGGGCCGAAGGGCTCCGAGCGCATGAACTCGGTCATGCCGATAATGGCATTGAGCGGCGTGCGCAGGTCATGGCCCATCTGGGCCAGCTTCTGGTCCCTGACGCTGTCGAGGTCGTGCAGCCGGGTCGGTACAGAGCGCAAGCTGCTCTCATGATGTCGCCGCACCCTGAATTCCTGGTCCAGTTCGTCGACCAGATGCCTGAAGCGCGAAGGCGTCTGCGCGTCGTCGGAAATGCGGATGAGGGCGGCGTTCTCGCCGCCCAGCAGACAGCGCCAGCCCTCGCAGCGCAGGGCCAGCGGCCGGCCGGCGGCCGGATAAAACGTCAGCCGCAGTTGGATCGGTAGCGCGGTGGCCAGGCAAGACTGCAGCAGGTTGTCGAACTCTACCGCGGAAAGGCCGGTGACTTCCCGCAGGGTGATCTCCGGCCTGCCGCTTGGCGACAAGCCGAGAAGAGTTGCGGCAGGCGAATTAGCGGCATGCAACCGGCCATCGTCGCCTACAACCAAAAGTGGCTCCGGAAAGGCGTCGAGGCACTCGGGTGAAACGTTGGAGTTCATTATTCCGGCATGGCCTCTTCCTCGAGCGAAGATGTGCTGCCGTCGCAGAGGCGCCGTTGGAGATGAACTCTTGGCTCGGCGGTCAGCTCACGTTCCTAATCAAAACGATCAGGCAGCATGACGCAGATTGCCTGCGGGAGGCAAGCCTTTCCTACAAGCGGACTTTGTGATTGAGACGAAGCTTCGCGTCCTGCGTGCCGTGCCGGTCGAGCTCTAGGAGCATTCTCCGGTCAGGAAACCGTCCAGGTGTGGCCCTTGTGCAGCAGTTCGGCGAGATTTGCCGGATGACTGTGCTTGGCCGCATCCACTTCCCCTGTGACGCTGGCTTCATAGCTGGGAGCCGGGTCGCAGAACAGCACACCCAGCGCCACCGGCATCTGCGGCGGCTGAAGGGCGGCCAGCAGGCCGGCCATGGCGCGGTCGGTTTCGTCGTGCACCAGAAGATCGGCCTCGGTGATGCCGTTCTCGCCGAGCGTGACCACCTCCAGCGCCAGCTTGCCACCCTGTGCAGTCCGGGGGGCCAGGCGCAGCCCCTTGTCGGCGTCCTTGCCGAAAATCATCGGCTTGCCGTGCTCCAAGAGGATCTGCCGATCGGCGGCGACGCTGCGCTCAGTGAAATCTCCGAAAGCGCCGTCGTTGTAGACGATGCAGTTCTGGAAGATCTCCACCAGGGAGGTGCCGCGGTGCTCTCGGGCGCGCTTCAGCACCTCCGGCAGATGCTTTTGCTGGGTGTCGACCGAGCGCGCGAAGAAGCGCGCGCCGGCGCCCAGCGCGAAATTGCCGGCGGAAACCGGCGTGTCGAGCGAGCCGCCCGGCGTCGAGGGCGAACGGGTGCCGACCCGCGAGGTCGGCGAATACTGCCCCTTGGTCAGGCCGTAGATCTCGTTGTTGAACAGCAGCAGCTGCAGGTCGACGTTGCGCCGCAGAACATGCAGCAGGTGATTGCCGCCGATCGACAGCGCATCGCCGTCGCCGGAGACCACCCAGACGTCGAGCTCCGGATTGGTCAGCTTCACACCGGTCGCAAAGGCAGGCGCGCGGCCGTGGATGGTGTGAAAGCCGTAGGTCGACATGTAATAGGGAAAGCGCGCGGCGCAGCCGATGCCGGAGATGAAGACCGTCTTGGCGGTGTCGGCCTGGAAATCGGCCAAGGTCTTCTGCACCGCCTTCAGGATGGCGTAGTCGCCGCAGCCCGGGCACCAGCGCACTTCCTGGTCCGAGGCGTAGTCCTTGGCGGCTTTCGGGGCGGGCGTCGCCGCAATGACTTCTGCACTCATCTCAGGCCTCCAGGCGATCGCGGACCGCCGCCTCGATCTCGGAAATCTTGAAGGGTTTGCCGTTCACTTTGCTGAGACCCTGGGCCGGCACCAGGTACTCGCTGCGCAGCAGGGTGACCAGCTGGCCGTCGTTCATCTCCGGCACCAGGATGCGGTCGAAGCCGGCAAGTAGCTCGCCGAGGTTGCGTGCCAGCGGCCAGATGTGCCGCAGGTGCAGGTGGGCGACGGCATGGCCTTCGTTGCGCAGGTTGTCGACCGCGCGGCTGATCGGTCCATAGGTCGAGCCCCAGCCGACCACCACCAAGCGGTCGCCGGGCCCGCCCGCCTCGAAGGCCTGCGCCGGCACGTCCCGGGCGACGCCCAGCACCTTGTCGCGACGCAGGTTGGTCATCTTCTGGTGGTTCGCCGGATCGTAGGAGATGTTGCCGCTGTCGCTTGCCTTCTCGATGCCGCCGATGCGGTGTTCGAGGCCCGGCGTGCCCGGCACCGCCCAGACCCGGGCCAGCGTCTCCGGATCGCGGTTGAAGGGCTGGAAGCCCGTCGGGTCGCTCGCAAAGGTGACCGGGAAGCGCGGCAGGCTCGCGGCGTCGGGCAGCCGCCAGGGCTCCGATGCGTTGGCGATGTAGCCGTCACTCAGCAGGATCACCGGCGTCATGAACTTGGTGGCGATGCGTACCGCCTCGATGGCGACATCGAAGCAGTCGGCCGGCGAACGCGCGGACAGCACCACCAGCGGGCTGTCGCCGTTGCGCCCGAAGACCGCCTGGTAGAGATCGGATTGCTCGGTCTTGGTCGGCATGCCGGTCGAAGGCCCGGCGCGCTGCGAGTTCACGATGACCAGCGGCAGCTCGGCCGAGATCGCCAACCCCATGGCCTCGGTCTTCAGCGCCACGCCGGGGCCGGAGCTGGAGGTGACACCGATGCCGCCGGCATAGGACGCGCCGATCGCCGCGCAGACTGCGGCGATTTCGTCCTCGGCCTGGAAGGTCACCACCCCGTGGTCCTTCAGGTTCGCCAGAGAATGCAGGATCGAGGAGGCCGGGGTGATCGGGTAGGAGCAGAATACCAGCTTCAGCTCGGCCCCCTTGGCCCCCGCCACCAGCCCCCAGGACAGCGCCTCCGCCCCGGTGACGTTGCGGTAGAGGCCGGGGGCGATCTCGGCCGGCGGGACCAAGTAGGCGGCGGCATCGGCGCCCAGCTCGGCCGTCTCGCCGAAAGCATGGCCGGCGTTCAAGGCGGCGATGTTGGCGGCGGCGATATCCGGGCGCGCGCGGAACTTTCCGTTCAGCCAGTCGACCGTCGCCTGACGCTGCCTGCCGAACATCCAGTAGACCAGGCCCAGCGCCCACATGTTCTTGCAGCGCAGGGCCTCCTTCTTGGAGAGGCCCGAAGCCTTCAGCGCGTCCTGGGTCATCTGCGACATGTCGACCTCGATGACGCGGAAGCCCTTCAGGCTGCCGTCGGCGCGCGGGTCCTGCCGGTAGCCGGCCTTGGTGAAGTTGCGTTCGTTGAAGGCGCCGGAGTCGAGGATCAGCAGGCCGCCCGGATTCACGTCGGCCAGGTTCACCTTCAAGGCTGCCGGGTTCATCGCCACCAGGACGTCGAGCTCGTCGCCGGAGGTCTTGATGACGCGCGCGCCGAAATTGATCTGGAAGGCCGAGACGCCGAAGGTGGTGCCGACCGGCGCACGGATCTCCGCCGGGAAGTCCGGGAAGGTCGCCAGGTCGTTGCCCGCGAGCGCGGTGGCGAGGGTGAACTGGCTGCCCGTGAGCTGCATACCGTCGCCGGAATCACCGGCGAAACGCACCACCGCAGATTCGATCATCCGGCGGCCGGAGGGGTCGGCCACTAGCGCTGTCGAACCTTCCATGCCTCAAGAGCCTTTCGCTGAATGATGGGCAAACGGGCCCCGGATCCGCCCAGGAACCTTGGGGAGCCTGCCTCGTTGCGCCAGAATATGGCCCCCTTGGTCCGCCTTGCCAATGCGACATTTCGCAATTTAACATAGTGATGAGTAGAATCTTTTCCAAACACAAATATATTGTGTGTATTTGCAAGAGCCCGGCTACGGGCTCCCTCTCCTGCCGCTGCACCGTTAATCAATCACGAAGGCCTCCGGGCGCAAGCTTCATCCGGTGGCCCGGCGGTTGCCTCGGGAAGGTCGAAAAGCGACCTTCCGGGAGCGGCCACCGACATCGGAAATAGGCGCGCAAATACTTGAGTTTCAGGCGCTTTCGGCTTTGTCGCGATTCAGACACGATCAGTCGCCGCAGGTGAAGCCACCAAGCCCCCTCTCAAGAGAAATGATCGCCGGGGACCCCACTGCCCGGGTCCGAACATCAGGTTGAAAGCCCGGGCTGTTTTTGCCGTGAGGAATGAAGATGGCGGAAGACGACGATCTCGATCTCAACAGCCTTGACGACGACGAACTCGTCAAGCAGATGCATGACGACCTTTACGACGGGCTCAAGGAAGAGATCGAGGAATCCGTCCACATCCTGCTGAACCGCAACTGGACCCCCTACAGGGTCCTGACTGAGGCGCTGGTCGAGGGCATGCGGATCGTCGGCATCGACTTCCGCGACGGCATCCTTTTCGTCCCGGAGGTGCTGCTGGCCGCCAACGCCATGAAGGGCGGCATGTTCATCCTGCGCCCGCTGTTGGTCGAGACCGGGGCGCCGAAGCTCGGCACCATGGTGATCGGCACCGTCAAGGGCGACATCCACGACATCGGCAAGAACCTGGTCTCCATGATGATGGAAGGCGCCGGCTTCGAGGTCATCGACCTGGGCATCAACAACCCGGTCGAGAAGTACCTGGCGGCGCTGGAGGAGCATAAGCCCGACATCCTCGGCATGTCGGCGCTGCTCACCACCACCATGCCTTACATGAAGGTGGTGATCGACACCATGAAGGAAAAAGGCATCCGCGACGACTACGTGGTGCTGGTCGGCGGGGCGCCGCTGAACGAGGCCTTCGCAGACGCGGTGGGCGCCGACGCCTATTGCCGCGACGCGGCCGTGGCGGTGGAAACCGCCAAGGGCTTCATGGCACGCCGCCATAACCAGAAAGGCGCCGCCTAGCGGCGCCGGTGGGACAGCAGGAGCAAGAGACAGCCATGGCGGCCCTGCCGACAGCCGTCGACGCGCCCGGGCGTACGCTGCTCATCGCTTGCGGTGCGCTGGCTCGCGAAATCGTGGAGCTGATCCGCGTGAACGACTGGCGCCACCTGACAGTGAGCTGCCTGCCGGCCGCCTGGCACAATACCCCGAGCAAGATTCCGGGCGGGGTGCGCCAGCGCATCCAGGAAGCCCGCGGGCGCTATGAACGCATCCTCGTGCTCTACGGCGACTGCGGCACCGGCGGCCTGCTCGACGAGGTGCTGGCCGAGGAAGGCGTCGAGCGCATCGAGGGGCCACACTGCTATGCCTTCTTCGCCGGCAACGATGTCTTCGAAGCCCTCGCCGAGGCGGAGATCGGCAGCTTCTACCTGACCGACTACCTGGTGCGGCACTTCGAGCGCCTGATCGTCCAGGGGCTCGGCCTCGACCGCTATCCGGAACTGCTGGAGATCTACTTCGGCAACTACAAGAAGCTGGTCTACCTGGCGCAGACCGAAGACGCCGGCCTCGACGCGCGCGCCGCTGCGGCGGCCGAGCGACTTGGCCTCGCCTTCGAGAGACACTTTACCGGCTATGGCGGCCTCGGCGACTTCGTCGCGGCCCGCGGCCAGGAGACCGCCGCATGGCGCAGCTGACGGTCGTCTACTGGCGCGACATCCCGGCTCAGGTGACCGTGAAGGCCGGCCGCAGGAACGCCAAGGTGCAGCTCAGCGAGCGCTTCGAGAAAGCCATCGACCGCGCCGCCATGCGCGCCAAGCTGACCGGCACCGATGCCTACCTCGAGCAGTGGCACCGCCGCGAGGCCATCGAGTGCGGCGACGACCTGGAAGCCGAGGCCGGCGCCGCCGCGCGCCGCCTGGAAGCCGACTACGACGACGCCCGACTGGTCGCACTGGTTGCCGCCGGCGGGCAGGAACCCGCCTGACACCCCGCGTCATGACACGCGCAGAAGGAACCCTGGGATGTACGCCGTGAGCAAGGCAGTGCCGATCGACCAGTCCTCCGAAGAGATGAAACTGCAGACCAGACAGCAGATCCTCGACCTGGTGCAGGACTTCACCTTGGAGACCACGCCCGGCTCGGCACTGAAGATCCCCGACTACCGCGAGCATCTGCGCCCCGGGGCCCGGGTCGCCGTGACCTTCCTGCCCGGTTCCAACTTCGCCGATACCGTGGCGACCGCCAAGCGCCTGCAGGAAGAGGGCTTCGAGCCGATGCCGCACTTCGCGGCGCGCTCGATCCCCAGCCGCCAGGCGCTGGAGGATTACCTGAAGGCGCTGGCCGACGTCACCGATCTGCGTCACGTGGTGGCGCTGGCCGGCGCCGTCGACAAGCCGCTCGGCCCCTTCGAGAGCTCCATGGCGATCCTCGATACCGGTCTCTTCGACAAGTACGGCGTCGAGACCATCGGCGTCGCCGGCCATCCGGAAGGCAGCCCCGACATCGCGCCGGCGGTGCTGCAGGAGGCGCTGGCCTGGAAGAACGCCTTCGCCGAGCGCAGCGATGCGGCCCTCTACATCGCCACGCAGTTCTGCTTCGAGGCGGCGCCGATCATTGCCTGGGACAAGGCCATGCGCGCCGCAGGCAACCGCCTGCCGATCCACCTCGGCGTGCCCGGCCTCGCCACCATCAAGACGCTGATCAACCATGCCAAGGCCTGCGGCGTCGGCCCGTCCATGCGCTTCCTGACCCGCCAGGCGCGCAACGTGGCCAAGCTGATGACGGTGAACACGCCCGACCGCCTGCTGCTCGATCTCGCCCGCTACAAGGCCTACGACCCGGATTGCAGCATCGCGCGCATCCACGTCTATCCGCTGGGCGGCCTGCGCCGTTCGGCGGCCTGGACCTACGCGGTGGCCGACGGCGACTTCGACATCAACGCCAAGGGCGACGGCTTCAAGGTGACGCGCGAGATCGAGTAGCGCGAACAGGCCACAGCTAGTCGTCCCTGCACCAGCCCGACACGGCGGAAAGAGGGCAAATGCCGCCTAGAGTCTTGGGCACCCCGGCGATGCGGCAAACCGCGCAGCCCCGGGCTGGAAAGGAGTAACGGGATCATGGCACGCACCGTCGTCAGCTCGCATTCGAGAGAACTGGTCATCGGCTTCGACCAGCCATTCTGCATCATCGGCGAGCGCATCAACCCGACGGGGCGCAAGCTGCTGGCCGCCGAGATGGCCGCCGGCGACTTCAGCCGCGTAGAGGCGGACTGCCTGGCCCAGGTGGCGGCCGGCGCCCACATGCTGGACGTCAACGCCGGCATTCCGCTGGCGGACGAGCCGGGCATCCTGGCCCAGACCATCAAGCTGGTGCAGTCGCTGACCGACCTGCCGCTATCCATCGACTCCTCCATCGTCGAGGCGCTGGAAGCCGGCCTTTCCGTCTACCAGGGCAAGGCGCTGGTGAATTCGGTGACCGGCGAGGACGAGCAGATGGAGCGCGTGCTGCCGCTGGTGAAGAAGCACGGCGCCGCCGTGGTCGCCATTTCCAACGACGAGACCGGGATCTCGATGGATCCCGACGTGCGCTACGCCGTGGCCAAGAAGATCGTCGAGCGCGCCGCCGACTACGGCATCCCCAAGGAAGACATCGTGGTCGACCCGCTGGTCATGCCGATCGGCGCCATGGGCACTGCCGGCCGCCAGGCCTTTGCCATCATCCGCAAGCTGCGCGAGGAGCTCGGCGTCAACACCACCTGCGGCGCCTCCAACATCTCCTTCGGCGTGCCCAACCGACACGCCATGAACTCCTACTTCCTGGCCATGGCCGCCGGCGCCGGCATGACCTCGGCGATCATGAACCCGCTGCACCAGGAGGAGCTGACCGGCATCATGGCGGCCGACGTCCTGCTCGGCCACGACAAGGACTGCCGCGCCTGGATCCGCAAGTTCCGCGAGCCGGCCCCGGCCGGTGCCGAGGGCGAAGAGAACGGGCGCCGCGAACGTCGCCGCAGGCGCGGGTAGAGAACGGGGGATAGGCTGGCCTTGCCCGACGACGCTCCCAGAATCGGCCCGAAAGACGCCCTGATCGTCTTCACGCCTTCTGGGCGTCGCGGCCGCTTTCCGGTCGGCACGCCGATCCTCAAGGCGGCGCGCAGCCTGGGCGTGGACATCGATTCGGTCTGCGGCGGACGCGGGCTCTGCGGCCGCTGCCAGATCGAGATCGGTGCCGGCGAGTTCGCCAAGCACGGCATCACCAGCCGCCCGACCCACGTTACCCCCTGGAACCAGACCGAGGCGCGCTACCAGGAAAAGCGCGGGATGGCCATCGGTCGCCGCCTGTCCTGTCAGGCCCTGCTGCAGCAGGACGTGGTGGTCGACGTGCCGGCGGAAAGCCAGGTCCATAAGCAGGTGGTGCGCAAGCGCGCCGAGGCGCGCGCCATAGAGCTCGACCCCGCGATCCGGCTGCACTACGTCGTGGTGCAGGAGCCCGACATGCACAATCCCACCGGCGACCTGGAGCGCCTGCTGGCGGCGTTGGAGGACCAGTGGGGACTCACCGAGCTGGAAGCCGACCTGCGCATCCTGCAGAGCCTGCAGCAGACCTTGCGCGCCGGCAACTGGCAGGTCACCGTTGCGGTCCACCGCGGCCAGGTCATCACCGCCATCTGGCCTCGCTTTCATGACCGCAGCTACGGCCTGGCCGTCGACGTCGGCTCGACCACCATCGCCGCGCATCTCTGCAACCTCTCGAGCGGTGAGGTCATCGCCTCCTCCGGCGTGATGAACCCGCAGATCCGCTTCGGCGAGGACCTCATGAGCCGGGTGTCCTACGTGATGATGAACCCGGGCGGCGACCGTGAGATGACCGACGCCGTGCGCCGCGCCATCAACGAGCTGACCGAGGAGGTCTGCAAGGAAGGCGGTATCGAGCGCGACGAGATTCTCAACGCCACCTTCGTCGGCAATCCGGTAATGCACCATCTGCTGCTCGGCATCGATCCGACGGAACTGGGCGGCGCCCCCTTCGCCCTGGCCGCCAACTCCGGCATGACCGTCTGGGCGAGCCAGCTCGACCTGCGCTTCCACCCCAACGCCCGGGTCTACGTGCTGCCCTGCATCGCCGGCCACGTCGGCGCCGATACCGCCGGCGTGATTCTCTCGGAATCGCCGCACAAGACCGACAAGATGACCCTGGTGGTCGACGTCGGCACCAACGCGGAGATCGTGCTGGGCAACCGGGACCGCCTGCTGGCCTGCTCCTCGCCGACCGGCCCGGCCTTCGAGGGCGCGCAGATCTCCTGCGGCCAGCGTGCCGCGCCCGGCGCCATCGAGCGGGTCCGCATCGACCCCGAGACCCTGGAGCCGCGCTTCAAGGTGATCGGCAGCGACCTCTGGTCCGACGAGGCGGGCTTTGCCGAGGAGACCCGCAAGATCGGCGTCACCGGCGTCTGCGGCTCCGGCATCATCGAGGTGCTGGCGGAAATGTACCTCACCGGCATCCTGGCCCGGGACGGCACCATCGACGGCGCCGCGGCGGCACGCAGCCCGCGCGTGCAGGCCGACGGCCGCACTTTCTCCTATCTGCTGCACCAGGGCGAGCAGGAGCTCCGCATCGTGCAGAACGACGTGCGCGCCATCCAGCTCGCCAAGGCGGCGCTCTATGCCGGCATCCGCCTGCTGATGGACCGCCTGGGCGTCGAGCAGCTCGACCAGATCATGCTGGCCGGCGCCTTCGGCAGCCACATCGACACCAAGTACGCCATGGTGCTGGGCATGATCCCGGATTGCCCGCTGGAGCATGTCTACTCGGCCGGCAACGCCGCCGGCACCGGCGCGCGGATCGCCCTGCTGAACCAGGTGGCGCGCGACGAGATAGAGTCCGTAATCCGCAAGGTCGAAAAGATCGAGACTGCCGTGGAGCCGAAGTTCCAGGCCCACTTCGTCGCGGCCATGGGCATTCCCCACACGACCGCGGCCTTTCCCAACCTTTCCAAGGTGGTGACCCTGCCCACACACAAGCCGCGCGCCGCCGCCAACGACGGCGACACAGGCGGCCGGCGCCGCCGCCGGCGCAGCTAGCCCGGATTTCTCAAACTATGGCGGAGCGTCATCGCGTCAGGAAGCCCGCTGGGCAGGAGGAGCCCGAAAAGCGTAGCGGAGACTACGGTTGAGGGCTTCGACGCACCCAGCGGGCTTCCTGACGCGACCCGAAGGGCGGGGCGCATTTGCCGACAGGCGGCGTCAAGCCGCTCGACCGTATCGCCGATACGCTCTTCGCGTCTTTCCTGGCCTGTCGTCAAATTCGCCTCCGTGACGCCCGCCATAGTTTGAGAAATCCGGGCTAGCGCAGCGCTGCGATCTCCGCTTCCTCCGCCTCGCCCTTCAGCGGCAGACCGCGCTCCTTGCGCGGGGTGCGTCCGAAGAAGTCGCGGTAGCACTTGGAGAAGTGCGAGGCCGAGACGAAGCCGCAGGCCAGTGCCACGTCGATCACCGACATGTTGGTCTGCAGCAGCAGCAGGCGTGCCTTGTTGAGGCGCAGTTCCAGGTAGTAACGCGCCGGCGAGCGGCTCAGGTACTTGCGGAACAGGCGTTCCAACTGGCGCGTGGACAGATCGGCGCCGCGCGCCAGCTCGCTGCGGCTGAGCGGCTCTTCAAGGTTCTGCTCCATGGTGCCGATCACCGCCAGCAGCTTGGGATGGCGCACGCCGAGGCGCGCCGGCAGCGAGATGCGCTGGCGGTCGTGCTGGTCGCGGATTCGCTCATGCATGAACTGGTCGGCGACGCTGGCGGCCAGCTCGTGGCCGTGCTGGCGGGCGATGACGTTCAGCATCATGTCGATGGCGGCCGTGCCGCCGGAACAGGTGAAGCGGTTGCGGTCGATCTCGAAGAGTTCGCTGGTCACCTCGATTTCCGGGAAGTCCTCGCAGAAGCCGGCCAGGTTCTCCCAATGGATGGTGCAGCGGTGGCCGTCGAGCAGCCCGGCCTTGGCCATGACGTAGCTGCCGGTGCAGATGGCGCCGAGGTCGGCGCCGCGGCGATCCGCCTTGCGCAGCCAACCGGTGAGTGCGCGGGCATTGATCGTATGCACGTCGATACCGCCGCAGATCACCACGCTGTCGCAATCCTCGGCCGCCGTCAGGTCGCCATCGACCTTCAGCACCACCTCGTTGGAGGCGGCGACCGGCAGGGCGTCCGTGGAGACCAGCTTCCAGCGGTAGAGCTCCCGCCCGCTCATGCGATTGGCTAGACGGAAGGACTCAACCAGGCCGGCAAACGGCAGGAAGGAGAACCGGGGCAGCAGGATGAGAGCGATGCGCTGGGGCAGCTCTCTGGGCACGTTTCCGAACATGAGGGGACAATGGCTCTCTGGTGCCGTATCAATGACCGATTCCGCGACTCTGGCATAACTGCCGGTGTCGCGAACAGATAAATTTCCGCCGGGAAACCGCGAGCCCCGAAGCCGCCGATCGAGTGCCCTGGCGCCAGTCGAGATTGGGGCTGCCGCAGCGGGACCCTGGTGCCGTTGCCAAGCCTCGATACGGGTGTCAGCATGGTCAACGAGGGCCTGCCGGCCCCACCGGACCGCGGCCCGGACAACAGGTCAGCCAGGGGAATCGCTTCGCGCATGATGCCGCGCTATTCAGTCTTCAGTCTGCTGCGCAATGCCTTCAGCCACCATGCGAACTGGCAGCAGGCCTGGCAGAGCGTGGAGCCGAAGCCGCGCTACGACGTCGTCATCGTCGGCGGCGGCGGGCACGGCCTTGCGACCGCCTACTACCTGGCCAAGCTGCACGGCATCAAGTCGATCGCCGTGGTGGAGCGCGGCTGGCTGGGCGGCGGCAACACCGGGCGCAATACGACCATCGTGCGCTCCAACTACCTCTGGGACCAGTCCGCGGCGCTCTACGAGCATGCCTTGAAGCTTTGGGAAGGGCTCTCCCAGGACCTCAACTACAACGTCATGTTTTCGCAGCGCGGCGTGCTCAACCTGGCGCACAACCAGCACGATCTGCGCGAAACCTGGCGGCGGGTGAGCGCCAACCGCCTGAACGGCGTCGATTCGGAGTTCCTCAATGCCCAGCAGGTGAAGGAGATGGTGCCGGTCATCGACCTGCGCGCCGGCGGGCGCTACCCGGTGCTCGGCGCCAGCCTGCAGCGCCGCGGCGGCACCGCGCGCCATGACGCCGTCGCCTGGGGCTATGCCCGCGCCGCCAACGCCCTGGGCGTCGACATCATCCAGGAATGTCCGGTCAACGGCTTTCGCATCGAGGACGGCAGGATCAAGGGGGTCGAGACGGCCAAGGGCTACATCGAGGCGGGCAAGGTCGGCCTCGTCACGGCCGGTCATTCCAGCGTCATGGCCAACATGGCGGGCTTCCGCCTGCCGCTGCAGTCGGTGCCGCTGCAGGCCCTGGTGTCGGAGCCGGTGAAGCCGGTGATCGACACCGTGGTGATGTCCGGTGCCGTGCACGCCTACATCAGCCAGTCGGACAAGGGCGAGCTGGTGATCGGCGCCGGCGTCGACGGCTACATCGGCTACGGCCAGCGCGGCTCCATGCAGGTGACCGAGGAGACCCTGGGCGCCATCTGCGAGCTCTTTCCCCTGTTCCGTCGCATGCGCATGCTGCGCCAGTGGGGCGGCATCGTCGACGTCTGCCCCGACGCCAGCCCGATCCTCGGCAAGACGCCGGTGCAGAACCTCTACCTGAACTGCGGCTGGGGCACCGGCGGCTTCAAGGCGACCCCCGGCTCCGGCTGGGTCTTCGCCCACACCATCGCCAAGGATGCGCCGCACGAGCTGAATGCGGCCTTCTCGCTCGACCGCTTCCGCACCGGCTTCCTGATCGACGAGCACGGCGCGGCAGCCGTGGCGCATTAGAGAATCGAAGAGACATCATGCTGTTGATTGCCTGTCCCCACTGCGGCCCGCGCGCCGAGAGCGAATTCCATTGCGGCGGCGAGGCCCACATCGAGCGGCCGAAGGACCCGGCGAGCCTTTCCGATGCCGAATGGGCGGAATTCGTCTTTCTGCGCGACAACATCAAGGGCCTGGTGTTCGAGCGCTGGAACCACGCCCACGGCTGCCGGCGCTGGTTCAATGCGGCGCGCGATTCGGTCACCTACGAGATCCTCGCCATCTATCCGATGGGGTCGCCGCCGCCGGCGCTCGACCCACGGCGCTACGTCTGAGGAGGCAGCAGGACGTGGCCGGACGCATGCGTTTACCCCAAGGCGGTTTCGTCGCGCACGACGAGCTCCTGACCTTCACCTTCAACGGCAAGACCTACAAGGGCCTCGCCGGCGACACCCTCGCCTCGGCGCTGCTTGCCAATGGCATCCATATGGTCGGCCGCAGCTTCAAGTACCACCGCCCGCGCGGCATCGTCAGCGCCGGCGGCGAGGAGCCCAATGCCCTCATGCAGGTCGGCGACGACCCGCGCAGCGAGCCGAACCTGAAGGCAACCCAGGTCGAGTTGGTCGACGGCTTGAAGGCGAAATCGCAGAACGCCTGGCCCTCGCTGGAGTTCGACGTCGGCGCGCTGAACGGCCTCGCCTCCCGCTTCCTGCCGGCCGGCTTCTACTACAAGACCTTCATGTGGCCGGCCAGCGCCTGGATGACTTACGAGCACTTCATCCGTCGCGCCGCCGGCCTGGGCGTATCGCCGCGCCAGCGCGACCCGGACCGCTACGACAAGACCTTTGCGCACTGCGACGTGCTGGTGGTCGGCGGTGGCCCCGCCGGCCTTGCCGCCGCGCTGTCGGCCGGTCGCGCCGGTGCGCGGGTCATCCTCGCCGAGCAGGACCACCTGCTGGGCGGCGCCCTGCTGAACACCCAGGGCGAGGTGATCGACGGCCAGCCGGCCCGCGACTGGATCGCCGCCGCCGAAGCGGAACTGGCCGCGCTGCCGGAGGTGCGCGTGCTCAAGCGCACGATCTGCTACGCCGCCTTCGACCACAATTTCTTCGGCCTGGTGGAGAGCGTCACAGACCACCTGCCCAGGCCGCCTGAGAACCTGCCGCGCAAGCGCCTGTGGAAGCTGCGCACGAAGCAGGTTGTCTACTGCGCCGGTGCCATCGAGCGCCCCCTGGTTTTCGCCGACAACGACCGCCCCGGCGTGATGACAGCCTCGGCGGTGCAGAGCTACGTGAACCGTTACGCCCTGCGCCCCGGGCGTCGCGCGGTGGTCTTCACCAACAACGACAGCGGCTACGGCGCCGCGCTCGACATGAAGGCCGCCGGCATCGAGGTCGCTGCCGTCGTCGATGCCCGCCAGGTACCGGCCGGCCCGTTGACGGAACGCGCCACGGCCCTGGGCCTGCGTATCCTCGGCGGGTTCGCTATCGTCGCCGTGGAAGGCGCCAGGCGGGTGAAGCGCGTGCGGGTGGCCGAACTGAGCCTCGACGGCAAGACCGTCACCGGCGTCCCGGAGGCGATCGACTGCGACCTGGTCGCCAGCTCCGGCGGCTGGAATCCGACGGTGCATCTCTTCTGCCAGGCCAAGGGCAAGCTGCGCTGGGACGACGAGCATGCCTGCTTCCTGCCCGACGCGGCGATGCAGACCGGCCAGCAATCCGCAGGTGCCGCCAACGGTCGCTTCGGCCTCGGGTCCTGCCTCAGGGAGGGGACCGAGGCGGGCGCCGCTGCGGCCGCGGCCTGCGGCTTCGCGCCCTCGGACACCGCCGCCTCCCAGGCGGAGGACCGCGATTTCCTGCCGGGGCGCTGGATCTGGCTGGTGCCTGGCGAGCATCCGCTCGGCCACAAAGCCAAGCACTTCGTCGACCAGCAGAACGATGTCACCGCCGCCGACCTGAAGCTGGCCCTGCGTGAGGGCTACCGCTCCATCGAGCACGTGAAGCGCTACACCACCACCGGCATGGCGACCGACCAGGGCAAGATGGGTAACGTGAACGCCATCGGCATCGTCGCCGACGAGGTCGGCGGGCACCTACCGGAGGTCGGCGTGACCACCTTCCGCCCGCCCTACACGCCGGTCACCTTCGGCGTCTTTGCAGGGCGCGACGTCGACAACCTGCTCGATCCCGTCCGCCGCACGCCGATGCACGCCTGGCACGAGCGCAACGGCGCCCTCTTCGAGGACGTCGGCCAGTGGCGCCGC
Source organism: Kiloniellaceae bacterium (assembly GCA_009377535.1). Lineage (GTDB taxonomy): Bacteria > Pseudomonadota > Alphaproteobacteria > Kiloniellales > Kiloniellaceae > Pelagibius. Next base: position 64,398 of record WHTV01000008.1, read on the forward strand.
GCCTGGTACTACCCGCAGCACGGCGAGGACATGCACGCCGCCGTGAACCGCGAGGTGAAGGCGGTGCGCGACTCCCTCGGCATCCTCGATGCCACCACGCTGGGCAAGATCGATATCCAGGGGCCCGACGCCGCCGAGTTCCTCAACCGTGTCTACACCAATGCCTGGCTGAAGCTCGGCATCGGGCGCTGCCGCTACGGCCTGATGCTGAAGGAAGACGGCATGGTCATGGACGACGGCGTCACCACGCGCCTCGGCGAGAAGCACTACCTGATGACCACGACGACCGGCAATGCCGCCGCCGTGCTCGGCCACCTGGAGGACTACCTGCAGACCGAGTGGCCGGACCTCCAGGTCTATCTCACCTCGGTCACCGAGCAGTTCGCCACCATGACGCTCTCCGGCCCCAGCGCCCGGCGCCTGCTGGCTGACGTGAGCGACGCCGACCTCTCCCCGGAGGCACTGCCGCACATGGCCTACACGGCGGCCAAGGTGGCCGGCGTGCCCGCGCGCATCTTCCGCATCTCCTTCACCGGCGAGTTGTCCTACGAGATCAACGTGCCCGCCTCCTTCGGCATGGCGGTGTGGCAGACCTTGACGACGGCCGGCGAGCGCTACGGCATCACGCCCTATGGCACCGAGGCCATGCACGTGCTGCGCGCCGAGAAGGGCTACATCATCGTCGGCCAGGAAACCGACGGCTCGGTGACGCCGCACGACCTCGGCATGGACTGGGCCGTCTCCAAGACCAAGGACTTCGTCGGACGGCGCTCGCTGAGCCGCGAGGACATGGCCAGGCCCGACCGCAAACAGCTCGTCGGCCTGCTCACCAAGGACCCTAAGGAGGTGCTGCCGGAAGGCGCCCAGCTGGTCGAGAAGGTGTTGCCGCAGCCGCCGATGCCGATGCTGGGTCACGTGACATCGAGCTACCATTCGCCCAATTGCGGCCGCTCCATCGCCATGGCCCTGGTGAAGGGCGGCCTGGCGCGCAAGGGCGAGACGCTTTTCGCGCCGCTCGGCGACGGCCGGACGATCGCCTGCGTCGTCGCCGACACCTGCGTGTTCTTCGATCCGGAAGGGGAGCGCCTCAAGTGATAGAGACCTATTTGAGACAAAGCGCCCTCGACCACCTGGGCCTGGCCGGGCACAGCACGGCAGCGCCCACGGAGGCTGGCGTGCAGCTCAGCGAAAAGCCGCTGCCGGTCGCCGTGAACCTGCGCGGCGACAGCGGCGACGCAGCCTTCGTGGAGGCGGTCCGCGAGGCTCTCGGCCTCGCCCTGCCCACGCTGCCCAACACGGCCACGACGGGCGAAGGCCTCGCTTTGCTGTGGCTGGGACCGGACGAATGGCTGGCCATGCAGCATGACGCGGCAGCGTTCGCCGAGGCGCAGCTGGCAACGAAACTGCGCAAGGCGCTCGACGGCCTGCACGCCGCGGTGACCGAGATGGGCGAGAGCCTCTGCTGCCTTTCCCTCGCCGGAGCGCAGGCTCGCGCGGTCCTCGCCAAGGGCTGTCCGCTCGACCTGCACCCGCGCGCCTTCGGCGGCAGCGGCCATTGCGCCCAGAGCCTGCTCGCCAAGGCGGCCGTCACGCTGCTGCAGGTGAGCGACGCACCGGCCTTCGAGCTCTACGTCAGGCGCTCCTTCGCCGACTATCTCTGGCGCTGGCTGGAAGACGCCGCACGCGAATACGGGGTGGCCGTCGTCAGGCCGTAGGCCGACCGGAGGATCTATCGCCTGGCCGTCCTCGCTGCCGCCATAGCCTTTGCAGAAAGTCTGCAACAGCTCAATGAATCGGCGGTGCCAGGCGCCGGAACTTGCGGTTGTCGGCAATCTGCCAGACCAGGTAGGCAAGGATCGCCGCCAGCACGATGGCGCCGCCGATAACGGTCCTCGGCGTCGGTGTCTCACCCAGAAACAGCCATACCCAGAACGGCCCCAGAATGGTCTCGCCGGTGCCGAGGAGGGCCGCGAAGGCGGAGGGAATGAGCCGGGCCCCCTGGGTGAACAGGGCCATGCCCAGTCCCAAGCTGACGCCGAACACGCCGAGGACCGGCAGTTGCCAAGTCTCCACCGCGACGCTTCCCGCGGTCACGAGGCTCACGACAAGGGCGACGGCACAGCCAATGGCCGATCCGGTGCACACGGCCGGCGTCATTCTGATGCTGGAATAGCGCCGCGTGATGACCGTGGCAGTGGCAAAAGCGGCGGCAATCAGAAGCGCAAGGCCATCCCCAATGGGCGAGACTTTGCCGGTCAGCGAGTCGGAGACCATGACCGCCACGCCTGATATCACCGCTGCAACGGCCAGCCAGGTCATGAAACGGAGCTGTTCGCCGAACAGGATCCTGGACATGAGGGCGGCAAGCAGCGGTACGCCGGCCTGCATCAGCAGGACGTTGGCCACGGTCGTGAACTGCAGCGCCAGGACGAAGGACGTCGATGCTATGGCAAAGCAGGCGGCGACCGCCAGGCCTGCAAAGCCCATGCGGGCAAAGAGAGCGACAGTGCCCGCCCTGCCATCGCGGACCAGCATGAAGGCGATGAGAAACAGCGCCGCCGTCCCGGAGCGCCAGAAAACCGCCGTCCAAGGATTCTCGATCTCTGCGAGGCGGGCGATGATGCCGCCCAGGCTCCAAACCAGGGCCGAGCCGAAGACAAGCCAGGCGCCGAGGAGCTGGCTTTCAGGATGGGGACTTTCGTTCTGGGCAGGAAGAATTGGCTGATCGATCGAATGTGACATGCATCGCAACTGCCTTGCTGATAGCTGCCACTATGATGCTATCGCAGCCGCCGGCACAGATCTATTTGCGACGGAACCGACGGTGTTTGGTGCCGCTGCATCGATTGTCTGCCCCACCCACCCCGCAGAGGCAGCCCGCAATCGGATTCTGCTGGTTGCGGCTCAGGAGAAGGCGTCCGGCATCGAGGCCTTGCGCTCGGCGATGAAGGCGTTCAGGGCCTCGTCGAGGCCGGGGTCGATGGCCGGTGCCTCGTAGCTGGCCAGCATCTTCTTCCACATGCCGTTGGCGCGCACAAAGGCGTCACGGCCACCCTCCGACTCCCACTGCTCGAAGGAATTGTTGTCGGCGACGTACGAGCGGTAGAAGGCCGTCTCGAAGTTGGCGCGGGTGTGCGCGCAGCCGAGGAAGTGGCTGCCCGGCCCGACCTCGCGCAGCGCGTCCATGGCCTGGCCGTTCTCGCTGAGGTCGTAGCCGCCGCAGAAGGTCTGCATCATGCCGAGCTGGTCGGCATCGATCATGAACTTCTCATAGGAAGACACCAGGCCACCTTCCAGCCAGCCGGCGGCATGCAGCACGAAATTGACGCCGCCGAGCACGGTCGGCAGCAGGGTCTGAGAACTCTCGTGCGCCGCCTGGGCGTCCGGCAGCTTGGAGCCGCAGAGCGACCCACCGGAGCGGAACGGCACATTGAGACGCCGCGCCAGCGCCGCCATGCCGTAAAGCACAAGCGCCGGCTCCGGCGTACCGAAGGTCGGCGCGCCCGACTGCATGGACATGGAGGAGGCGAAGCTGCCGAGCACCGCCGGTGCGCCCGGCCGGATCAGCTGGCTGAAGGCGAGGCCGGCCAGCGCCTCGGCCAGCGTCTGGGTCATTACGCCGACCGGGGTCACCGGCGCCATGGCGCCCGCCAGGATGAAGGGGGTGACGATGCAGGCCTGGTTGTGCCGCGCATAGACCTTCAGCGCCCCCAGCATGGTGGCATCGAAGGTCATCGGCGAGTTGGCGTTGATCAGGTTGATCATCACCGTGTTGTTCTCGACGAAGTCGTCGCCGAAAACCAGCTTGGCCATGGCGACGGAGTCCTCCGCCCGCTCCGGCGCCGTCACCGAGCCCATGAAGGGCATGTCGGAGTAGCGCAGGTGGGCGTAGACCATGTCGAGATGGCGCTTGTTCACCGGGATGTCGACCGGCTCGCAGACCGTGCCGCCGGAGTGGTGCATCGCCGGCGCCATGTAGGCGAGCTTCACGAAATTCTGGAAGTCGCCGATGGTGGCGTAGCGCCGGCCACCCTCCAGGTCGCGCACGAAGGGCGGGCCGTAGACCGGCGCGAAGACCGTGGTGTTGCCGCCGATGACCACCGAGCGCTCGGGATTGCGGGCGTGCTGGGTGAAGGTCGACGGGATGGTCTCGCAGAGCTTGCGGCAGAGCCCGCGCGGGAAGCGCACGCGCTCCCCGTCCACCTCGGCGCCGGCCTGCTTCCACAGCTCCAGTGCCTCGGGATCCTCGCGGAACTCGATGCCGATCTCCTCCAGCACCGTCTCCGCATTGCGCTCGACCAGGACGAGCCCCTCCTCCGAGAGCAGCTCGTAGGGCGGGATCTGGCGCTCGATGTAGCGGTTCTTGACCAGCGTGCCGCTGCCGCGCAGGGCGCGCCGGGCCTCGGCGCCGCCGGCGGCGCGGCCGCGCCGTCCGCTGCGGCCCTCACCGCCGGAGGTGGCGCCTTCGGCTTCTGCTGTCGTGGGCATATCCTGGTCCCCAAAAATACATGCATTTACGCAGAGCCGAATTATCGGCGCCGGCACCGGGCCCCCTCTGTCGCAACGGCGACGGCGACCCGTTAATCTGCGGCGCTGGGGCGGCCCCAAGAGACCCTTCGCAAGACAAGGTTTTCCGCCGCTTTGCGGCCGGCGGCCCGGCGCCTTTGCGGGGTGTCGGAGATTCGACAAATGCCGTCGCGGAGACGGGGAGCGCCTGATACCACTTCGGAAAGAATAGCCGCCCCGGTTCAAGCTTGTGAGTGAGGCCAGCCCGAGAGGGGCCCGAGGGCGGCCACAGCGGCCGACACCGGGCGCGAGAGCGCTCAATCATAAGAAGATGTCGTAACCCGGGCAGTTCTGCGGCGGCGGGCAGTACAGGATTGCCGGCCAGATGACGCAACGTATCGGTGCGGCACGCGGGGTTTTCCGTGCGCCGGACGGGAGCGCTGAGGTCAATCGTGGCGGCACATTGTTCTTAGACGGAGACGGTATTAATGGCGCAGTTCCACAAGAGCGCGAACGTCGTGATCATCGGACAGGGCGGCATCGTCGGGGCCTCCGTTGCCCATCACCTGATCGAGCGGGGCTGGGACAACATCATCGGGATCGACAAATCGGGCATCCCGACCGACATCGGCTCGACCGGTCATGCGTCGGACTTCTGTTTCAACACGATGCACGACCAGATAACGATCTTCACGACCAAATACAGCATCGACTTCTTCGAAAAGCGCGGCCGTTACGCGCGCATCGGCGGCATCGAGGTCGCCCGCAAGGGCGACGACGAACGGATGCGCGAACTCGAACGCCGGGTCAGCTCCGGCCGCGCCTTCGGCAACCGGGTCGAAATGATCACGCCCAAGAAGGTGAAGGAATTGATGCCACTGGTCGATGAAGACGTAATCCAGGGTGCGCTTTGGGATCCGGATGCGGGTCTGGTAATCCCGCGCTCCCAAGTCGTCGCCGGGGAGATGATCCGCGACGCCGAGGAAACCGGCAAGCTGGAAACCATTGCCAACACACCGTGTACCGGTCTCGATATCGAGAACGGCCGCATCAAGGGCGTCCACACCACGCGCGGCTATATCGAGACGCCGTACGTCGTCGTTTGCGCCGGCCTCTGGGGTCGCCTGATCGCAGAGATGGCGGGCGAGGACCTGCCGGTTATGCCGGTCGACCATCCGCTGACCTTCTTCGGGCCCTACACGGAATTCGCGGGCACCGGCAAGGAGATCGGTTATCCGCTGCTGCGCGACCAGGGCAACTCCGCCTACCTGCGCGATACCGGCGATCCGGAAACCGCCGAGGGCGGTCAGATCGAATGGGGCTATTACGAAGAGAAGGAGCCCCGCCTCGTCCATCCGCGCGACCTGCTGGAGAAGGAGGCGGCCCGCCTCTCCCCCTCCCAGCGCGACCTCGAGATGGAGCAGGTCATCGAGCCCCTGGAGCGCGCGATGGAGCTGACCCCGATCCTCGGGGAACTTGGCTACAACGAGAAACATTCCTTCAACGGGCTGCTTCAGGTGACCGCCGACGGCGGGCCCTCCATCGGCGAGTCGCCGGACGTGCGCGGCCTGTGGTACGGCGTGTCCGTCTGGATCAAGGACGGCCCGGGCACGGGCAAGCTCATCGCAGACTGGATGACCGACGGCCGGACCGAGATCGATCATCACAGCATCGACTACGCCCGCTACTATCCGATTCAGAAGACGGAAAGCTATATCTACGACCGCTGCTATGAGACGGCGTTCAAGATCTACAATCCGCCCGTCCACAACCGCGAGCCCTACTCCAAGGGCCGGAACCTGCGGTGCAGCCCCTTCTATCTGCGTGAGAAGGAGCTGGGCGGCCATTTCATGGAGATCGCCGGCTGGGAACGGGCGCACGGCTACGCCTCCAACGCGGAGACGCTGCTGGCCAAATACGCCGACCGCGTGCCGGAACGCCTGAACGAGTGGGACAACCGCCACTTCTGGCGGGTTTCCAACGCCGAGCATCTGGAGCTCTCCGAGAACGTCGGCATGGTCAACCTGTCCCACTTCGCGATCTACGACGTCTCGGGTCGCGACGCGGAACGGCTGATGGAGTACGTCTCCTCCTCGAAGGTCGCGGGCGACACGCCGGTCGGCAAGGGCGTCTACACCAACTTCCTCGACGCCGCCGGCGGCGTGCAGGCGGACCTGACCGTCCTGCGTCTGGCCGAGGACCGCTTCCGCTTCATCGACGGCGGCGACGCCGGCAACCGGGATGCCACCTACCTCCGCCGCATGACGCAGGACAAGGAATGGTCGGTCTTCGTCGAGGACCGGACCGATCACTATGGCTGCATCGGAGTCTGGGGGCCGAACGCCCGCGAGAGCCTGAAGAAACTGGCCGACGATCCGGCCGGACTCGATCCGGAGAACTTCCCCTTCGCGGCCAGCCAGGACTTCACCCTGCGCGGCGTGCCGGTGAAGGGTTTCCGCATCTCTTATGTCGGTGAGCAGGGCTGGGAGCTCCACTTCCCGCTCAGCTACGGCCTGGCGCTGTGGGACATGTTCCGCGAGGTCGGCATCACCCCGATCGGGATCGAGACCTATGCCAACAGCCGCCGGCTGGAGAAGAGCCTGCGCCTTCAGAACGCGGACCTTCTGACCGAGTACAATCTGGTCGAGGCCGGTCTCGCCCGTCCGAAGGTCAAGGCCGCCGATTTCCACGGCAAGGCCGCCTATCTCGAGCAGCGCGAGCGCGCGCACCAGCCGGCGATGCTCTGCACGCTCACGGTAACGGACAATATCGACAAGGACGGCGTGGCGCGCTTCCCGATGGGCAACTGCCCGATCGTCGATCCCAAGACCGGCGAAGTGCTGATCGACTCGCTCGGCCGGCGCTCCTACACGACCAGCTTGGCCTACGGTCCGTCGATCGGAAAGAACATCGCGCTCGGCTACCTCCCGCACGACTACTGCGAGGAGGGCCGCCGGCTCGAAATCGAGTACTTCAATCAGAAGTTCCCCGTCCAGGTCGAAGCCGTTGGCTACAAGCCGCTCTACGACCCGAAGAACGAGCGGCCGAAATCGTGAAGCGGGCCTGCCCCCTCTCATGGCGTGGCAGCGGCTCCACCCCCTCCCCATCCCTCCCCCATCAAGGGGGAGGGGGACATTGTGCGGCTTGCGCCGATGGAATCCCCTCCCCCCCTTGTGGGGGAGGGTTAGGGTGGGAGGCGGCGCCGTCTTGCCCTGCTCTTTCCGAGGCCCTATCGTCCGCCTCCGCACTGCCACAAAGGACCCTGCTGACCCCATGGCCGACCGGCTGACCGAACTTCTCGAGACCCGCCCCTGGCTGCTGGCCGACGGCGCCACCGGCACCAACTTCTTCGCCATGGGCCTGCAGCACGGCGACGCGCCGGAGCTGTGGAACCTGGAGCAGCCGGACGCCGTGGTGCGCCACTACCGCTCCTTCATCGACGCCGGCTCCGACATCATCCTGACCAACACCTTCGGCGGCACCGCCAACCGGCTGAAGCTGCACAAGGCCGACGACAGGGTCTTCGAGATCAACAAGGCGGCCGCCGAGCTGGCCCGCCGCGCCCTTGCCGAGAGTGGCCGCGAGGATGTCATCGTCGCGGGTTCCATAGGCCCGACCGGCGACCTTTTCGTGCCGCTCGGGCCGGTCACGGTCGAGGCCGGCGCCAAGGCCTTCGAGGAGCAGGCCCGCGGCCTGGCCGCCGGCGGGGCCGACCTCGCCTGGATCGAGACCATGTCCGCCATCGACGAGGTGAAGGCCGCCGTCATGGGCGCCACCGCGGCCGGCCTGCCCTACGTGGTCACCGTCTCCTTCGACACCAACGGGCGCACCATGATGGGCGTCACCCCGGCGCAGGTGGCCCAGCTGGCCCACGAACTGGACCCGCAACCCATCGCCTTCGGCGGCAACTGCGGCACCGGCGCCTCGGAGCTCATGGCCGCCGTGCTCAACCTGGAATCCGCCAAGGCCGAGAGCGACGTGCTGGTGGCCAAGAGCAACTGCGGCATCCCGCAGTTCGTCGGCGGCGAGATCGAGTACTCCGGCACGCCGGAGCTGATGGCCGACTACGCGCGCCTGGCCCTCGACGCCGGGGTGCGCATCATCGGCGGCTGCTGCGGCACCACGCCGGAGCACATCCGCGCCATGCGGGCCGCGCTGGAAGCACACGAGAAAGGCGCGGCGCCGGACATGGCGACGGTCATTTCCAAGCTCGGCGAGATCTCCAAGGGCGCCGAGCAGCAGCAGGCCGGCCCGCTGGGTGCCCTGCCCGAAGGCGAGGGCCGGCGTGGCGGGCGCCGCCGCGAAGGCCGCCGCGGACGCGCGGAGGACTGACCTCCCATGGGCGGCAGCGGTCTCCCCGTCATCGACATGGCGCCGCTCATCCGGCGCGACGATGATGCAGGAAGAGCGCGCGTCGCCAAGGAGATCGAGGCGGCCTGCCGGGCCAGCGGCTTCTTCTACGTGTCCGGCCACGGCGTCGACGATGCGATCCTGCAGAACCTGGATGCGGCATCGCGCCGCTTCTTCGCGCTGCCGGAAGAAGTGAAGCTGCGCATCCCGATGAGCCGGGGCGGGCGCGCCTGGCGCGGCTTCTTCCCGCTCGGCGGCGAGCTCACCTCCGGCCGGCCCGACGGCAAGGAAGGCATCTACTTCGGCACCGAACTGCCCTCAGACCATCCGCGCGTCGAGGCCGGCTGGCCGCTGCACGGGCCGAACCTCTGGCCGGCGGCGGTACCCGAGCTGCGCCCCGCCGTCGAGGCCTACATGGCGGCGACCACGCGGGCGGCGCACCACCTGCTGGAAGGCGTGGCGCTCAGCCTCGGCCTGCTGGCGCTCACGCTGGTGCCGCTGCTCCTGCTGTGGTTCGGGCGCATCCTGGCGGAGGACGACATCGTCGCCGCCA
>WHTV01000090.1 GCA_009377535.1 Kiloniellaceae bacterium
CAGTCGAACCTGCATCGACTGGCCGATGAATCGGCGGGCTTCGGCCAGCGGTTTCTCATAGAGGCCGAGATGGAAATATTCAGGCGCCAGGATCTTGTTCGGATAGCGACGCAGAACCCCAAATTCCTGTAACTGTTGCAGGAGAGACTTGCCGGTTGTCGCTTGTGCCTTTCTCGCCAAGTTCAACAAAGAACGGTAGTGCTTTATGTTTCGGGCTAAGCTGGCAAAGGACAGGCTGGACATTAGACTTCCCCCGCATTGGCTAAGACTTTCAAGGGGCGAGTGCCTCGCTCACTCGCTGGCGGCCTATTGCGAACTGCGCTCCCCCATAGCCGTTTCATTAACCTCTACTGGCAATCACGCTGAGGACTCAAGAAGCACGGGCAGTATTCCTGACTTCAACCTTTCCACGATCCCTAAATCCAGGAAAATCTCGGCGAGAACCTCATTGTACGAACTCGATCTAAAGAATACTACGGAGATTGACCAGCCTTTCACCTCTCAGCCGCGTTCAAGCCCGACCAAATCCACAAAATCGGCACTGAGCGGCGATCTCGCCAGGCTGCGACTACGTCCGCTGAACACCAGTAGGCGGTCATCGGTCAGCGAGAGGGCCCACAATTTCCGCTCGGGTGCGCTGACCGGACCTGACGTGGTGAGCATCGAAAAGGGCTCGTGACCCTGAGCGGCCATCTGAAGCGCGCGAACTCGGCTTTCGAGACGGGGGTGCCCCCGCGGCTCGCCGGCGAGATCGCCCGCGAAATCGAGAGACTGGCGATGGTCCAAGAGCAGCTCGCCGTCCTCCAGCGGGAGCTGAACGCAGCGCCCACCCCGTGCAAGGAGACCGAGAAGAAGCGCGAGCAACTGCTCCTCTTGAAGGGCATGGGACCAATCTTCTCCGCCGTCCTGGCGCGCGAGGTGTTCTATCGCCAGTTTGACAACCGGCGGCAGGTTGCGGGCTTTCTTGGCCTGGCCACGAGCCCTTATGACAGCGGCGCGGTGGCACGCAGCCAGGGGATTTCGCGGGTCGGCAGCGGCGCGGTACGGGCTACCATGATTGAAGCGGCCTGGCTCTGGGTCAAACATCAGCCAACAAGCGCGCTCACCCAGTGGTTCTTGCGACGCACGGAGGGGCAGAGCAAGCGCGTGAGACGGATCATGATCGTGGCACTGGCGCGCAAGCTGGCCATCGCCGTATGGCGTTACCTCGAGCAGGGCTTGGTCCCAGAAGGTGCACTCCTCTCCGGCAAATGACCGGATGACCAGTGCCGGTGCCCTAACGGTTCCGGCGCGTCAGCGGGTCGGATGTGTGGCTGCTGTACAAGCCTGGCGGCTTGGCCTTGCCAAGCGGCCGTCCCTGAGATGAGTCCCATCCGTCACGCGCGCTCGTCCATGCATGGAGAATTATGGCAAGCCGGATCGGAGCTGCCGGATATAAGGTGATGCGATCATCGCATGGGACATTGGACCTCGACGCTGGACCCGCCAAGCAGAGGCGATCCGGAGATCTGTGGAGACCAAAGAGCAGGAACCTGTTGCATCTGCGGCACGCCGCAATGGGGCGATGCTCAAGAGCGGCACGAAAGAGCGAGGCCCGGTCGAGAAAGGGAGCGAGTATAACTAGAACGGCCACCAGACTTCCTTGACAAACGAAACCTCATATAAGGCTTGTCCGACGCCTGCCGATCGAGCCACGGCACTGCATACGCCGTCGCCGGCAGGTGTCCGCCAACCCTTCACAACAGCGGCTGTCCCGTCAGGCGGCGGTCAGGTCTGCTCTCCGCGCGTAAGCTCCCATAGACGCGGGAGCGCGCCGACTAGGCAGCTCCGTTACGACAGCTGCGCCAGCCTCGCCTTACGAGAGATAGCCGTAGAAATAAATCTTCAGCAGTGTCGCGGGGCGATCGGCAGGCCGCCCGGTCGCTTCCGGCACCACGCGGCAAAGCCAGCGCTTTCAGGAATTGTTCTCCGGCACATAGTCGTCCATCATGTGCAGCGCCACGGCGTAGGCGTGGTTCTCGACCTTCTTTGTTCTCGACCTTCTTTGGGAAGGCGTTGGTCAGCCGGGTAACCCGGCGCATGTGCATCCGCATGGCGAGGTTATTCGCTCAACGAAAACGTTGCGGGGCCGGTTTAGCCAGGCCGTCCGTTGTCAAGCTGCGCGGTGCATCAACCGGATCGTGCGCCCGCGGATGGCATGCGCTTGCTGCGAGTTGATCCATCATGGCCACGGCCCGCGAGCCGAGCAAACAGGCTGGATACATATCAGCGACTTCCGAGATCCTGCACGAATCTCTCTTGCGAGCAGCAGCCGGTCCATACATGCGGGTCAGCTTGCGTCATAGATCTCTCGTGCTCGGATGACCGCATCGGGTCGCCTCCGGTCCGTCGATGGTGGGTAGCAACCGTCAGATTTCCACCACTAGGAAGAAGCTGCAACCGCCACCCGGACCGGCGTCGGTTCCACCGCCTCGATCTCTCCTTCGATCTCCACGCGGCAGGCGCGGAAAAGCTGGGCGAGGGCGTCCATGACGATGCGCACGCGCGGCACGTCGCGCAGGTCTGCGTGCACCAGCAGCCATTGGTCCACGCGTGCCTCGTCCAGGATCGGCGTCAGGCGTACCAGCGCCGGGTCGGTGTCGCCGAGGAAGCAGGGCAGCACGCCGACGCCGTTGCCGCCGCGGATCGCGTTCGCCAGCACGATGCCGTTGTTGGTGCGCACCGCCGGCCGCTGGTTACCAAGGAAGGCGGCCTGCCAGGTCTGGCCCGGCATGTAGAGGTGCTCGTCGTCGAACCCGACCCAGGGCAGCCCCTTCAGCGCCCGGGCCGAGCCGTCGGTGCGCGCGGCGAGTTCGACGGTGCCGTAGACGGCATGCGCGACGGTGCCGAGCTTGCGGCGAACTAGGCTCGCGAGGTCGGGGACGTGGGAGCGCACCAGCAGGTCCGCCTCGCGTCGCGACAGGTTGGCCGAAGTGTGCGCGACGGCGATCTCGAATTCGATGCACTGGTGGTTGGCGCGCAGCCGGGCGAGGTGGCGGGCCAGGAAATCTCTCATCATCTCGTCCACCGAGATCCGCACCGTGCCGAGGTGCGAGCCGGAGAGGCCGGCGCTTCGCCGCGCGATCGACTGCGAGGCGCGTTCCATCTCTTTCGCGTCGTGCAGCAGCTCGAGCGCCGGCTCGGTCGGCTGGAAGCGGTCGGGCAGCCGGTCGAACAGCCGGGTCCCGAGCTCGTCCTCCAGCGCCTTGATCCGCCGGGCGACCGTCGGGTGGCTCACCTTGAGGCGCTTGGCCGCTGCCGTCAGGCTGCCTTCCTCGGCCAGGACCAGGAAGACGCGCAAATTGTCCCAATCACCGTTCATGGCTCCAGACTGACACGGGACGACACCGAATCGCCAAACATTTTTGTACGCTCGATCCTCGAATTCGTGCACGGACGAACGGTGGCGTTCAACGGTATGCTGCAACCGTCACTGGAACGCAGGAGCTGAGCGCATGCATTTCGAATCTCGCCTCTGGGCCTTCACCAAGGGCGTGCGCGGGCGGATCGCCTGGGCGGTCCTGATCGGGCTGGTCGCGGTCGGCCTGGGCGTGGCGCGGCTAGCGCTGCTCGGCTGGCTGATCGCGCGGGTGTTCGCTGGCGACGGGCTGACCGAGATGGCGCCGGCCGCCGTCGCCGCCGCCCTGGTCATGGTGCTGCGCGGGATATTTGAGCAGTGGCGCGCCATGGTCGCCCACGAGACCGCAGCAATCGTGCAGAAGCGGCTTCGCCGCGCGCTGTTCGAGCGGCTGACGGCGCTCGGTCCCGCTTATGTCGGGGCGGAACGTTCCGGCGACCTGACCTTGGTGCTGGTCGACGGGGTCGAGCAGCTCGAGACCTATTTCGGCAAGTACCTGCCGCAGCTCCTGGTGGCGGCGCTCACGCCGGCGCTGATCTTCGCGTTCGTCGCCTGGCTCGACCTGCCGGTCGCGGCTGTGTTGCTGGTCTTCTCACTGATCGCCTTGTTCGCGCCGGCAGCTTGGCACAAGCGCGACTCGGCCAACGCCAAGGCGCGCCAGCGCGCCTATGCCGCCTTCGCGGCCGAGTTGCTCGACTCGATCCAGGGGCTGGCAACGCTAAAGGCGTTCGGCCGCTCGCGCGAGCGGGCGGCGGTGCTCGCCGAGAAGGCGCGCGAGCTGTTCCGCACCACCATGTGGGTGCTCGGCACCAACACCGCGGCGCGCGGCATCACCGACGCCGCGATCGCGGTCGGTGCCGCAGCGGCGCTGGCGCTCGGCGCCTGGCGGGTCGAGGCGGAGGCGATGGAGCTGTCGTCGCTGCTGATCATCCTGATGCTCGGCGTGGAGATCTTCCGCCCGATGCGCGACCTGCGTACGGTGCTGCACGAAGGCATGGTCGGGCTCTCCGCCGCCCAGGGGCTGTACAAGCTGTTCGACGCCAAGGCGCCGGTCCCCGACGCGCCGGCGCGCGCGGTCCCCGATCTCGAGCCGAGCATCGCCTTCGAGGGAGTGCGCTTCGGCTATCCCGGCAGCCGGCGACTGACCCACGAGCGGCTCGAGTTCACGGTGCGGCCGGGCGAGCGGGTCGGCGTGGTCGGCCCGTCCGGTGTCGGCAAGTCCTCGATCGTGCGGCTGCTGCTGCGGTTCTACGATCCGGACGCCGGCACGATCCGGATCGGCGGCGAGGATCTGACAACTCTGCCGTTCGAGGCCATCCGATCGCGGGTCGCGGTGGTGCAGCAGGACGCATTCCTGTTCCACGGCACGATCGGCGAGAACATCCGCCTCGGCCGGCCGGACGCGACCGAGGCGGTGATGGTGGAGGCGGCGCGGACCGCCAACATCCACGACTTCGTCATGAGCCTGCCCCAGGGCTACGACACGCCGGTCGGCGAGAAGGGCATCAAGCTGTCCGGCGGCCAGCGCCAGCGCGTGGCGATCGCCCGCGCGATCCTGCGCGACACGCCGATCCTGGTGTTGGACGAGGCGCTGTCGGCGGTCGACGCAGAGAACGAGGCGGTGATCCAGGCTGCCCTCGACCGCCTGATGCAGGGCCGGACCACGCTGATCCTGGCGCACCGGCTGTCGAGCGTCGTCGACTGCGACCGCATCCTGGTGCTCGACGAGGGCCGGGTGGCGGAGCAGGGCACGCACGCCGAGTTGATGGCGCGGGGCGGGGTGTACGCGACCCTGATGGCCGAACAGGTGCGCGACTCCGAGCGTGCCGCCGGCGACGTTGTCCTGGACGCCGCATCGTCGGCCGTCGTCGAGGCGTCGTCGGCCGCTCGTCAGTACGAGGCGCTCGGCGGTCCGACCGAAGGCATCGTCGCGGCCGAGGGCCTCGGCTGGGGCCGGCTGGTCGCCCTGCTGCTGGCGATGATCGCGCCGTGGAAGGCGCGGATGACGCTGACCTTCCTGTTCGGCGTGCTGCGCGTCGTCGCCTTCATCGGCGTCGGCGTGATCAGCGCGCTGATCGTGCTGGATCTCAAGGAGGGGAGGCCGTTCGAGCCGCTGCTGCCGTGGCTGTTCGTGACCGCGCCGCTCGCCGGCATCCTGCACTGGGCGGAATCCTGGCTCGCCCACGACGTCGCGTTCCGGCTGCTGGCAGAGATGCGGATCGCGCTGTTCGACAAGCTCGACAAGCTGGCACCGGCCTACCTCGTACGGCGGCGGACCGGCGACCTGATGGGCATCGCCACCCACGACGTCGAGCTGGTCGAATACTTCTTCGCCCACACCGTCGCCCCGGCCTTCGTCGCGGTTCTGGTGCCGGCGGTGGTGCTGGCGACGCTGGCGTGGGCCGACGTCTGGCTGGCGGCGGCGCTGGTGCCGTTCCTGCTCGCCGTCGGGTTGAGCCCCTGGCTGATGCGCGGCCGGGTCGATACCCTCGGCTCGAAGGCGCGCGAGGCGGCGGGCGAACTGGCGGCGCACGCCGTCGACTCGATTCAGGGCATCGGCGAGATCGTGGCCAACCGGCAGGAGCGGGTGCGCGGCGACGATCTCGATCGGCTGACCGACGCCCATGTGGCGCACCGCATGCCGTTCTTCCGGGAGCTGACGGCCCAGCACAGCCTGCTGGAGGTGTTGACCGGGCTCGGCGGCCTCGCGGTCGTCCTCACCGGGGCGGTGCGGGCGTCGGCGGGCGCAATTGATCCCGGCCTGCTGCCGCTGCTCACCCTGCTGGCGCTCGCCGCGTTCCTGCCGGTCTCCGAAATCGCGCAGATCGGCCGGCAGCTCGCCGACACGCTCGGGGCGACGCGGCGCGTCCACGCCGTCGAGGTCGAGACGCCGGTGGTGCGGGACGGGCCCGGCGTGCCGGAGACCCGGCCGGCCGCCGGCGTGGCGCTGTCCGTCGAGGATGTCCGCTTCCGCTATCCCGGTACCGACCGGCCCGCACTCGACGGCGTCACCTTCTCGGTCGAGCCCGGGCAGACGGTGGCGCTGGTCGGCCCGTCCGGTGCCGGCAAGACCACGACGGCGCAGATGCTGATGCGGTTCTGGGATCCGGAATCCGGCTGCGTCCGGCTCGACAGCCGCGACCTCAAGGAGCACCGGCTCGACCAGGTGCTCGACCGGGTCGCCCTGGTCGCGCAGGACACCTACCTGTTCAACGACACGCTCGAGGCCAACGTCCGCATGGCGAAGCCCGATGCGACCGATGCCGAATTGCGCGCTGCCGTCGAGCACGCCGCCCTCGGCGACTTGGTGGACGCGTTGCCGGACGGCCTCGCGACCCGGGTCGGCGAGCGCGGGGCGAGCCTCTCAGGCGGCCAACGCCAGCGCATCGCGATCGCCCGGGCGTTCCTCAAGGACGCGCCGATGCTGATCCTGGACGAGGCGACCTCACATCTCGACGCCGTCAACGAGCGGCTGGTGCGCGGCGCGCTCGACCGGCTGCAGCAGGGCCGGACGACAGTAGTGATCGCGCACCGGCTCTCGACCGTACGCGATGCCGACCGCATCGTGGTGCTCGACCGCGGCCAAGTCGTCGAGACCGGTCGTCACGAGGAGCTGCTGGCCAAGGGCGGGCTCTACGCCCGGCTGGTCAGCCGGCAGTCGGGTGCGGGCAGGGCGGCGGCGGAGTAGGGGAACGGCGCAAGCTGAGAGGTCGCGTCGGTCGTCCGCCGAGTTCCAGCCGGACGGCACCGCTTGGCCGGTGGGCGTGACGCCCCCGTGCTTCCACGGCTTGAAGCTGCGCGGCGGCGACGCCAGCGAGAAGTCTTCGACCCGGTCGGGCAGATTGGGATTCGAGCACGGGTCGTCGTCCAGCGGCTCGCCCCAACTCCGCCGGCATCTCGCCGACTTCGTCGCCGCCTACAACTTCGCCCGCAGGCTCAAGACGCTCAAGGGCCTCACGCCCTACGAGCTCATCTGCAAGGCAGGGGCCGAACAGCCAGAACGGTTCACCCTCAGTCCGCTTCAGCAAATGCCGGGACTAAACATCTAGCATCCGGCCGCTTCGCATGGCGCTGCAAAAGGGAAAGGGGCCGCCCTGGCGGGTCGACCCCCGTGCCTGCTAGTCGTCAGCGTTCCAGATGATCGCGAAGGTATCCGGATCATCCGAGAGCCCACGGCCTCCTACACCAGCAGGCACATGCCAATAATCGCGAGAACCAGAAGCATGACAGTTGATCCGAAAGCAACGAAAACGGGCTGAAAGCCGACCTTCAGTATGTCTTGCACGGATGTGGATATCCCGATCGCGGATACGGCCAGAACGAGCAACGACCGAGAAAGTTCCTGGAGTGGCATGGACACCACCGGAGGAACTAGTGCCAACGAGTTGGCAATTGCCAGAACGCCGAAACCGACAACAAAAAGAGGAGGAAGCGGTAACAGCTGGCGCTTCGTTTGAGGTCTCCGGTCTCCGAAGAAGATTGTCACGAAGACAATTGTCGGCACCAGGAGAGACACTCGGAACAGCTTGACGATCGTAGCGGCGTCGCCGGCTCGTTCGGAAACCGAATATCCTGCGCCGACGACCTGTGCAACATCGTGTATCGTCGCGCCAAGGAGGAGCCCAATGTCTTGGTCCGTAAAGTCCAGCGCCTTCAGGAGCGCCGGATAAATGACCATAGCCATAGTCGATAACGTGGTGACAGCCACGACGACAAAAGATGTTTCTCGTTCTCTACCTGGGCCGTTGGGAAGAGCCGCCGAAATGGCAAGGGCGGCTGAGGCGCCGCAGATCGCCGTGGCGCCGCCGATCAACACTCCGAACCGGCTTCCCCGACCGATGATGCGGGACAGTCCGATGCCCGTAAAGATCGTGAGGATCACAGCCAGGCTGACAACAATAAGAGCGTCCAATCCAAGCGCCATGACATCGTCAGCAGCGATCCGAAGTCCCAATAGCGCTACACCAATCCGCAGCGCAGTCTTCGACGCGAACTGGATGCCTGCGATGCATTCAGGTGACTGGGAAAGGAAGTTGAGCGACATTCCGAGCAGCAAGGCGATCAGCATGACGGGGCCGCCATAGGTCACCGAAACGAACTCTGCCGCAGCGCTGACGGTAAGGACAACAAGGAGGCCGGGGGCGATGCAGCGAACCGAGCGGAGGTGCTGGGACCACGAAAGCGTCGGAATTATCATCTTTCTCATCGTTCTCTCACCGGCAATTGCCACTCGCCTGTGACAGGGAAAGGGCGCACCGCACTGATCGGCCTAACACGACAAAGAGCGAGCGCCTGTTCCGGGCCACCCACGATTGGGCATCGCTTTCGTGCGCCACCGGGTGTCGCTGTGCGGGAAGTCAAGAGAGCCTGAGCGCGCTGGCGAAGCGCTATGGCCTCAATCAAAAGTCCGTTGCCAAATGGAAGGAGCGGAAGACGAAGCGGTTGCTTGCCAGGAATCTCAGCTGTCAAAGGCGGCGTCGAGGTCGTCGATCAGGTCGTCGACGTGCTCCAGTCCGATGTGGAAGCGGGCCATTGGCCCGGGCGGCAGGTCGTATTTGAATCGACGTGACGCCGCTGGGTCGATGGTCATCGCCAAGCTTTCGAAGCCGCCCCAGGAGCTGCCGATGGCGAAGAGTCGCAGGCGGTCCAGGAAGGACTCCAGGGCAAAGCCCTGTTTAAAGGCGACAGACAGCAGGCCGTTGCTGCCGCTCGAGTCCCGCTGCCAGATCGGGGCGCCGGGATGGCCCGGCAGGGCTGGATGCAGCACCGCCGAAACCTCCGGCCGCGCCGCGAACCGCTGGGCCACGGCGAGGGCGTTCTGCTGGTGCCGTTCCAGGCGTAGATTCAAAGTGCGCATGCCACGCAGGGTGGCATAGGCCTCGTCCGGCGCCAGGGTTTGGCCGTTGGCCAGCACGGCCCGGCGCAACGGGGCGACGGCGTCGCCGCGGGCGGTAGCTGCACCCATCATCACGTCGGCATGGCCACCCAGGTACTTGGTGCCGGCGATCACCGAGACGTCGCAGCCAAGCTCCAGCGGCCGATAGAGCCAGCCGGAGCCGTAGGTGTTGTCGGCGATCACCGTCAGGCCGCTGGCCCTGGTCCAGACGGTAAGCTTCGGCAGGTCCATCACTTCGAAGGTCTGGGATCCGGGCGCCTCCACCACCACGGCCCTGGTTTCCGGGCGCAGCCAGTCGCTCAGGTCGGTGGCGTTCCAAGGGAAGTAGTCGACGGCGACGCCGTTGCGCGGCAGCACGGCATCGCAGAAGCTGCGGGTGGCCGGAAACACCGTGTCGACCACCAGCAGGTGATCGCCGGCGCCGACGTAGGCGGAAATTGTCCCGGCCAGGGCGGCGACGCCGGTGGGGAAGAGGTAACAGGCATCGCCGCTCTCCAGGTCGGCGATGGCCGCCATCAGCGCGTGGGCCGGCGTGGTGCCGCGCCGGCCGTAGGACAGCACGCTGTCGTCGCTTTCCCGCCGCGCCTTGGTATCGCGGTAGCTCTTTACGGTGTCATGCAGAATGGTGGACGCCCGGACCACCGGCGGGTTGGCCGGACCCGGCAAGGGTTGCCGGCCGTAGTGCATCAGTTTCGTCTCGCGCCGCATGGCTCAGACGCGCTCCTTGCGCTTCAGAAGTTCCGGCCGCAGAACTGAGCGTTCCTGGTCGTCGATCTGCTCCAACAACCCCAGCTCCCATGCCAGGTAGCGGCGGGCGGCCTCCAGGTTCCCGTCGTGACGGTCGTGCACGAAGAACAGGAAGTCGATGCAGTCCGCTTCGCTGGGCAACTCCGGTGTCGCGACGACGTTGAGGCCGGCGGCGCGCCAGCTCTCCGGCGCGCCCGCCACGGTGTCGACGCGGCCATGACCCAGGCTGCAAAGGTCTTTCGCCACGCCGGCGATCAGCACGCGGTCGCGGCCAGTGACGATGATTCTGGCGTCGGCCGGCAGGCCGAGGTCTTCCAGCCGTGCGCGGGTGGCCCAGTGGGCACCTTCGACATGGGCGTCCTGGTAGTCGAGACCGCGCGAGGCGTCGAGCAGGACGGCGCCCGCGGCCAGGCAGGCCGGGATCTCGGACGAGTTGAGCGTATCCTCGGCCCCGGCCGGGGTGGTTTCCGGCCCGCGGTCGCTGCCCTTGGACGCGTCGGCCTTCAGGATCCAGGCCTGATGCCCCATGCCGGTCAGCCACATGGCGGTGGTGGCGGCGCGCAGTTGGGTGTCGTCGGTGAGCACGATGCGGGCGTTGCGCACCGCCACCTTCTCGTCGATCGCCTGGACCAGCTGGCCGCCGGGGGCGGAGCGCGCGCCGGGCAGGTGGGCTTCGGCGAACTCCTCGGCCGTGCGGACGTCCAGCAGGTAGGTGCTGCGCGTGGGGTCAGCCAGCCAGGCTTCCAACGTTTTCAGGTCGACGGTCGGCAGAGCCAGTTCGGCGATCAGGCGTTCGGCCTTGAGGGCGGTTTCGGCCAGTTGGTCGGGCGCGAGCGCCGGCAGGCGGCCCGGCGCCCGGCCACGGTCGAGCTCGAAGCCGGCCAGGCGCCAGCCCTGGGTGCCGTTGCGCAGGGCGAAGATCGGGTTGGCGACGCCCAGTTCGCGCAGGGTCTGGGCGCCGATGATCGAACGGGTGCGCCCGGCGCAGTTCACCACGATGGGCGTGGATTCGTCGGCCACCATCTGCGGCAGGCGGTAGGCCAGCTCTGCATTGGGGCAGGAGCGGGCGCCGGGCAGGGACATCTTCTGGAATTCCTTCGGCGAACGGCCGTCGAGGAGGGTGACGGGCTTGCCCGCGTCGAGCATGGCCTTCAGCTCCTCGGCGGCGATGGCGCGGGTGCCCATCTCGTGTTCGACCATCTCGCCGAAGGTCTTGGACGGCACGTTGACACCCTTGAAGAGGGTGTAGCCCGCTGCGGCCCACGCCGGGGCGCCGCCCTGCAGCATGCGGACGTCGGCGTAGCCCAGTTCCTCCAGCACCCGGGCGGCCTTCTCTGCCACGCCGTCGCCGTCATCGAAGACCACGCAGCGCACCGCCCGGCAGGGCAGCAGGGCCTCCGCCAGGGCCTCGAAGCGGCTGTAAGGCAGGTTCACGGAGAAGAAAGGATGGCCTTCGCCGTACTGGCCATGCTCGCGCACGTCCAGAAGGGCAATTTCGTCGCCATCGGTCAACTGCGGCTTCAGCACTTTCGCTGTAACGTACTTCATCTGCCTCTCTGCCTCAGGCTTTTGTCTTCACGCCGATGTCCATGATCCGGCAGGTGCCGGCATCCAGGTCGAAGGTTAGGCGCTGCGTCAGTGTCTCCAGCGGCCGGCCATAGAAGTGCAGGTGGCGGATCACCTCGTCGCCCCTGATTTCCACACTGTGGACGTCGTCGGACATCATGGCGAGGGCGTTGCCCGGCTTCAGCTCCACCGCCTCGCGCGGACGCACGTCGGCCTTGCCTTCCACCGAGCCGTCGTCGTGGCGGTCGTAGAGCGTATTGTGCTCGACGCCCTCGACGGCGGCGATGCAGGCCCAGGTGGTGTGGTTGTGCGGCGGGATCTTCTTGCCGGGCCGCATCACGTTCAGATAGAGCGAGATACCTACCGGCGATTCCTGGCCGATGAGGAAGCGGTTCTGTCGTTCGCCTTCCCCAGGGCCGGAATAGTCGGTCTCGCTCCACAGCTCCTTCTTCTCCGAAAGGGCATGGAGCTTCTGCTTGATGCTGTCCAGTCGGGCGCGATCCAGGTCGCCCGCGTCCAGCGTGGCGCGGGTCTCCTCGATCAGGGCCTCGACCAGCCTTCTGCGGGTCTCGGCGATGCTCGTCATTGTCTCTCCTTTGCGAAAAGGCCGCGGGTGAAACTTCATGGTCTGGGCGGCGCCGGCAAGGCTGCCTCCTGCGACAGGCCGGCGCGGCGCGAGCGGCGCCAGTGGCCCAGCACAGGCAGCAGCCAGAGCAACAGGGACAGGGCGATCATGGCGGCGCTGATCGGGTGGTTGACCGGATCGATGAAAACCAGCCAATCGCCGCGCGACATCGACAAAGAGTTGGAGAGGGAGCTTTCCATCTGCGGGCCCAGGATCAGGCCCAGGATCGCCGGGCCGAGCGGGATGTTCGCCAGCCGCATGGCGTAGGCGACGGCGCCGGCGACGAGCGCCACCCAGATGTTGAAGATGTTGGCACCGTCGGCGTAAGCGCCCAGCATGCAGAGCAAGGCGATGACACCGACCATGGCTTCTTTCGGGATCGCGAAGATCGAGCGCGAGACCGACTTGATCACCAGGAAGGCGATGGGCCACATAACCAGGTTGGCGATCAGGAAGGCGACGATGATCATCCAGGCGATATCGCCGTGCTGGGTGAAGAGCAGCGGACCCGGTACCATGCCGTGGATGGCCAGCGCGCCGATGAACAGGGCGGAGGTCGAGTTGCCGGGAATGCCCAGCGACAGCAGCGGCACCATGGAGCTGGCGGTGACCGCGTTGTTGGCGGATTCGGGGGCGGCGATGCCTTCCGGCGCACCCTCGCCCCAGTCGGTCTCGCCCGGCTTGCCCGCGAAGCACCGGTGGAAACGGCGCGAGGCCTGGTCGTATGCCAGGAAGATCGCCATCAGCATGCCCGCGCCCGGCAGCATCCCGATCAGGTTGCCGATGGTGGCACTGCCGGCCCAGACCGGCAGCAGGCGGCGGACCAGGTCGCGCGGCAGGCGCATGGAGCCGATGGTTGGCAGCGCGCTGACGCTGCGGCCGGCCTTGCGTTCCTGCCAGATGTCGGCCAGCAGCTCGAACATCGCCGCAATGCCGAAGAGGCCGACAAGCAGCGGCACGAAGGGAATGCCTTCGATAAGGTTCACGTTGTCGTAGGTGAAGCGCGGGAAGCCGGTGGTCAGGCTGAAGCCGACGGTGGCCGCCAGCAGGCCGATCAGGCCGGAGGCAATGCCCTTGATCACGTTGCCGGACAGCAGGCCGACAACGCTGGACATGCCGAGGATGGCGAGCGCGAAGTTTTCCACGTAACCGAAACGCAGGGCCACCGTGGCGAGCGCCGGTGCGAAGACCAGCAGGATGAGAGAACTGGCGATGCCGCCGATGACTGAGGAGGTCATGGCGATGGACAGCGCCTTGCCGGCCTCGCCGCGACGCGCCATGGCGTTGCCATCGACGGCCGTCAACAGAGCCGAGGCGGTGCCCGGCACCTTGATCATGATAGCCGGGATGGCGCCGCCCGCGGCGGCGGCGCAGTAGACGCCGACCATCAGTGCCAGCGCCTGTTCCGGCGGCATGGCGAAGGAAAAGGGGATGAAAACGGCGAAGGCGATGTTGTCGTTGATGCCGGGGATGGAACCGACGACCATGCCGGCGGCGACGCCGAGGATCAGCATCAGGATGACGCTGGGATCAAAGAGGGTGGCAAAGCCGAGGGCGATGAGGTCCATGGGGAGTCTCTCAAACCAGCCACGAAACGGCAGGAGCGGGTAGTCGGACATCCAGCATCAGGGCGAAGAGCGTGTAGGCGGCGGCCGTGATCAGGGCGGCATAGACGGCAATCCGCAGGAGGCCGCGCACACCGCCCAGCCACAGCAGCGCGGCTTGCATCAGCAACGTCGGCAGGACGAAGCCGCTGCCGGCGCCGAGAGCCGTGGCCCAGAGCGAGATCACGACAGCTGCCGGCAGGGCGCTGCGCAGCGGCCCAGCCAGGCAAAGCGCCTTGTCGGCTTTCAGCAGCAGCCCGGTCAGGGCAACGGCCAGCCCGGCGGCGGCCAGCAGGCCACCCAGGATCTTCGGATAGCTGCGGGAGCTGTCGTCGAATCCGCTGGCTTCCCAGCAGGCATAAAGTCCGATGACGAAGAGGGCGGCACCGACCCAGAGGTCGCTTCTCGCGAGGGCCGAAGGCCGGGAGGTATCGCAGTTAGCCATGGAGGAGACTCCGGGGAAGGGGCCGGACGGCCGCCCGGCGAACGCTCGGCCGGGCAGCCTGTCCTGGCGGGAAACGGCAGCGGTTTACTTGCCCAGGCCGTTTTCCTCGATGATGACAGAGGTCAGCTTCGCATACTCGTCGATCACCTTCCGGAATTCGGCGGCATCGCGGTAGACGGGGCCAAAGCCTGCCTCCGACATCTTCTCCGTGTAGGCCGGCGTCTCATAGACCTGGCGCAGCAGGTCCGACAGCGTGGCGACCACGTCGTCCGGCGTGCCCTTGGGTACCGACCAGCCACGGAAGGTGGCCCAGATCGGAATGTCGATGCCGGCTTCCTGGAAGGTCGGCACGTCGGCAAATTTCTCGTCGCGGGCATCGGAGGCGATCGCCAGCAGGCGCACGCCGCCGCTCTCAGCATGGCTGGATGCTTCGCCCATCGGCCAGAAGGCGCCGTCGGCATGGCCGCCGAGAACAGCCTGCAGCTGCTGGCCGAAGCCCTTGGTCGGCACATAGTTGAACTTGGCCTCGGTGACGCGCTCGATGGCCAAGCCGGACATGTGGTGCGAGGTGCCGATGCCGGCGATCACGATGTTCAGGGGCTCCTTCTCCGCCGCGGCGATGAACTCCTCGGCGGATTTGAAGGGGGAGCCGGCCGGTACCACGATCACCTCGGGGTCGAGGTTGTAAAGACCGACGGGCAAGAAGTCCTCGACGGTATAGCTGGCGCCCTTCATCTGCGGATTGGTGACTACGGAGCTGGTCATCGCCAGCAGGGTGTAGCCGTCCGGCGCGGCGCGCGACGCGAAGGTCTGGCCAACGATGCCGCCGCCGCCCGACTTGTTGACCACGTTGATCTCGCCACCCTGGAGGAGGGTGTTTGCCGTTTCCGCGATGATGCGCGAGGTCGCATCCACGGCCCCGCCCGGATCGAACGGCACGACGAGATCGATGTTCTTGGTGGGATAGTCGGCAGCGACGGCCGCGCTGATGGAACCCCCGACCAGGACGGACGCAAGCATGACTGCAAGCTTGTTCAACTTATTTCCTCCTCCGATGGCTTCTTATTCGGTTTGATGATTCGCGTTTTGGCCCGCTTGACGGGGCCTGCCGCGCGACACGAGCGGGCAACGCTAGCGCATCTCGTTTATTAGAACTAATAAGATGAATTTGAGTAATCATTAGAGAACCTGATATAATGTCCAGCCATGCCATCGAACGTGCATCTCAATCACTTGAGAACCCTCATCGCCATCGCCGAGGAAGGCAGCTTCGAGGCGGCGGCACAGCGTATGGCGCGCACCCAGTCGGCCATCACCCAGCAGATGCAGAAGCTGGAGGAGAAGGTCGGCAAGCCGCTGTTTCGCACCGTCGGCCGGCGGCGGGAGCTGACGCCGGCGGGCCGGACCCTGGTCAGCTACGGGCGAGAGATTGTCTCCCTCTGCAACCACGCCCTGGCCGCAACCGACCGCGCCAACGAACGCGGCGTGGTGACCATCGGCGCGCCGCAGGAGGTCGCCGAGGAACTGCTGCCCGGGATCCTCGCGCGCTTCGCCGCAGACTGGCCCGACGTTCGGGTGATGATCTATGTGGATCGCAGCCCCAGCCTGATGGCGATGCTGGAAGAACGGCGGCTCGACCTGACGCTCACCACCAGGCGGGCCGACAAGTACGAGGGCGCGAGGGTACTGACCCTGCCGGCTCTATGGATCGCCGGGACGACCTATCGGCACGATCCGCGCATGCCGCTGCCGCTGATTCTACCTGACGAGCCCAGCATGTTCCGGCGCATTGCTCTGGCCGCGCTCGATCTCCGCGGCGTTCTCTACGTGGAGCGCATTACCTCGCCGGTTCTGGGTGGGGTGCGCCTGTCGGTCGCGGCGGGCCTGGGGGTGACCTGTCGAACCGAAAGTTCGTTCTTCGCCGGGACCCGAGTGCTGGGGGAGGCGGAAGGCCTGCCGCCGCTGCCGGACGTGAACTACTTCCTCTACCGCCCCACCGCCGAGCCGTCGCCTGCCGCCCGCGCCCTGTTCGACCTGATCCTGGCCGCGGCCGAGGCGTCGTGAGGGGGCGGCACGGAGCCGGCAGACTGTCAGCTGAGTACCGTCTCAGAACAGGCGGTGCAATCCTACGGGCCCCCGGTCGCGTCCCTCGTAGGTACGGCTGCCGGCCACACGTACCTGGGTTTGGGAGGCTCCGCCCTCCTCGGTCAGGACGAGTAGATGACGTGGTGCTGTCCAGGCGAGTTCGGCCTTGCGGCGCACTCGCCCCTGGCCCAGGAGTGGCCGGATGGAGCCGTTCATCTCTGCAGGGACCTGCTCAGTTGGTCCTGGCAGACCGTACGCGATTTTACACCGTGCTGGGGGAGTGGAACTTTTTTTCTGAAGCTTCCAGCATCTGGCGCAGCACCATTTCGACGTGGTTCTGGGCGGCTTTCTCGGCGCGATCGGCGTCGCGGACGGCGATCGCCTCCACGAACTCCTCATGCTGGTGCCACCAAGCCAGCTGGACGGCGCGCGAGCTGACCACGATGTCGCGAAGCCGCCCCCACTCGGTCATGGATCGAACCTCGTTGACGGCGTCGAATACGGCGAGCAGCAAAGTGTTGTGCGCGGCCTGCGCGACGGCGCGGTGCAGCGTTGCGTCCCAGAGCTCGTAAGCCTGGGACTCGGCGACAGTGCCCGTCTTGCGCACGCAGTAGCGCATGTGGCCGATCTCCTGGTCGGTCGCGCGCATGGAGGCCAAGCGGGCGATCTGCGGCTCGAGGATCAGGCGCATCTCCATCAACTCGTGCGGGCTGGTGGTCTCGCTGACCACGGAGAGTCGCGCCTCGCGGTTTGCCGGCCGGGTGCCGACGAACGTGCCCTGGCCGACATGGCGCCAGATCCGCCCCCTGGCCTCGAGCCGTTCGAGCGCCTTTCGTAGCGTGCCGCGGCTGACTCCGAGCTCTGCGCAGAGCGTGCGCTCGGGCGGCAGGCGCGTTCCCTGAGCCAGATTGGATAG
>WHTV01000091.1 GCA_009377535.1 Kiloniellaceae bacterium
ATGACCGCTTAGGATCAAGTTGCGGCCTGGAGACAGCGCTTCCGGGCGTCGGCACCTGAAGGAATTCCAGGCACCGGTGCCAGGGCATCAAATCTCACGGCGTCGCCCCCTTGCATCCGGCTGCGGCCTGAGCTTATGCCGTCTTCGCCCTGCGGCCGCGGCGCTGCGAGCGCCGGGCGACCGCCGGCACCTCCGCCCGCGCATCCTCCTCGTCGCGCGAGGCGAACAGCCAGTCGATGAAGACGCTGACGATGGGGGCCGCCTTGGCTTCGTTGCGGCAGACGACATGGAAGCTGTCGACCGCCGGCACCGCGAGGTCGAAGGGGGCGACGAGGCTGCCCTTCGCCATCAGGCTGCTGGCGGTCATGGTGTCGCCGAGGGCGACGCCGTTGCCATGCAGGGCCGCCTCCATGGCGAGCCGCGCATCGCCCATGAAGTGATGCGGCCCCTTGCCCAGTTCCAGGGCCTTGGCCGCCGCCAGCCAGGTCTGCCATTCGCGCCCGTCGTCGGCGTGCAGGATGAGATGGTCGGCGAGATCTCTGATCGAGCGCAGCGGGCGCACGTTCAGCAGGGTCGGGCTGGCAACCGGAAACAGCTCCAGGTCGCTCCAATGCCGCACCCAGCAGTCGCCCCAACTGCCCTGGCCGTAGCGGATGCAGACGTCGATATCTGAATCGAAGACGTCGTCCGGGTCGTTCGACCCCGACAAGCGCAGCCGCACACCCGGATACTGTTCCGTGAAGCGGTTGAGGCGCGGCACCAGCCAGAGGGAGAGCAGGGCCGGGACGCAGCTGACGACGAGATCGCCGCCGGTCGAGGGTCGGGTCATGCGCGCGGTGGCGGCGGCAATCTCGCCGAAGGCGGCGGAGACGGAGGGCAGCAGGGCCGCGCCATGGGGCGTGAGCTTCACCCGCCGGGCGCCGCGCTCCAGCAGGGTGACCTTCAGCGAAGCCTCCAGCTTGCGGATCTGGTGGCTGATGGCCCCGTGGGTAACGGTGAGTTCCTTTGCAGCCCTCGACACCGAGCCCAGGCGGGCCGCAGCCTCGAAGGCCCGCAGGGGATTGAGCGGCGGCAGACGGCTCGACAACGGTTGGCTTCCTTTGTGAGGATTTCTCACAAGCAAGACTATGACAATGTCAATTGCCTTCGCAACGGGATTTCCGCAATATTGCACTGCGGGATCAATAGCCGCTCGATGGGGCAGGACGAAGCAATGACCTGGGATCAGGACAAACTGGCAGCCTTGCGCGAGAAGTACGGCAAGGGCCACGGCGGCGACCTCTTCGATCCGAAATTTCAGAAGGTTGCAGACCAGATCTTCACCAAGGGCGGCACCCGCAAGGCGCCCTACGCCGGCGTGTCGACCCTGCTCGACGCGCCCTACTTGCAAATCAATCCTCAAAGCCCGGACTTCGGCGACCTCCAGGTCGCCCTGATCGGCGTGCCGATGGACCTCGGGGTGACCAACCGGCCCGGCGCCCGCTTCGGCCCGCGGGCGCTGCGTGACATCGAGCGCATCGGCCCCTACAACCATGTGCTTGCCTGTGCGCCGGTCTTCGACCTGCGCGTCGCCGACGTCGGCGACGTCCCCTTCGCCAGCCGCTTCCGCCTCGAACAGAGCCTCGACGACATCGAGCACTACTTTGAGAAGGTGACCACGGCGGGCGTGGTGCCGCTGTCGGTCGGCGGCGACCACTCGATCACCCATCCGATCATGAAGGCCCTCGGCCGCGAGCGGCCGCTCGGCATGGTCCACATCGATGCCCACTGCGACACCGGCGGGGCTTTCGACCACACCAAGTTCCACCACGGCGGGCCTTTCAGGAACGCGGTGCTCGAAGGCGTCCTCGATCCGACCCGTTCGATCCAGATCGGCATACGCGGATCGGCCGAGTACCTCTGGGAATTTTCCGTCGACAGCGGCATGACCGTCATCCATGCCGAGGAAGTGCCGAACCTGGGGATCGCAGCCGTCGTTCGCAAGGCCCTGGAGGTGGTGGGCGAGGGGCCGGTTTACGTCTCCTTCGACATCGACGGCATCGATCCGGCCTTCGCGCCGGGGACGGGGACTCCCGAAGTGGGCGGTCTGACCACGCGCGAGGTGTTGGAGATTCTGCGCGGCCTGAAAGGCATCGACGTGGTGGGCGGCGACGTCGTCGAGGTGGCGCCGCAGTACGATTCCACCACGAACACGGCGCATGTCGGCGCCCAGGTCCTCTTCGAGATCCTGAGCCTGATGGTGTACAGCCCAACCCTGAGGTAGGGGGCCGGCAGCGGACAACGAACGCGGCCGCGTCAAGTGGCCGCAGCAACGACAGCGGAGGCAGTCAGCAATGAACAAGAAGAGTCTGCAGACCGGCGTGTCCCGCCGGACAGTGATGGCAGCCGGCCTCGCGGGGGCCGGTGTTCTGGCCATGCCGTCGGTGTTGCGAGCGCAGGACCGCTCGCTGAAGGTCGGCGTCTATGGGGGCTATTTCCAGAGCTCCTTCGACGAGCACATCTTCCCGGAATTCACCAAGGCGACCGGCATCGCGGTGGAATCGGTGGCCGAGCCGACCGGCGAGGCCTGGCTGGTGCAGCTCGAGCAGGCGGCGCGCGCCGGCCAGGCGCCGGCCGACGTCTCGATGATGTCGCAGGTCGCCATGCTCAAGGGCAAGTCGACGGACCTCTGGACGCCGCTCGACCTCGCCCGCCTGCCGAACAGCACCAACCTGATCCCGCACTTCGTGAACAAGTACGATGACGGCCGGGTTGCCGGCATCGGCGCCGTCGCCTGGTACATCACGCTGGTGACCAACACCGACACCTATCCGCAGGCCCCGGACTCCTGGGCGGCATTGTGGGACCCGGCCAACGCGGACAAGCTCGGTCTGCTCGCCCTGGTCTCCAACTCCTTCCTCCTCGAGGTCACGGCGAAGACTTTCATGGGCGGCACCGAGGCGCTCGATACCGAGGAGGGCATTCTGGAGGCTTTCGACAAGCTGGCGGAGGTCAAGCCGAACGTGCGCCTGTGGTATCGCGACGAGGCCCAGTTCGAGCAGGCCCTGAAGTCGGGCGAGATCCCCATGGGCCAGTACTATCACGACGTCACCGGCCTCGCCGCTGCCGACGGCCATCCGGTGCGCTCGACCTTCCCCAAGGAGGGCGGCATCCTCGACAGCGGCTGCTGGGCGCTGTCGCGTGCCTCCGACAAGACCGACGAGGCCCTTGTCTTCATCGACTACATGAGCCAGCCGGCGATCCAGGCGACGATGTCGCGCAAGGTGGGCACGGCCCCGACCGTGAAGCGCGAGCTGACTGACCTGACGGATGAGGAATTCGCAGGAGTCTCCTCGGAGATCGAGCCCATCGTGCCGCGCTACGACCTCTACGGCGAGAGGTCGGACTGGCTGAACCAGAAGTGGACCGAGCTGATCGTCGGCTGACGGTTGTCTGCCAGCGACGACAACAAGCGGCCGCCGGGCGCCCCGGCGGCCGCGCCGCCCTTCCTCCAGCACAGCGGATAAGCCATGTCGGGCCTCACCCTCCAGGGCATCAGCAAGCACTTCGGAGCGGTCACCGCGGTCGACGACGTGTCGCTCACGGTGCCGCACGGCACCTTCGTGTGCCTGCTTGGCCCCTCGGGCTGCGGCAAGACCACGCTCTTGCGCATGATCGCCGGGCTGGAGAATCCGAGCGCAGGACGCATTTTGCTCGACGGTGCGGACATGACCGCGGTGCCGACCCACAAGCGCGACTTCGGCATGGTCTTCCAGTCGCTGGCGTTGTTCCCGCATCTCGACGTCAGCGAGAACGTCGCCTATGCCCTGCGCATCCGCGGCGTTGCCGCCGAGGAGCGCCGGCGCCGAGTCGACGAGTTGCTGTCGCTGGTCCACCTGCCAGACTACGCGCAGCGTCCGGTCAGCAAGCTTTCCGGCGGCCAGCGCCAGCGCGTGGCGATTGCCCGTGCGCTCGCCGTCTCCCCCAAACTGTTCCTGCTCGACGAGCCGCTGTCGGCCCTCGACGCCAAGCTGCGCGAGGCGATGCAGGTCGAACTGCGCCAGTTGCAGCAGAAGCTCGGCATCACCACCATCGTGGTGACTCACGACCAGCGCGAGGCGATGACCATGGCAGACATGGTGGTAGTCATGGGGGAGGGGCGCATCCGCCAGGCGGCTTCGCCGATCGAGATCTACCGACGGCCGGCCGACACCTTCGTGGCCGGCTTCATCGGCTCGACCAACCTGCTCGACGTGGGCTGCGACGGCGCCGGGCGCGCCGTGGTGGCGGGCGTCGTCATGCCGGGGCTCGCGCTGCCCGACGGGGCCGAGCGCGCCCGGCTCTCCATCCGTCCGGAGGACGTGCAGCTGGCGGCACCGGCGGCCGGAAGGCTGGCCGGCCGCGTCACCTTCCTGCGCGACCTCGGCGGCACCATCGAGACCTACGTCGAGGTCGCCGGGACCACAGTGGTCGCCGTCTCGACGCCACGCGAGCGCCCCGCTGTCGAAGCCGGCGCCGATATCGGCGTCGTGCTGCCCGCCGAGCACTGCGTGGTGCTCCGGCAATGAGGCGCGACAAGCCCCGCACGCTGGCCGACCACCTGCCGCTGGCCTTTCCGGCCGTGATGCTCGTGGTGTTCTTCGTCGTCCCCTTCGGCACCATGATCGCCGTCAGCTTCTTCCGGCGCCAGCAGGGCGGCTTCTATACCGTCGACTTCGTGCTCGCCAACTACGAGCGCTTCCTGACGGCTTTCTTCGGCAACGTGCTCGGCTTCTCGCTGCTGCTGGCCGCTGCGGTAGCCGTCTGCTGCGTCGTGCTGGCCTTTCCCTTCACCTACTTCCTCACCTGCCGGGCGCGCCGCGTGCAGGTCGCCTGGCTGATCGCGCTGCTCTCGGTGCTATCGCTCTCGGAGGTCATCATCGGCTTCGCCTGGTCGACCCTGCTGTCGCGCACCGCGGGGATCAGCAACCTGCTGGTCGCTGTCGGCCTCCTCGACCAGCCGGTGGCCCTCGTGCCCAACTTCGCCGCCGTGATGGTCGGCATGGTCTATCAGGCCCTGCCCTACACCATCCTGGTGCTCTATCCGGCCCTGGTGCGGCTCGACAACAGTTTCGTCGAGGCGGCCTGCACCCTAGGCGCCTCGCCGCTGCGGGGCTTCTTCACCATCGTCATCCCCATGCTGCGCAACACCATTGTGGCGACCCTCATCATGGTGTTCGTCTTTGCGCTGGGGGCCTACCTGCTGCCGCAGATCCTCGGCCGGCCGCAGCACTGGACCCTCTCGGTGCTCATCACCGACCAGGCGATCTACCAGTCGAACATGCCCTTTGCGGCGGCCATGGCGGTGTTTCTGGTGTTGATTTCCCTCGCCCTGGTGGGGCTGACGCTGCTGGTCGGCGGCCGCAGGGAGGCCACGCCATGACGCCGGCATGGCTGCGCCGCGGCTACATGACGCTGATCGCGCTGTTCCTCATGACACCGCTGGTCGTGGTCGCCGGCGTCTCGCTGAACGAAAAAAAGTCCCTGCTGTTTCCGCCGGAAGGCCTGTCGCTCTCCTGGTACGCCGAGATCTTCACCGACAGCGGCTGGCGCGGCGCGCTCTTCGCCTCGGTCGGCCTGGCGGCGCTCTCGGCGGCGCTCGCCGTTGTCATCGCCATGCCGCTGACCTGGTTCCTGTGGCGGCGCTGGGCGCCCTGGGCCCGTGTCTTCCAGGCACTCGGCGTGGCGCCGTTTCTGCTGCCGCCGGTGATCACCGCTCTGGGCTTCCTCACGTTCTGGGCGACCGCCGGCTTCTACGGCGCGCCTTGGACCGCAGCTATCAGCCACGCGATCTTCTTCGTCACCCTGCCGCTGGTCACGCTGTCGCTCGGCTTCGCTTCGATCGACCGCTCGCTGGTCGAGGCCGCGGCGACCATGGGGGCGAGCGACCGCACCGTGTTCCGCACGGTGGTGGTGCCGCTCATCCTGCCCTATCTCGTCTCCGGCTATGCCTTCGCCTTCGTGCTGTCCCTGAACGAATACATCGTCGCCTACATGACCGTCGGCTTCACGCTGGAGACCCTGCCGATCAAGATCTTCAACGCCCTGCGCTACGGCTACACGCCCACCATGGCATCGGTCTCGATCTTCTTCGTGGTGATCGCCGCCGCGGTCTTCGGCCTGATCGCCCGCTACGGCGACCTGCCGCGGCTGCTCGGTGCCTGGTCGGCCGAGGAGCACGAATGAGAATCGCCATCTGCCAGATGGAGGCGCTGGCCGGCGACGTCGCGGTCAATCTTAGGCTGATCGAGGCAGCAGCGGAGCGAGCGGCGGCAGGCGGCGCCCGGCTGATGGTCGCCCCCGAGCTGGCGGTCACCGGCTATGGCGCCGGCGAAGCCATCCGCCGGCTGGCCGAACCGGCGGACGGGCCGCAGGTCAGGCGGCTGCAGGCCCTCTCGAAGACGCAGGGCCTTGCGATCGTCGCCGGCTTTGCCGAGCGTGCGGGTGAGATGATCTTCAACAGCCTGGTCATGGTGGAGGGTGAGGCGGAGCCGACGGTCTACCGCAAGACCCATCTCTACGGCGACTACGAGCGGGCGCTCTTTAAGCCGGGCCAGCTGCAGAGCGCGCTGCGCGACTTCCAAGGCCTGAAGCTCGGCTTTCTGATCTGCTACGACGTGGAGTTTCCGGAAAACCTTCGCCGCCTGGCGCGGGCGGGCGCCGACCTGGTCCTGGTGCCGACCGCCTTGCCGCAAGGGCCCTTCGCCCCTTTCATCGCCACCAGCGTCGTCCCCGTGCGCGCCTTCGAGAACCAGCTCTTCGTCGTCTACGCCAACCACGGCGGGCGGGACGAGAACTTCGCCTACGCAGGTCTGTCCCGGGCGGTCGGTCCGGACGGACTCTGTCTTGCCGCCGCGGCGGACGACAAAGCGGCCTTGCTCTTCGCCGACATCGAGCCGGCCGCCTTCGAGGCGAGCCGTCGCGCCAATACCTACCTGGCCGATCTCTAGAACGGCCTTCCGGCCGATTGCCGAATTTTGGGTACACGGCCGGGCGCGCGTGGTTAGACTGCCGCTGTTTCGCAGGAGGGCAGCGTGGGTTTCCGATAGTGAAGAAGCGCAGAGAGAACGGCGAGGGGCGCCTCGACGATGCCGCGCGCGCCGGCTGGCTCTATTACGTGGCCGGCAACACCCAGGACGAGATCGCGGCCAAGCTCGGCATCTCCCGCCAGTCGGCCCAGCGACTGGTGTCGCTTGCAGTCTCCGAAGGGCTGGTGAAGGTGCGCCTCGACCACCCGCTGGCCAACTGCCTTGATCTGGCCTCGCAGCTGCGCGAGCGTTTCGGCCTGCGGTACTGCGAGGTGGTGCCGAGCGATCCGGCCTCGGAGTCGACCACCCTCGGCGTGGCCGACGCCGCGGCGGCAGAGATCGAGCGGCAGTTGAAATCTCCGGGCATGAAGGTCATGGCGATCGGGACCGGCCGCACCCTGAAGGCTGCTTCCGAGCTGCTGCCGCGCATCGACGCGCCGGACAAGAAGATCGTCTCGCTGACCGGCAACTTCGCGCCCGATGGCTCCGCCGCGTTCTACGGCGTTATCTTCACCATGGCCGACGTGGTGAACGCACGCCACTACCCCCTGCCGATGCCGGTGGTGGCCGCCTCGCCGCAGGAGCGCGACCTCCTGCACCAGCAGATCATCGTTCACACCACTCTGGAACTGGCGGCTCAGGCCGACGTCACCTTCCTCGGCATCGGCGAGCTGTCACCCAAGGCACCGCTGCAGGAGGATGGCTTCATCAGTAAGGCCGAACTGGCAGCGTTGAGAAAGGCCGGCGCGGTAGTGGAGATCCTCGGTTGGGCCTTCGATGCAGAGGGCCGGATGATCGAGGGACTGACCAACGCGCGCGTGGCTTCGGCGCCGTTGCCCTCGCCGGAGCGCTCGCTTGTCATTGCCGTGGCCAAGGGCGCAGCCAAGCTGCCGGGAATCCGCGTGTCGGTCGGCAGGCCGCTGGTCAACGGCCTGATCACCGACGAGTGGACGGCCGAGAAACTTTTGGCCGGCCGCTAACACACTGAATCCCGCCGTCAATCTCTAGGCTTCGTCGCGCGGACAGGGCGCTGCTTGTGCAGTGCAGCGACGAATCTGCCTTGACGCGCCGCGCCTGTATGTGAGTAATTGCTCCGAACGTAGGCAATTGCTCAACAACGCCTTGGGGAGGAAATGAAGCAATGAGACTCATGCCAGTGCTCATGGGGACCTGCGCCGCGACGCTGCTCGCCAGCCAGGCCCTTGCCGCCACCACTCTCACCATCGCAACGGTGAATAACGGCGACATGATCCGCATGCAGAAGCTGACGGACGACTTCAAGGCGCAGAACCCCGACATCGAGGTCGAGTGGGTCACCATGGAGGAGAACGCCCTGCGCCAGAAGGTGACCACGGATATCGCCACTAAGGGCGGCCAGTACGACATCATGACCATCGGCACCTACGAGGTGCCGATCTGGGCGAAGCAGGGCTGGCTGGTGCCGCTGGACGGCCTCGGGGCCGACTACGACGAAGCCGACCTGCTGCCGGCGATCCGCGACGGCCTCACCTACGAGGGCAAGCTCTATGCCGCGCCGTTCTACGGCGAGAGCTCCATGGTGATGTATCGCACCGACCTCTTCGAGAAGGCAGGGCTGGAAATGCCCGACGCGCCGAGCTGGGACTTCGTCGCCGAGGCGGCCCGCAAGATCACCGACAAGCCGAACGAAGTCTACGGCATCTGCCTGCGCGGCAAGGCCGGCTGGGGCGAGAACATGGCCTTCCTGACGGCCACCGCCAACTCTTTCGGCGCGCGCTGGTTCGATGAGAACTGGGCGCCGCAGTTCGACCAGGCGGCCTGGAAGGACACCCTGGACTTCTACATCGGCCTGATGAAGGACGCCGGCCCTCCGGGTGCCTCCTCGAACGGCTTCAACGAGAATCTGGCGCTGTTCCAGACCGGCAAGTGCGGCATGTGGATCGACGCCACCGTGGCGGCCTCCTTCGTGACCAACCCGAAGGAGTCCAAGGTCGCCGACAAGGTCGGCTTTGCCCTGGCGCCGGACAACGGCCTCGGCAAGCGCGGCAACTGGCTCTGGGCCTGGTCGCTGGCGGTGCCGGCGGGCTCCGAAAAGGTCGAGGCGGCGCAGAAGTTCATCGCCTGGGCCACCGGCAAGGGCTACGCGACGCTGGTCGCCGATAAGGAAGGCTGGGCCAACGTGCCGCCAGGCACCCGCACGTCGCTCTACGAGAACGCGGCCTACCAGGAGGCTGCCCCCTTCGCCGAGATGACCCTGGAGTCCATCAAGGCGGCCGATCCGAACAACCCGACGGTCGATCCGGTTCCCTACGTCGGCGTTCAGTTCGTGGCGATCCCCGAGTTCCAGGGCATCGGCACGGCCGTCGGCCAGCAGTTCTCCGCTGCCCTGGCCGGCCAGATCACGTCCGATCAGGCGCTGCAGAATGCCCAGCAGCTTACCGAGCGTGAGATGAAGCGCAGCGGCTACATCAAGTAAGGCGTATCCTCCCGGCGGGCCGCCTGCCTTCCGTGCCACGGGCGGCCCGCATTTTTCTTCGCTTCCTGCATTTGCTTCTGCGCTTCCGGTGCCTCTGCGCATCCGGTGAGAGCGCGGCTGTCGAAGGGGATCGGTGTCATGGCCACGTTGCAGACCCAGACCGCCGCCCGTTTCATGATGGCGCCCGCCGTCGTCATGCTGCTGGTCTGGATGATCGTGCCGCTCGGCATGACTCTCTACTTCTCCTTCCTGCGCTACAATCTGCTGATGCCGGGCATGGAGGTCTTTACCGGCTTCGGCAACTACGAGTTCTTTCTCACCGATCCGGCCTTCTTCGTCGCCCTGGGCAACACCCTGCTGCTGGTCGGCGGCACCCTGCTGGCCACGGTGGTGGGCGGGACCTTCCTCGCCATCTTGCTCGACCAGCCGTTTTGGGGACGCGGCATCGTGCGCCTGCTGGTCATCGCGCCCTTCTTCGTCATGCCGACGGTTTCCGCCTTGGTGTGGAAGAACATGCTGATGCACCCGGTGAACGGCCTCTTCGCCTGGATCGCGCGCGGCCTCGGCTTCGAGCCGGTCGACTGGCTCGCCACGCTGCCGCTGTTCTCCATCACCGTTATCGTCGCTTGGGGCTGGCTGCCCTTCGCCACCCTTATCATCCTGACCGCGTTGCAGTCGCTCGACCGTGAGCAGAAGGAGGCGGCGGAGATGGACGGCGCCGGGCCGGTCTCCATCTTCTTCCACATCACCCTGCCGCACCTGGCGCGGGCGCTGACCGCCGTCACCCTGATCGAGACCATCTTCCTGCTTTCGGTCTTCGCCGAGATCCTGGTGACGACCGGGGGCGGGCCGGGTATCGCCAGCACCAACCTGCCGTACCTGATCTACATCCAGGCTCTGCTGCAGTACGACGTCGGCAGCGCCTCGGCCGGCGGCGTGGTGGCGATTATCCTCGCCAACATTGTAGCCGTCTTCCTGATCCGCATGATCGGCAAGAACCTGGAGGCCTGAGCCATGGCCCGCGAAGCCACCCGCAACCGCAAGATTGCCTTCACCGCCTTCGCCTGGCTGGTCGGCCTGACGCTGTTCTTCCCGATCCTCTGGACCATTCTCACCAGCTTCAAGACGGAAGGCGAGGCCATCGCCACGCCCCCGAGCCTGCTGTTCTTCGAGTGGAGCCTGGAGAACTACTTCGAGGTCCAGAGACGCTCCAACTACCTCAGGCACGCCATGAACTCCGTGGTGATCTCTCTGGGTTCCACGGGACTCGGGCTGCTGGTGGCGATTCCGGCGGCCTGGGCAATGGCCTTCTCGCCGGGCAAGCACACCAAGGATATCCTGATGTGGATGCTCTCCACCAAGATGCTGCCGGCGGTCGGCGTGCTGATGCCGATCTACCTGATTTGCCAGTCTCTCGGCCTGCTGGATTCCCGTATCGCGCTGGTCGCCGTCTTGATGATGATGAACCTGCCGATCATCGTCTGGATGCTCTACACCTACTTCAAAGAAATCCCGGGCGAGATCCTGGAGGCGGCCCGCATGGACGGCGCCTCGCTGGGCAAGGAGATCGTCTACGTGCTGACGCCGATGGCGGTGCCAGGCATCGCCTCGACGCTGCTTCTCAACATCATCCTGGCCTGGAACGAGGCCTTCTGGACCTTGAACCTGACGTCGTCCCAGGCGGCTCCCTTGACCGCCTTCATCGCATCCTACTCGAGCCCGGAAGGCCTCTTCTGGGCCAAGCTGTCGGCGGCTTCGACGCTCGCCATCGCGCCGATCCTGGTCATGGGCTGGTTCAGCCAGAAGCAGCTGGTCCGTGGCCTGACCTTCGGCGCGGTCAAATAGGGGGAAATATCATGGGCGCCATCACCCTGGAGAAGGTGACCAAGGAATTCAGCGGCGTGAAGGTGATCCCGGGGGTCGACCTGGAGATCGCCCACGGCGAGTTCGTCGTCTTCGTCGGGCCGTCCGGCTGCGGCAAGTCGACCCTGCTGCGGCTCATCGCCGGGCTGGAGGACGTCAGCTCGGGCACCATCCGCATCGATGGCGTCGACGCCACCGGCCTGGCGCCGGCCCGCCGAAGCCTCGCCATGGTGTTCCAGTCCTACGCCCTCTATCCGCATATGAGCGTTTACAAGAACATCGCCTTTCCTCTGAAGATGGCCGGCATGCCCGAAGCCGACATCAAGGCCAAGGTCGAGGCGGCAGCGCGGACGCTGAACCTCACCGACTATCTCGACCGCCGCCCAGGCCAGCTCTCCGGCGGCCAGCGCCAGCGCGTCGCCATCGGCCGCGCCATCGTCCGCGAACCCGAGGCCTTTCTCTTCGATGAGCCGCTGTCCAATCTCGATGCCGCCCTGCGGGTGAACATGCGCCTGGAGATCAGCGAGCTGCACCAGTCGCTGAAGACCACCATGATCTACGTCACCCACGATCAGGTGGAAGCCATGACCATGGCCGACAAGATCGTGGTGCTGCACGCCGGGCGCATCGAGCAGGTCGGCTCGCCGCTCGAGCTCTACCGCAATCCGGCCAACGTCTTCGTGGCCGGCTTCATCGGCTCGCCCAAGATGAACCTCATCGAGGGTGCGCCTGCAGCGAAATACAACGCCCGGACCATCGGCGTGCGGCCCGAGCATATCCAGCTGTCGACCGAGAGCGGCGAGTGGGCGGGCGTGGTCGGTGTCGCAGAACACCTCGGATCCGACACCTTCCTCCACGTGCAGGTGGAGGGCATCGGCCAGGTGACGGCGCGGATCAGCGGCGAACTCAACATCCATCATGGCGACCGCGTCTGGCTGACCCCGCCGCCCGAGCGCATCCACCGCTTCGACGGCGAAGGCACGGCGATCTGATGCAACGTCTGGAGGGCAAGACCGCACTGATCACCGGCGCGGCGCGCGGCATCGGCCTCGCCTTTGCCAAGACCTACGCCGCCGAGGGCGCCGTTGTGGCGCTCGGTGACATCGACCTGCCGCGCGCCGAGGCCGCCGCGGCGGCGATCGGCCGCCAGGCCTTCGCAGTCGCCCTCGACGTCACCGACCAGGCCTCGATCGAGGCGGCGGTGGCGGCGGTGGAGCATCGTGCCGGAGGCCTCGACATCCTGGTGAACAACGCCGCCCTCTTCGATCTTGCGCCCATCGTCGAGATCACCCGTGCCAGCTATGAGCGGGTGTTCTCGGTCAACGTCGCAGGGGCGCTCTTCACCCTCCAGGCGGCGGCCCGTGCCATGATCCGCCAGGGCCGCGGCGGCAAGATCATCAACATGGCGAGCCAGGCCGGGCGGCGCGGCGAGGCGCTGGTGGCGGTCTATTGTGCATCCAAGGCGGCGGTCATCAGCCTGACCCAGTCGGCCGCCCTCAATCTCATCGCCCATCGCATCAACGTGAACGCCATCGCCCCCGGCGTGGTGGATGGCGAGCACTGGGAGGGCGTCGATGCCCTCTTCGCGAAATACGAAAAGCGCCCGCTCGGAGAAAAGAGGCGCCTGGTCGGGGAAGAGGTGCCTTATGGCCGAATGGGGCGCGCCGAGGATCTGACCGGAATGGCGGTCTTCCTGGCGAGCGCCGAGAGCGATTACATCGTCGGCCAAACTTATAACGTGGACGGCGGCAACTGGTTGAGCTGAAAGGCCTGGTCGAATGTATCTCGAAAAACTGAAGCTGGACGGCCGCGTCGCCGTGGTCACCGGAGGCGGACAGGGCATCGGGGCTGCCTGCGCCCAGGCGCTGGGAGAGGCCGGGGCCAAGGTAGTGATCGCCGAAGTGGTGCCGGAGCGCGCGCAAGCCTGTGCGGCGGCGCTGGTCGGGCAGGGCCTCGACGTCGAGAGTGTCGCGCTGGATGTCACCAAGTCTGCCTCGGTCGACGCCGTGGCGGCCAAGGTGGCGGAGGATCACGGCCGCATCGACATCCTGGTGAACAACGCGGGGGTGGCCAGGAGCGACGTGCGCGCCGAGGACACCAGCGACGCGCATTGGCGCTTCCACATGGAGGTGAATGTCGACGGCCTGTTCTGGTGCTGCCGGGCCTTCGGCCGGCAGATGCTGGCGCAGGGCAGCGGCTCCATCGTGAACATTGGCTCGATGTCGGGCCTCATCGTGAACAAGCCGCAGCCGCAGTCCTTCTACAATGCCTCCAAGGCGGCGGTGCACCACCTGACCCGCTCGCTGGCGGCCGAGTGGGGCGCGCGCGGCGTGCGGGTCAACGCCGTGGCACCCACCTACATCGAAACGCCGCTGACCTCCTTCGGCATCAAGGAGAACCCGGAGATGTACAAGGTCTGGCTGGACATGACCCCGATGGGCCGCGTCGGCCAGCCCGAGGAGATCGCCTCGGTGGTGCATTTCCTCGCCTCCGACGCCGCCAGCCTGGTCACCGGCGCCATCGTCGTGGCCGACGGCGGCTATACCTGCTGGTAAGCCCGCGATGCGGGCGGCGTCGATCGAGCTGGTCATCTTCGACTGCGACGGGGTGCTGGTGGACAGCGAGCCCCTGGCCATGCGCGTCCTGCTGCAGATGCTCTCGCGCGCCGGGGCGGAGCTGGCGCCGGAGCGGGCCTACGAGGCCTTCCTCGGCCGCAGCCTCGCCTCGGTCTGCGACATCCTGCGCCGCGACTACGATGTCGATCTCGGCGACGACGCCCTGGAGCGCATGCGCCGCGACCTCAACGCCGTGATCCGCAGCGACCTGCAGCCGATCCCGGGTGTTGCCGCCACGCTCGAAAGCCTCCGCCGGCCCTTCTGCGTCGCCTCGTCCAGCCAGCCCGAGCGCATCCGCCTGTCCCTGGAGGTTACCGGGCTGGCCGGATACTTCGGCGACGATGTCTTCAGCGCGACGATGGTCACTCACGGCAAGCCGGCGCCCGACCTCTTTCTTCATGCTGCGGAGCGGATGCAAGTTGCGCCCGGGCGTTGTATGGTGGTGGAAGACAGCCCGGCGGGCGTCAGTGCCGCGCTGCGGGCCGGCATGCGGGTCGTCGGATTTACCGGCGGCAGCCATGCGCGCCTCGCGTCCCACCGTCGCCGCCTGGCGGCACTGAAGCCGCACGGGATGTTGGACGATATGCTGGGCCTCCCCGGTCTGCTGCGCGGTTTGGAGAAAGGCCGGAAGGTTTCCTGATGGGCGAATTGGTGGTGGGCGTGGATGTCGGCACCGGCAGTGCCCGGGCCGGCGTGCTGAGCCGGGAGGGCGCGCTGCTGGGCCGGGGCGAGCAGCCCATCGATCTGCACCAGCCGCAGACCAACCACAGCGAGCACGACTCCGAGCAGATCTGGTCGGCGGTCGGCACGGCGGTACGCGCCGCCCTGGCGGCGGCCGGCGCGCGGGCGGGCGACGTCGCCGGCATCTCGTTCGATGCCACCTGCTCGCTGGTGGTGCGCGACCGGGCGGGCCGGCAGCTCAGCGTCTCGACGTCGGGCGAGGCGCGCTGGGACACCATCGTCTGGCTCGACCACCGCGCTCTGGCCGAGGCCGAGGAATGCACAGCGACCGGCCACCGGGTGCTCGACTATATCGGCGGCGTGATGTCGCCGGAGATGGAGACGCCGAAGCTCATGTGGCTGCGGCGCAACCTGCCGCAGTGCTGGGCCGCAGCCGGCCAGTTCTTCGATCTCGCCGACTTCCTGAGCTGGAAGGCCTGCGGCAGCACGGACCGTTCGCAGTGCACCGTGACCTGCAAGTGGACATACCTCGGCCACGAAAGCCCGGCTTGGCAGCAGGATTTCTTCGAGACCGTCGGTCTTCCCGACATGCTGGAGCGCGGCGGGCTGCCGGCAGCGGCGAGCCCGATCGGCGAGGACCTCGGGCCGCTGACGGCCGAGGCGGCCGCGGACCTCGGTCTCACCACTGCCTGCCGGGTCGGCGCCGGCCTCATCGACGCCCATGCCGGCGCGCTGGGAGTGCTCGGCGCCTATGCCGCCGACCGCAGCGCCATCGACCGCCATCTTGCGCTCATCGCCGGCACGTCGAGCTGCGTCGTAGCGCTCTCCGCCGAGGCGCGTCCGACGCAGGGGGTCTGGGGGCCGTATTACGGCGCCGTGCTGCCCGACTGCTGGCTGAACGAGGGCGGCCAGTCGGCGACCGGCGCGCTGCTCGACCACATCATCCGCTGGCACGGCGCCGGCGGCACGCCCGACGGCGCCATGCACCGCCGCATCGCCGAGCGGGTGACGGAACTGCGGCAGAAGGAGGGGCTCGAGCTCGCCGGACGGCTGCACGTGCTGCCGGACTTCCACGGCAACCGCTCGCCGCTGGCCGATCCCCAGGCGGTGGGCGTCATCAGCGGACTCACCCTCGACGCCTCCTTCGACAGCCTCTGCCGGCTCTACTGGCGCAGCGCCGTCGGCATCGCGCTGGGCGTGCGCCACATTCTGGAAGCGCTAAACGCGCGCGGCTACGGCATCGACACCCTGCACGTGACCGGCGGCCACCTGAAGAATCCGCTGCTCATGGAACTCTACGCCGACGCCGCCGGCTGCACGGTGATCGAGCCGGCCGCCGAGGATGCCGTGCTGCTCGGCAGCGCCATGGTGGCGGCGACCGCGGCGGGCTTCTATCCCAGCCTCGCAGAGGCCGCCGGGGGCATGCAGCGCGGCGGCCGTCAACGGCAGCCCAAGCCCGCCGCCCGGGCGCGCTTCGACCGCGACTATGCGGTCTTCCTGAAGATGCACGCGCAGCGCCGGGAGCTGGATCTGCTCGGCCCGGGCAGCGAGGTCTAGCCGATGTTCCTGGTCTGCGGGGAAGCCCTCTTCGATATCTTCGTGGCCGGCCAGCGATCCGGCGGGCTGGCGCTGGACGCGCGGCCCGGCGGCTCGCCCTACAACGTGGCCATCGGCCTTGCGCGCCTCGGCCAGCCCGTCGAGTTCTTCACCGGCCTTGCCGATGACGTGCTCGGGCGGCGCTTGCTGTCCTTCATGCGCGCCGAGGGCATCGGCCTGAACCACGCCGTGAAGTCGCTCCACCCGACCGCCTTCAGCCTCGTCGACCTCGACGCCGAGGGCGTGCCGGCCTATGCCTTCTATCCCGAGACGCCCGCCTATAGCGCCGTCGAGGTGGCCGATCTGCCGCAGCTCGCTGCCGGCATCGCCGGCGTCCACATCGGCTCCATCGCCACGGTGCTGGAGCCCATCGGCGAGGCACTGGCCCAGCTGGCCGCGCGCGAGTGTCGCGACCGCCTGGTGTCCTACGATCCCAACGTGCGGCTCACGGTGGTCCCCGATCCGGCAGTCTGGCGCCGCCGGGTGGAGATCCTCGCCAAGTCCGTCCACCTTCTTAAGATCAGCTCGGAAGACCTTGATTTACTTTACCCAGGCCGCTCCCACGACGAGGCGGCCATGGCCTGGTTGGCGCAGGGCGTGCGGCTGGTGGTGATCACCCGCGGCGGTGACGGTGCGGCGGCCTGGACGCGATCGAGCCGCGTCGACCTGGCCGGCCGGGCGATCGAGGTCGTGGATACCGTAGGGGCCGGCGACAGCTACCAGGCGGCCTTGCTGACGGGCCTCGCGGAAGCGGGCCGCCTCGCACCGGCGCGTCTCGACGACTTGACCGAGGACAGCCTCAGGGGTCTCCTGACCTTTGCCGCAGAGGCCGCTGCCGTGACCTGCACGCGGCGCGGCGCCGACCTGCCGCATCGCGCCGACATCGGCGCGCTCGAAAACATCTGAAGGCCAGCGCCGCAGGCGCCGTCTTAACCCGGATTTCTCAAACTATGGCGGAGCGTCATCGCGTCAGGAAGCCCGCTGGGCA
>WHTV01000092.1 GCA_009377535.1 Kiloniellaceae bacterium
CAGGGCGACCGATCCGGCGCGGCGTTTGACGTCGTCGCTGTCGACGAATCCGCTGAGCTGGACAACGTCCTTGTAGGTCTCGACGCTGATCTGCATCGAGCTCAGGCCAGGTTCGGCGAGCAGGTCGGCCTTCACCTTGGTCGTAATCGCACTGCTGTCGATGTACTCCCCGGTGCTTTCCTGCTTGGGGGACGAGGAACAGCCGGGCGCGATCATCGCCAAGCCAAGGGCAATGGAAGAGACGAATAGAAACTTTCTGGACATGGTCAGGCACTCCCGGTGGCCGGTATCG
The DNA here is from genome assembly GCA_009377535.1 of Kiloniellaceae bacterium. Classification (GTDB taxonomy): domain Bacteria; phylum Pseudomonadota; class Alphaproteobacteria; order Kiloniellales; family Kiloniellaceae; genus Pelagibius. Next base: position 293 of record WHTV01000092.1, read on the forward strand.
GGCAAGGACTTCAGGTGCCGCGGCCGGCCGCCACCTCGGCGGCCTTAGGCGTGCAACCTTGAAACTCCGTGATTCTACCGGAGAACCGTGCCGGTGAGCAGGCCCGGAATATACCTAGGTATCTGCCTGCATCGCATGCGGGACTCAAGCGCCTAGTTTGACCGACCTTGCTTCGCGTTCAGCGGCTCGGTCCCCAGCTGTGGCCTCGACCAGCGGGTCCCGCTTGAAGCTTTTGCTCAGCGGGGCAATGCGTTCCTGGATGCGACCGTCGCCTCAGTAAACGGGCGAGTCACCTCCGCAGGCTCAGGGCTTCTTCTTGAGACTTCCGAATGAAGCCGTCAGCCCCTTCTGCGGGCTGCTTGATTGAGCCACAGGCTGCTTCGCCTTCTTCGGCTTGCGGACTTCACGATTGCTGCGTTTTTGTCCTTTGGCCATCAGGGCCTCCTTGGCGCGTGACCGTCTCGCGGTCGGATGGAAAAAAACCCCGCAGCCTCTTGGAGGCGCCGGGGCCAAAAAAAAGGCGGGCGAGACACCGGCTCCCTCACATCCTGGTCGGCTACTGTCGAGGGGGGCAGGGCTGGGTTGCCGGCCAGCCCGGAGATCCGGGCCTGCCGGCAGTGCGATTAGGCCAGAGCCTTGAGATTGTCGGCCGACATCTTGCCGCTCTTGCTGTCGGAGACGAGCTCGTAGCTCACCTTCTGATCCTCGCGCAAGTCGCCGAGGCCGGAGCGCTCCACGGCACTGATGTGGACGAAGGCATCGCTGCCGCCGTCGTCAGGTGCGATGAAGCCGAAGCCCTTCTGCGAATTGAACCATTTCACCGTTCCCGTGGTCATGGAAGGCCCTTCTCAAACATAGATCTAAATTCTTGTGAAGTCGCGATCGATTGAACTCGCATTTCTGCAAGTATATTTCCAGCGCGGCGCGAATTTCTTGGGCATGAAGCCAAATTATCTGGCCATCTGTCGACAAATGAAATATGCGCTTCCGATATCAATATTACAAGGAGGGCCTGGTGTTGGGAATATCGCCGGTCGTCGACCGCTCGAGCCCGAGGCCTCGTGATGGGAAGGTTCGAACGGATGCCAAGAATGGGGCGGAACGTGGCCTCACCTCCCGTTACCCTCGGCTACAGGCAAAATAGAACGCGGCCGGTTTCGGCACAGCCGGTTGCGTGCTCGCGCAACCAGACACAAAACGCCGCTAAAGCAACAGCTTACCGGCATTTTTTTTGCCCGAAATCCGCCGCCCGAAGCCGCAGCGCTCCAATCTTGCTCCACTCGAAGGAGGACAATGATGGAGTCGACCCCGCTTTACGGAAACGAAATTAACCAATGCCACTCTCCAGCTGCCACGAAGGCCGCAGCAGCATCGGCTGTTCTACGACTTTTGACTTGAGAATTCGGTGCCCCCGTCAGGCGCCAGCTACAATGAAGCTGGCCCACGCGCCGGCGCCCGTGAGTTTTTCTGTTGGGATGGTCTGCCAGCTTGCTGAGAATGGCCCTTACTCGCGCCGGCTTGCTGGGAAAGAATCGGGCTTGGCGGGATGGCCGTTTCCGAGGTTCGCGCGTGCTTATGACCGAAATCTTCAGCCCTGACTTCGTGACGACACCCTATTGGTGGGACCGCACGCCGCGGCCGGGGCTGGGCGGCACGCCGCTGCCGCCGGCTGTCGACGTGGCTGTCGTCGGCTCCGGCTACACGGGGCTCTGCGCCGCCCTCGAGCTGGCGCGCGGCGGCCGGTCGACCGTGGTGCTCGATGCCGAGGATGCCGGCTGGGGCTGCAGCTCGCGCAACGGCGGGCAGATCAGCACGTCCATCAAGCCCGGCTACGACGTGCTGGCGCGCCGCCACGGCCGGGAGACCGCCTTCAACATCGTGAAGGAGGGACAGAACGCCCTGGCCTGGATCGGCGATTTTGTAGTGCGGGAGGGGATTGACTGCGACTTCCAGGTGCCCGGCCGCTTTCATGCTGCGCACAGCGCGCGCCACTACGAGCGGCTGGCGAGCGCCATCGCCTGGCAGCCTAAGGGCCTCGAAGTGCCGGCCCACGCCGTGCCGCGCGCAGAGCAGCGGCGCGAGCTCGGCACCGACGCCTATCACGGCGGCGTGGTCTACGAGCGGCACGCCTGCCTCGATCCCGGTCGCTTCCACCAGGGTCTCCTGAGCCGCGTCCTGGCGGCCGGCGCGTCGGTGATTCCGCGCTGCCCGGTAAGCGGCATCGAGCGCGACGACAACGGTCACCTCCTGTCCACCCCGCAGGGCAAGCTGCGCGCGAGGGCGGTCGTCGTTGCCACCAACGGCTATACCGGCCCGCTGACGCCCTGGCTGCGCCGCCGCGTGATCCCGATCGGCAGCTACATGATCGCGACCGAGCCCCTGCCGAAGGCGGTGATGGATCGCGTGATGCCGACCGACCGCATCGTCAGCGACACCCGGAAGGTGGTCTACTACTACCGGCCGTCGCCGGACCGCAGCCGCATCCTGTTCGGCGGGCGGGTGACCAGCGGCGAGACCGACCTGCGGCGCAGCGGCGCCCTCCTACGCCGCGACCTCGTGAGGCTGTTCCCGGAGCTCGCCGCGGTGCTGGTCAGCCACTCCTGGATGGGCCTCGTCGCCTACACCTTCGACACCCTCGCCCACGTCGGCTGCCGCGACGGCATCCACTACGCGATGGGTTACTGCGGCTCTGGCGTCTCGATGGCGGGCTACCTCGGCACCCGGATCGGGCAGCAGGTGCTCGGCCGGCCGGAGGGCCGCACGGCTTTTGACGGCGTCGGCTTTCCGACTCGGCCGCTCTACAGCGGCCGGCCGTGGTTCCTGCCTGCGTCGGTCGCATTCTACCGCTGGCGCGACGCCCTCGGCTTTTAGGCGCGTCCCAGGATCAGGTCGCTGGCCTTCTCGCCGGTCATCATCGCCGGCGCGTTGGTGTTGCCGGACGGTAAGGCGGGGAAGATCGAGGCGTCGGCGACGCGCAGGGCCTCGAGTCCATGCACGCGCAAGGACGGGTCGACGACGCAGGTCCGGCTGTCAGTGCCCATGCGGCAGCTGCCGACCGGGTGGAACACCGTGACGCCGTGCGCGCGGGCGAAGGCCAGCAGGCTGTCGTCATCGACGCCGGCCGGGCGCGGCTGGATCTCCTCGTCGATCAGGGCGCTCAGCGTCGCCGTGGCGGCGAGGCGGCGCAGGAAGCGCAAGCCCTCCAGCACCTCCTGGCGGTCGTGGTCGGTCGCGAGGTAACCGGGATGAATCTCCGGGCTGGCGTCGGGGTCGGCCGAGCGCAGGCGCAGGAAGCCGCGGCTGGTCGGGCGGCAGGGCGACACGCTCATGTTGAAGGCCGCGTAAGGATCGGGGTTCATCAGCGGCCGCGTGCCCGGCGGCGCCTTCAGGTAGCTGAGCGGCGAAAAGTAGAGCTGGATGTTGGGCCGGTCGAGGCCGGGACGGCTGCGGAAGAAGCCGCCGGCCTGGTTGAGGCTGAGGGCCAGCGGGCCGCGGCGCGCCAGCAGATAGTTCATGCCGGCCCAGGCCTTCCCCCACCAGGGGTACAGCTGGTTGTTCAGGGTCGGCACGGTGGTGCGGTAGATCAGGCCGACGTCGAAGTGGTCCTGCAACTCGCGTCCGACGGCGGGGCTGTCGACCAGCGGCGCGATGCCGTGCGCCTGCAGCTCCTCCGCCGGGCCGATGCCGGACAGCAGCAGCAGCTTCGGCGTGTTCACCGCGCCCGCCGAGACGATCACTTCCGCGGCAGCGCGCGCGGTCGTCGTGCGGCCGCCCTGGCGGTACTCGACGCCGACCGCGCGGCGGCCCTCGAAGAGGATGCGGGTGGCCTCGGCACCGGTCTCGATGCGCAGGTTCGCCCGCCGCCGCGCCGGCCAGAGGTAGGCGCGCGCGGCCGACATGCGCAGGCCGTCCCTGATCGTCAGGTGATAGGTGCCGGCGCCTTCCTGCTGGGCACCGTTGAAGTCGGCGTTGCGCGGCAGGCCGGCCTCCGCGCAGGCGCGCAGGAAGACCTGGCAGATCGGGTGCAACTCGGCGGAGGGCGCGGCGATGCCGACCGGACCGCTGCCGCCATGCCATGCGCTCTCGCCCCAGGCGTGGTTCTCCAGGCGTTTGTAGAGCGGCAGGACGTCGTCCCAGCCCCAGCCGGGATTGCCGGCGGCGCGCCAGTCGTCGTAGTCCTGCGCCTGGCCGCGGACGTAGACCATGGCGTTGATCGCGCTGGAGCCGCCGAGCACCTTGCCGCGCGGCCAGTAGCTCGGGCGGCCGTCGAGGGTGGCGACTGGCTCTGTCATGTACATCCAGTTGACCCGCCGATCGTAGAAGGTGCGGCCGTAGCCGATTGGCACCTGAAGCCAGAAGCGGCGGTCGTTTGGGCCCGCTTCCAGCAGCAGGACCCGGTGCCTGCCGCTCTCGGTGAGGCGGGCCGCCAGGACGCAGCCGGCCGAGCCGGCGCCGACGATGATGTAGTCGTAGCTGTCCAAGATCGCCTAGCCGCCGGAACGGTCCCGCTGGACCACGACCGACACCAGGGCGAGCAGGCCGGATCCAACGATCAGGAAGAAGGAGATGGCGTTCAGCACCGGCGTAGAGCCGGCCTTGGCCATGCGGTCGAACATGGTGATGGTGAGCGGCGTCTCCGAGCCGACCAGGAAGAGCGTCGTGTTGAAGTTCTCGAACGACACCAGGAAGGCGACGATGCCCGCGGCGATCATCGCCGGGCGCAGGTAGGGCAGGGTGATGGTCGCGAGCACGCGGAGCCGGCTGGCGCCGAGATTGAGGGCGGCCTCCTCCATGGTGGCGTCGAACTTCCTGAGGCGCGCGGTGATGACCAGCGAGGTGATGGTGGCGATGAAGGAGAACTGCCCAAGCACCACCAGGAAGATGCCCGGGCGCAGGAATCCGAGATCGATGCCGTAGCCTTCCTCCAGGCCGTTGGCGATCGAGCTGGCAAGCACCAGGATGGAGATGCCGAGGATGACCCCGGGGATCACCAGCGGCACCACCATGACGATGTAGAGGAAGTTCTTGGCCGGGAACTCACGGCGCACGAAGAGGAAGGCGTTGCAGGTTCCGACGAACACGGAGAGCAGCGCGACCCCCGTTGCGATGACGAAGGAGTAGTAGAGGCCGCGCAGCAGGCGGCGGTCGTGGAACATGCCGAGCTTCGGCTCGCTGTCGTTGAAGAACCAGTCGAGGGTGAAGCCGCGCCAGGGCAGCGCGGGGAACAGCGAGTCGTTGAAGGCGAAGGCGGCCGCCGCCACCAGAGGCGCCGCCAGGAACACGAAGAAGGCCAGCACGTAGGCCTGGTAGCCGAGCAGGAAACCCCAAGTCTGCTTGCGTTGCAGCATCGCGCCGGTCCCGCCTCAGCTCTTCGCCACGGTGCCGGCGAGGGTCTGTCTCGACAGCTTCAGGCCGATCCAGACCACCGCCGAGGTGAAGGCGAGCAGTAGAAAGCCGAAGGCCGCGCCGCCCTCCCAGTTGTAGCGGGTGATGAACTGCTGGTAGATGGTCTCGGTGAACCAGCTCGAGTACTTGCCGCCGAGCAGGATCGGCGTGAGGTAGCTGCCGGCCGTCAGCATGAAGACGATGATGCAGCCGGCGACGATGCCCGGCATGGCATAGGGGATGATGATGCGGCGCAACACGGTGAAGCCGTTGCCGCCGAGGTTGTAGCCCGCCTCGATCATCGCGTTGTCCATGCCGTCGAGGGTCGAGACCAGCGGCACGATCATAAACAGGATGACGGTGTAGACGAGGCCGATCACGACGGTCGCGTCGTTGTAGAGCAGCTCGACCGGCGCGTCGATCAGGCCGGCCGCCTGCAGGGCGCTGGAGATGACGCCGGTCTCGCGCAGCAGCAGGATCCAGCCGAAGGCACGGATCAGGTCGCTGACCCAGAGCGGGATGAGGCAGACCAGGAACAGCGCGCCGCGCGAGCGCGGGCCGGCGATCTTGGCAATGTAGTATGCGATCGGAAAGCCGATCAGCAGCGCCAGCGCGGTCACCAGCAGGGACATGCTGCCGGTGCGGATCAGGGTGTTCCAATAGATCGGCTCGTGCATGAACTCCAGGAAGTTGCCGAAGCCGAACTCGTAGACGCGCGGGGCGACCTTCTCGCGCAGCGCCAGCACGCCCATGCCGATGTGCGGCAACACGATGAGCAGCAGGATCCACAGCGCGAAGGGCGCAAACAGCAGGATCAGCGAGAGCCGGCGGAAGTCGCTTTGCCTCACGCGGTCGCCGCCTCCGCGGCGAAGCACTTCGCCTGCTCCGGCGACCAGCTGAGCCGCACGGCCTCGCCGGGCTTCAGGTCGTCGGCGCCGCCGGTCAGCGTGACGTCGGCCTCGATCAGCTCGGCATTCTTGGAGCGCACCAGGACGCGGCTGTTGGCGCCGTTGAACAGCAGGCTGTCGACCGTCCCGGTCAGGCCGTTGCCGTCGGGCGTCGGCGCGCCGTTCAGCCGCTCGGCGCGGATGAACTCCGGTCGCACGAAGACCTCGACGCGGTCGCCGGGCCGCAGCTTCTGGCCGTTGCCGAGCGCGCAGAGCGCGCTGAGGCCAGCGCTGGTCTCGATTCTGGCATGCGGGTTGCTGACCTCGACGACCCGGCCGGACCAGCGGTTGGCGTCGCCCACGAAGCCGGCCACGAAGGCGCTCGCCGGGCGGTGATAGAGCTCCTGCGGCGTGCCGATCTGCTCGAACCGGCCGTTGTTCATGACGGCCACCCGGTCCGACATGACCAGCGCCTCGGACTGGTCGTGGGTGATGTAGACGAACGTGGTGTTGAATTGATGCTGCAGCAGCTTCAGCTCGATCTTCATGGCCTCGCGCAGCTTCAGGTCGAGGGCGCCGAGCGGCTCGTCGAGCAGCAGCACGTCGGGGTCGAGCACCATGCAGCGGGCGATCGCGATGCGCTGCTTCTGCCCGCCGGAAAGCTGGTGGATCTGCCGCTCGCCGACATCGGGCAGGGCGATGCGCTCCAGCACATCGGTCACTCTGCGCCCGATCTCGGCCTTGCCGACGCCGTTGCAGCGCAGGCCGTAGGCGATGTTCTCGTAGACGTTCATCATCGGGAACAGCGCGAGATGCTGGAACACCATCTTCACGTTGCGCTTGTTCGGCGGCACGTCGACCACCGAGCGGCCCTTGATGCGAATGTCGCCGGAGGAGGGGTCCTCGAAGCCGGCGATCATGCGCATGAGGGTCGTCTTGCCGCAGCCCGATGGGCCGAGGATGGAGAAGAACGAGCCGCTGGGGATCTTGACGGAGACCTCGTCGACCGCGCGGACCGGCCCGAAGCTCTTGGAGACCGCCTCGCACTCGAGGTCGAATTCGGATGAAGCCGTCATGCTCGTGCGGAACCTGCGATCGCCGGAAAAGAGGAGACGCCGCCCCTCAGGCCGAGGCGGCGTCTCCGACTATAGCACGCTCGCTCAGCCGCCGGTCGCGGCCTTGATCTTCTCGAGCGCCTTGCCTTCCATGTCTTCGACGCCGGGAGGAATGTTGGCGAAGAACTTCAGGTTGGCCATGTCCGCGTCGGTGAAGGCCGCATTCACCGCCGCCTTCTTGTCGTCCGGCAGCAGGTCCTTGCCGCCCTTGACCGCGGCGGTGCCGCCAGTGCTGGCCGACATGATCTTCACGATCTCTGGCTGCAGGACGAAGTTGATCCACTTGTAGGCGGCCTCGTCGGCCTCACCCTTGCGCGGCAGCACGAAGGTGTCGATCCAGGCCAGCGCGCCAGTCGCCGGCGGCACGAAGACAATGTTGGGGTTCTGGCTGTAGAGCTTGTAGGCGGTGGAGTCCCAGGTCTCCGAAGCGACCACTTCGCCGGAGAGCATGAGGGCCGCCAGATCGTCGCCGCCCTGCCAGTAGGCCTTCACGTTCTCCTTGCAGGCGATCAGCTTGTCGACGACCTTGTCGAGGATTGCCTGGTACTTGCCCAGGTCCGCATAGGCGGCGAAAGGGTCCTCGCCCATGGCGAAGGCGGTCCCCAGCAGGATGGTGCGCCTGAGGCGCATCGAGGTCTTGCCTTTGTACTGCGGATCGCAAAGGTCGCCCCAGCTCTTGATTTCGGGCGCCTTTGACTTGTCCGCCATAAGCCCGGAGGTGCCCCACTGGTGCGGCACCGCGTAGACTTGGCCGTCGATGGTGGTGTTGGCCTTCACCCCGTCCAGCAGCTTGGGTTCCATGACCGAGGTGTCGATCTTCGACAGGTCCATGGGCTTGTAGATGCTGTACTCGAGGTGAGCGGCGTAGATGCGGTCGTGGCTCGGCTGGGCCAGATCGAAGCCGGCGCCGCCGGTCGCACGCAGCTTGGCGATCATCTCCTCGTTGTTGGAGAGGGTCACCGCGACGTCGATGTCGGGATACTTCTCCTCGAACTTCTGAATGACTTCCTCGGGTGCGTAGCCGCCCCAGGTCAGCAGCCGCAGCGTCTCGGCCTGCGCCGTGCTCGTGGCGGTCAGCATGGTGGCGGCCAGCAGGGCCGCGGACAGTTTCCCTATTTTCATTCGTGCCTCCCGGTTTTGACCGGGCGTCCGGGCCGACGCGCCGGCAAATTGGTAGCAAAATCCTAGGGCATTATTGGACTGGGAAATATATCCATTACCGATATAGAGGCAGACCAATTCACGACGCCAGATCCGGCAGGGTCCGCAGCGTTTTCACGCCCCGGCGGATCTCATCCGGGGTGACACCGCCGAAGCCGAGGACGAGGCCCTTGCGGCCGATCGGCGTCATGCAGTAGCGCGACAGCGCGGCGACGATGATGCCCCTTTCGTGCGCGCCGGCGACGATGCGCTCCTCGTCGGCGTCGTCCGGCAGGAGGCCCACGGTATGGAAGCCGCTGGCGGTTGCCTGCAGGTCGATGCGCGTCGAGAGGGCCGCCATCGCTTCGACCAGGGCGTCGTGGCGCGCCTTGTAGGCCCGGCGCATGAGCCGGATGTGGGTCGAGAACAGGCCCTCGTTCATGAAGTCGGTGACGATGGCCTGGGTCGCCGTCGGCACGCCGCTCAGCCAGGAGGCGCTGACCTCCGCGAAGGTATCCACCAGGCCGCGCGGTACGAGGATGAAGCCGAGCCGCAGGGAAGGGAACAGCGATTTCGAAAAGGTGCCGACATAGATCACCCGCTCCTGCGTGTCGATGCTCTTCAGCGGTGGCTGCGGCTGGCTGCCGTAGTAGAACTCGCCGTCGTAGTCATCCTCGACGATCAGGGCGTCGGCATCCTCCGCCGCCCGCAGCAGGGCGATCCGGCGCGGCAGGCTCATGACGTGGCCGAGCGGCTGCTGATGCGAGGGTGTTGCAAAGGCGATGCGGAAATGCGGCGCCTTGGCGAGGCCGTCGGCCACGCTGAGGCCCTCCTGGTCGACCTCGACGGGCACGATGCTGGCGCCGCTGGCGACGAAGGCGTTGCGCGCGCCGATAGCGCCCGGGTTCTCGAACCAGACGTGGTCACCGGGATTGAGCAGCAAGGCGCTGATCAGGAAAAAGGCCTGCTGCGCGCCGGAGACGATGAAGACCTGGTCCGGACTGCACTTGATGCCACGTGCGGCGTTGAGGTGGGTCGCGATCGCTTCGCGCAGGCCTTGGTATCCGGACGGGTGGCCGTAGCCCATGACCTCCTCGCGGCCGGCCCGCCAGTGGCGGGCCGAGAGGCGCGCCCAGTGCGCCATCGGGAAAAGGTCGAGCGCCGGCAGGGCGGTGATGAAAGCCTGGGACTTGTGCGGCAGCCAGGAGCGCGGCGCGAAGAGTCTCTGGGCATGGGTTGCGGCATGCGACAGGCGCGGCGCCACGGCACCGGCTGTCCCGGGCTGCGCTGCCAGCGCGACGCCCCGGCGGCCGGAAAGCACCCGGCTCACGAAGGTGCCGGCGCCGACCCGGGCCTCCAGAAGGCCTTCCGCCGTCAGCCGGTCGATGGCGTCGATCACGGTGGTGCGGGAGACGCCGATTTCCTTTGCCAGGGTTCGGCTCGCTGGCAGCCGCTCGCCGGGCATCACGCCGCCGGAGAGCAGGATTTCCTTGAGGCCCATGTAAAGCTGAATGCTGATCTTGCGGTCGGATGCCCGGTCGATCCGCAGGGATGACAGCAAGGCTCCCCCATTCGTCTTCATGCCTCTGGCTCCCTTTGGATTGGACTATAGATCGAACGATAATGGACCTTAAATCAAGTCCAATTCTGTTTATCGTGTGCGGTCGGACCAGCCCCCTCGAGAACCTGCCGGGAAAGCCATGGAAATCGCGAGCATCGAGACCTTCACGGACCAGTTCGTGTGCTTCGTGCGGGTGCGGACGGTCGATGGTGGGGAGGGCTGGGGGCAGGTCGCGCCCTACAATGCGGACATCACCGCACAGGTCGTCCACCGCCAGGTGGCGCCCCACGCGCTCGGCAGGAGCGCGCTCGAGATCGACTACTTCGTCGACATCATCCCGGAGCGCGAGCACAAGTTTCCGGGCTCCTACCTGCGCCGCGCGATCGGCGGGCTGGATACTGCGCTGTGGGACCTGCGCGGCAAGCGGGAAGGCAAGGCCGTCTGCGAGTTGATCGGCGGCACGCCGGGCCGGCTGCGTGCCTATGCCTCGTCCATGAAGCGGGACATCGGGCCGGCCGAGGAGGCCGAGCGGCTGAAGCGGTTGCGTGACCGCGTCGGGTTCGATGCCTTCAAATTCCGCATCGGCGCGGAGTGCGGTCGCAACGTCGATGAGTGGCCGGGCCGCACCGAGGAGATCGTGCCGACCATGCGGCGCGAACTGGGTGATGCCGTGGCCCTGCTCGTCGACGCCAACTCCGGCTTCTCGCCGGACCGCGCCATCGAGGTGGGCCATATGCTGACGGACAACGGCATCTCGCATTTCGAGGAACCCTGTCCCTACTGGGAGTACGAGCAGACCAAGCAGGTCGCCGATGCTCTTGACATCGACGTCGCCGGCGGCGAGCAGGACTGCTCGCCGGTCGACTGGCGCCGCATGATCGCCGGCCGGGTGGTCGATATCATCCAGCCGGACGTCTGCTACCTGGGCGGCCTGACGAGCACGCTGCGGGTGGCAGAATTGGCTGGGGAGGCGGGGCTGCCGTGCACCCCCCATAGCGCCAACCTGTCCATGGTCACGCTATTCACCATGCATCTGCTGCGCGCGATCCCAAACGCTGGCAAGTACCTCGAGTTCTCGATCGAGGGGGCGGACTACTATCCCTGGCAGGAGGGACTCTTTGCCGACTGGCCCTACGCCATCGAGGACGGCCATGCCACGGTCTCCGACCGGCCGGGCTGGGGTGTCGAGGTGAGTCCGGAATGGCTGGCAAGGAGCAGCTATCAGATCAGCCGGCTGGAGAACTGAGCCCGTGCTTAGCAGCCAGAAATTCGCCGCTGTCGCGATGCGGACGGGCACGCTGCCGGACATGCCCCGGGGCCACTTCGTCGGTGGGGCGTTCTGTGGCCCTATCGGCAGGCGTCTCATGGAGAGTTTCGATCCCGGCACGGCCGAGCCCTTTGCGGAGTTCGCGCGCGGCGATAGCGCCGACGTCTACGCCGCGGTTGAGTGCGCCCGGCGCGCGTTCGAATCCACTTGGCGCGATACGGCGGCCGCCGAGCGCGGGCGGATCCTCTCCCGCGCCGCCCAGCTCATCCGTGAGGAGGCGTCGCGCTTGGCCGTCGTCGAATGCCTGGATAGCGGCAAGCCGCTCGCCGAGGCCGAGGGCGACGTGCGCGGCGCCGCGCGGGCCTTCGAGTACTATGCCGGCGCCTGCGACAAGCTGCAGGGTGACACCTTCCCGCTCGGCCCTGGCTATCTCGGCTACAGCCATCACGAGCCGGTCGGCGTGGCGGCACAGATCATTCCGTGGAACTATCCGATCGCCACCGCCGCCCGGGGTATCGCACCGGCCCTGGCGGCCGGCTGCACGGTGGTCGCCAAGCCGGCCGAGCAGACGCCTTTCACGGCACTGCTGCTCGCCGAAATCCTGAAGCGGGCAGGCCTGCCGGACGGCGTGTGCAGCGTGGTGACTGGCACCGGCGCCGAGGTCGGCGCTCCGCTTGCCGCGCATCCAGGCGTCGACCACGTCACTTTCACGGGCTCGGTCGCGACCGGCATCGGCGTCATGAAGGCGGCGGCCGATAACGTGACCCGCGTGGTGCTGGAATTAGGCGGCAAGTCGCCGGTCGTGGTGCTGGCGGACTGCGACCGGCAACGCGCCCTCGACGGCGTCATAGGCGCGATCTTCGAGAATGCCGGGCAGATCTGCTCGGCAGGATCGCGCCTCATCATCGAGCGCGTGCTGCACGACGGCTTTATCGAGGATCTCTGCCGCCGCGCGGAAGCTCTGACGCTGGGCCACGGTCTGCGCAACCCGAAGATGGGCCCGGTGAATTCGGCCGCGCAGCTCGCGCGCATTGCCGGCTTCATCGAGCGGGCCCGCCGGCGCGGCGTCACCATCGCCACCGGCGGCGGCGAGACCGTCGATCCGGAGACCGGCCGAGGCTGGTTCTATCAGCCGACCGTCGTGTCCGGCTGCGCGGCTGACGATGAGCTCGTGCGCGAAGAGATCTTCGGTCCCGTACTGACGGTGCAGATCGCCGAGGACGCCGCCCACGCGCTTGCTCTGGCCAACGACAGCCAGTACGCCCTCGTCGCCGGCGTCTACACCAACAACTTCTCGGCGGCGCATCACCTGGCCCAGCGTCTCGACGCCGGGCAGGTCTACATCAACGAATACTTCGCCGGCGGCATCGAGGTGCCTTTCGGCGGCAACAAGAAGTCCGGCTTCGGCCGGGAGAAGGGGCTCGAAGGCCTGCTGAGCTACTGCAGGACAAAGAGTGTTGCCGCCCGCTACTGAAGCGGCCTCTCCGTTCGAGCGACTACGTCTCCATCTCAGGATAGTGGCTGGAGGATGGACCATACGGGGCCAGAAGACTTTCAAACGACCATGTACTTGCCTTGGGCTTCTGTCCAAAGACGTCCGCAATTGCGGCAGTATTCTCTTGCCGGGCTGGATACGTCGACGATGTGCCCTCACTATGCGGCTTTCATCCCACCAACTGCGAGTCGCGCGCAGAGGGATGGTGTTGCCGAAGGACAGCGCGTCACCGCGGATCCATCCTTCTTGAGCGCACGAGCATCGATACCGTGCTCGTCGATGGCGAAGCAGTGTTCGCCGGCGGCCGAATGACACGAATCGGTGAGATCGAGAATCATCACGAAGCGGACGCATCGGTTCAGCTGACCTCGCGGTCGGTGCTGGAGTGGACCAACCAGGCCGGCGTGGAATGGCACTACATCGCCCCCGGCAAGCCGACCCAGAACGCCTTCGTGGAGAGCTTCAACGGCAGGTTCCGGGACGAATGCCTGAATGAGGAGGTGTTCACCAGCCTCGCCGAGGCACGCAGCGTCATCGAGCGATGGCGCCAGGACTACAACCAGGTGCGGCCGCATTCGGCCCACGGCGGCCTCACGCCCGAGGCCGTGCGCGCGGTCCGCGGGCGACCGGCTGCGTAACCCCGACCAGCTCCGCCGCTCGCCCGCTACCATCGGGCCGGCGGAAGCGCTATGAACAACCAGGACTCTCACAATGAACGAGGGACCGAAGGGGAGCAGGTCAAAATCAACACCTTGGCTATTAGGTTCAAATCGCTCGGCGGACTTGGCTGTTGCCAACTTCGCTCCACGTCAATCCTCTTCTGCAATGCGTGGTCTGCTCAGGAAAGCTATTCGGGCTCGCCAATTGACGGGCTTTAAAGGCAGCTCGTGACCCCAGCGGACTCTGCCTGATTGACGCCGGTCAAAGGCGCTGATTCGCTCAGCTAGCTCTGTGGCGGCTCTTCCGGAGCGAACGAAGCTGAGGCCGCTGTGGCGGCCGGATGGTGGCTCCCTGGTGCCTTCAGTCTCCGGTTAGGGTGTCTGCCCAGTAAAGCCGCGTCGGATTGTCCACCAGCGCGCCGTCGTCGGGCATGTGCGTGAAGATGTTCGGATGCGGCCAGTCCGTCCCCCACAACACGCGGTCGGGAAAGCGTTCGACCAGCAGGCGTCCGTAGGGGGCGGCGTCGTGAAACGGCGGGCCCTGGCGCGAGATGCGCTCGGAGCCGCTGACCTTCACCCATAAGCGCCCGTCCTCCATGAGTTCCAGCAGGAGCTGGAAGGCCTCCTGCTCGACCCCTGCGCTGGCATCGATGCGGCCCATGTGGTCGATGACCAGGGTGAGGGGGAGCTCGCGCAGAAAGGGCGCCAGTTCCGCGAGGCGATGCGCGTCGAAATGGATGACCGCGTGCCAGCCAAGCGGGATGACCTTCTCCACGATGGCACGGATGGCGCCGCGGTCGGCGTCAGCCCCGAGGTGGCCGACGAAATTGAAGCGCACCCCCCTCACGCCGCCGGCGTCGAGCGCGCGCAGTTCCTCCGCGGTGATGTCGGCCGTCACCATGGCGATGCCGCGATAGGCGCCGTTGGCGGTGGCGATGGCATCCAGCATGGCACGGTTGTCGGTGCCGTGGCAGCTCGCCTGCACGAGGACCGCGCGTTGGAGGCCGAGATGCCGGTGCAGCGCGAACAGCGTCTCCTTGGGTCCATCGACCGGCGTATAAGTCCGCGACGGGGCGAAGGGAAAACGGGCCGCAGGCCCGAAGACGTGGCAATGGGCATCGCAGGCGTTGGCGGGCAAGGCGATGTCCGGCTTCTTCGGATCCGGGTAAAAGGGCAGGGGCTGCATCCAGGCTCTCTAGTTGCGGGTGGTTTCCGGCAGCGGCTGCGCGGGGCCGGTCGCGATCCTGAAAATCATGGCGGTCAGGACCGCGAGGCCTTCAGGTGCCGCACCTCAATGCAGATGGCCGGCAACCCGGCTGCCGCCAGGCCGTCATAGAGCCACTGCGACAGAGGGCAGGCTTCCAGCCCCACACGGCGCAGTGGGAGTCCTGTCCCAAGCAGATAGCCGGCGATTGCCTCCGGCTCGCTGGCAACCTTTGCTTCCTCTAAGATCTCCCCTGTCGCGTCCACGACGCAGACAGCAGCGCGAAGCGCGGTGCTACGCACCTTCCAATGACACGTCCAGACCGGCAAAGTATTCCATGGCCGCTCCTCCCAGATCTGATGCTTGAGGCCGACGCTCTCGGACCTCGTACCACCATCATTGTGAGGAGCGGCCACCAGCCGCGCTACCCGATGAAGCGCTAAGCCCGATTACCCGATCTGCGGGGCCCCGCAACCAAAAATAAGCCCGTCATCCCAACAGGATGGCGGGCTTTTTCATTTCGATCCAAAGAATGCCGAGATCCCCGAGGTAAGCGCAGGGAAAGCAGCCGAAAGCCAACTCCAGCAATGTGAATGTCGTACTGCAGCTTTTCCGCCTGTGCAGCCTGACTGTCGCCGACAGCGGCCTCTGAAGCAGGCGCGACTTTGCCTAGAGTTCACGCGAGCCGGGTCGACCAATCCCCTTTTGGTGAACCGCGACCAGGCAGGAAACCAGCCGTGCTTTGGGTGGAGGCAGCCATCGCATTAACGACTTCTTAATACAACTTAAAGCTATCATCCAGACTAGGACTAAACGTTTCTGTGGTATAAGCGGAGTGTATAGTTTTCTTGGTCATCTGAGACGGTGGGGTGGTGGGCTATGGCTAGCGGGGCCGGCAGCAGGCAGTACGTCGTATTTCGTATGGACAGGCTGCTGTACGCTCTGGCCTCCAACCAGGTGAGCGAAGTTACACAGGCGGTAGCAATCAGGCCGCTGCCCAAAGCCGGCGATATGGTTGAGGGGATTTTCAACTATCGCGGGCAGCTTGTCCCACTACTCGACATCCGCCGACGCTTCAGACTGGGTCAAAGCGCACTTCATCCGTCTCAGCATTTCATCATTGCCGCCCTCAGCGACCGTCGTGTTGCCATCCGGGTCGATGGTATCGAGCGGCTGGCCGAAATCCCCGAAGCGGACATCGAAGATGCGCGCCAGGCGGTACCTGATGCAGAATATCTGGCTGGCGTCGCCAAGCTACGCGACGGCCTCATCCTGATTCACGATCTGTCGACGTTCCTCAGCGCCGGCGAGGCAGACGATCTCGACGAGAAGCTGGTCGCCGCGGAAGCTGCGCCCGATCTCGCCCCATGAAGTCCTCTCCGCTGGCGCCTCCGGTCGCGAACGGATTTCTGGCGGCGCTCAGTGATCGGCTCGGCTTGGGCTTTGCCATGGGTCGCTACGCGGCCATGGAGCGGACGATTCACGAGACGATCAGAAGCGGCCGGTTTCAGAGTCCGGAGGCCTTCTTGGCCGCCGTCGAGCACGACCAGAAGCTGCTGCACGAGCTGATCGAGACAATCGTCGTCCCTGAAACGCATTTTTTCCGTCACCCGCAGCATTTCGCGTTCCTGCGCGATCGTGTGCTTCCGGAGATCGCCGGATCCGGCCGTCCCATGCGACTCTGGAGTGCCGGCTGTTCGACCGGCGAGGAGCCCTATTCGCTGGCCATCCTTCTGCACCAGATGGGCTTGTCGAGCCGGGTTGCGATCTACGCGACGGACGTGTGCCGGCCTGCGCTCGAAAGGGCACGAAAAGGAATCTACCGGTCCTGGTCGCTGCGTGGCGTCGAGGAGTG
>WHTV01000093.1 GCA_009377535.1 Kiloniellaceae bacterium
GCTCGGCCGAGATCGCCTCGGCGAGCCGGCCGGCCCGCTCCCAGAGGATCATCTTGAAGCGGTCGAGGATGCGGGCGCGGCGCAGCGGCGGCGTGCCGGCCCAGGCCGGCCAGGCGGCCACGGCGGCGCCGACCGCCCGGCCGACCTCGTCGGCCGACGCCAGCGCCACCGTCTTCTCGGCCTCGCCGGTCGCGGGATTGTAGACCGGCTGGCTGCGGCCGGAGGCCCCGGCGACCCGGGCGTTGTCGATGAAGTGGGCGATCTCGGTCATGTCGGTACTCCCTGTCTCTCCCTGCGCTCGGTCCTGGCCGCGGCGGCGCTATCCGGCGTCCCGCTGCATGATCCAGTCATGATCGGGATGGTTCTGGAAGCGCCACTTGCGCAGCGGGCCGGCCATGACGTTCAGGTAGTACATCTCGTAGCCGTAGGGCGTGCCGCAGGGATGATGACCGCGCGGCACCAGCACGACATCGCCGTCGGCGACTGCCATGGTCTCGTCCAGGCTGCCGTCGTCGGTGAACACCCGCTGGAAGCCGAAGCCCTGCGCCGGATTGAGGCGGTGGTAGTAGCTCTCCTCCAGGTAGGTGATGCGCGGGAAGTCGTCCTCGTCGTGGCGGTGTGGCGGATAGGACGACCAGCTGCCCTGCGGGGTGAAGACCTCGGTGACCAGCAGGCTGTCGGCGACGTCGCGCTCCTCCATGGCGATGGGATGGATGTAGCGGGTGTTGGTCCCCTTGCCGCGGGTGATGAGATCGATGCCCGCGGGGCCGATCACCTGCGCCTCGCGGCCAGCCTTGCCGGGCGCCGTGCAGACGGCCAGCGTGCAGGCCGTGGTCGCCGTTGCCGACCAGTCGGCGCCGGCCGGCACATAGACGCAGTGCGGCGGCTTGCGCTCGATGACGCTCAGGCGCTCGCCGATCTCGCCGAAAGCGAGGCCGCCGGCCTCGATCGTCGCCTTGCCCTCGACCAGCACCAGGATGACCTCTCTGTCGCCGGTCGGCTCGGCCGCTTTCTCGCCCGGCGCCAGGCGATAGAGGCCGAAGCCGACATAGCCCCAGCCCGCCTTCTCGGGCGTGATGTCGTGGACCTTGCCGTGGGTCCCCTTCGGCTTCTGCAGTAGGGATGTCATTCTCGGTCCTTTCCATTTCCTTCCCGGCCGTCGCCGGGATCGAAGACGATGAAGAGCTGCCAGGCGCTGAAGAGGCCGATCCCCGCGAAGAGGGTGCCCCAGAAGGGTGCGCCGCTGGCGAACTCCACCGCCGCCCAGCCCAGACAGACCGCCACCACCGCGATGCGCCGCCAGAGCGGGCGGAAAAACGGCTGCCGGCTCAGGTCGAACATCGGCGCCTCAGGCCCGGACCGAGCTGTCATGCATCGTAGAGCGCGGGTCGCTCGCCCAGTTCCACGCTGACGGCCTCGCCGGTGTCGGCCGCCTTCAGCGCAGCGTCGGAGACGGCAGCGATGGCGTAGCCGTCCCAGGCGCTCGGCCCCATCACCCCGCCTGCCGCTGCGGCGGCGATCCACTCCGCGATCTCCGCATCGTAGGCGGCGATGAAACGTTCGCGCCAGTCGGCGGGCACACGCCCCGCGAAGGTCCCGGAATGCTTGACGACGACCGGATTGGATTCGGCCAGGGTCGCCGCGCCCTGCTCCGCCGAGATCTCGCCGCGGATGTCGTAGCCGTAGCCGATGTTCACCGACACCTCGACGGTTGCCAGAGCACCGCCGCGCATCTCCATCACCGCGAAGATGGGATCTCGCAGGGCGCCGCCGACCGAGTTGCGCCGGGGTGTCATCACCCGAACCCGTCCGACTTCGTCGTCCAGCAGCCAGCGGGCGACATCGATGTCGTGCACCATGGTGTCGCTGACCGCCATGTCGGAAGTATAGAGGTCTTTGGGCACCGTGGCGTTGCGATGCACGCTGTGAAACATCAACGGCGCCCCGATCGAACCGCCCTCGACTGTCGCCTTCAGCGCGCGGTAGGCGGCATCGTAGCGGCGCATGAAGCCCACCTGGATGAGGCGGCGGCCCACGGCAACTTCGGCCTCGATGATCCGCAGGCAGGCCTCCTGGGTGGTGGCGAGCGGCTTCTCGCAAAAGATCGGCTTGCCGGCACTCAGCGCGGGAAGGATCGCCGCCTCGTGCGCCGGGCCCCACGACGCGATCAGTACCGCCTCGACGTCGTCGGCCGCGATGAGGGTTTCGCTGTCGTCGAAGACCCTGGCATTCGGCGTCGTGGCGGCCGCCGCTTTCGCCCGGGCACGGTCCACATCAGTCACCGCCACCACCTCGCAGCCCTTCAATACCTTGGTCAGGCGCCGGATATGGTCCTGTCCAATCATGCCCGTGCCAATAACGCCAACCCTCACTGTCATTTGGTTCCTCGAACGATATTGTTGCCCCGGCGCACCTCCGCACCGGCCATCACTTCCGGTACTTGTCGACGTAGCGCTGCATCTCCTTGCGCATGAAGCGCGAGCTCGCCTCGGCGCGCTCCTCCCAGGCGAAGACGCAGGCCGTCATGATGCCGTCGAAGCCAACCTCGGCCAGGGTGCTGAAGAAGGCGTCCCAGGGCACCTCGCCCTGGCCGATGTCGAGATGCTGATGCACCCGGGCCGTCGAACCCGGCGGATTGACGATGTAGCGCAGCCCGGAACTGGCCTTGTGGTTGAAGGTATCGGCCACATGCACATGGGCGAGTACGGGCGCCGCCTCGCGGATCATCGCCGCCACGTCGTCGCCGAAGTAGAAGGTATGCGGCGCGCAGTACAGGAACTTCACCCGCTTGGAGTTCACCGTGCGGATCATGTCCACGGCCGGCTGCAGGGTTTCCACAAAGTCCTCGGGATGCGGCTCGATGTGCAGGGTGATGCCTTCCGCCTCTAGGATCGGCACCAGCTCCTCCATCGAGCGCCACCAGGCGGTCTCGGCGCTTTCCACGGTCGCCCCGCCCATGCAGCAGGATGAGCAGGACCCGCGCTGCGGGTGCGGACCGCGGCCGAATTCGGAGTTCATGGTGTCGACGCCCATATCGACGGCGACCTGGATCGCGCGCTTCCAGTTCTCGACGGCGGCCTTGCGCTCGTCCTCGTGGGGGCTCGCCCAGCGGTACATCGGCAGCAGCGAGGCGAGCTGCACGCCGTGGTCCTTCAGGGACTTTCTGAAGGAGGCGATGCGATCGGGATAGACCCGCGGACGCACCCACCAGTCGAGGAAGTCGGACCGCGGGCTGAGCTCGATGTACTCGTAGCCGAGCTCGGCGGCGAGACGCGGCAGTTCCTCCAGGCGTAGGTGGCGGTGCATGTAGGGATCGAGGGCGATCTTCATCTGGTCTCTCCGGCTCGTGCCGCTCCCTGGTCAGGCGTCGGCCGTCGCCGCGTCGAGGCGCGCCGCGCGGGCCATCTCCTTCAGGGACTTCAGGCCCAGGCTCTGGTACTCGAAGGGGTTGTAGCGGTCGGGATTCTGCTCCGCCTCGAGCACCAGCCAGCCCGAGTAGCCGCGCTCCGCCGCGATGCGCAGCACCGGCGCGAAGTCCACCGCCCCCTCGGGATCGCCCGGCACGGTGAAGCTGCCGCGCCGCACGCCTTCCAGGAACGACAGGTCCTCGTCCCAGACCTGCTGCACGATGTTCGGGCGCACGTTCTTGGCATGGATGTGGCCGATGCGGTCTATGTATTTCCGCGCCACACCAGCCGGATCACCGCCGCCGTACCAGCAGTGGCCGAGATCCAGCAGCAGTTTCACCGCCGGGCCGGTCACCGCCATCAGCCTGTCGATCTCCGCCTCGCTCTGGACGATCGTGCCCATGTGGTGGTGGTAGACCAGCGTGATGCCCTGCTCCGCCGCGAACTCCGCCAGCGCCGTCAGGCCGGCGCCGAAGGTCGGCCAGCGGTCCTCGGGCAGCAGGGGGCGGTTCGCCAGCGGCGTCGCATCCTGCCCGTGCACCGTATTGGAGGTCTCGCAGGTGATGACCACCTGCGATCCCATGGCCTTCAGGAAGTCCAGCGCCGGCTGCATGGCCGCCTTCTCATCGTCCGACGAATTGACCAGCAGGTTGGTCGAATGCCAGCCGGAGACGTAGCTGAGGCCCCGCGGCTCCAGTTCCGCCTTCAGTCCCTCCGGCGTTGTCGGGAACTTGTGCCCCTTCTCGATGCCGTCGAAGCCGATCGCCGCGGTCTCGTCCAGGCACTGCTTCAGGGTGATGTGCGCGCCAAGGGTCTGGTCGTCGTCGTTCGACCAGGCGATGGGATTGGTTCCATAGCGGATCATGTAATGGGCCTTTCCTTCACTTTCGCCTCGTAGCCGGCACGGGCTTCGACGACTTCCTGGCGCTGGGAGACTTCCGGCACCGCCACGTCCCACCAGAAGCCACCGATCTCCTTCGGCGGATAGGGGGTGGTGTCGATGACGATGACAGAGGGGCCCTTGGCGCCGCGGGCGCGGGCCAGGGCCGCCTCGAGCTCGGCGATGGAGGCGGCCTTCTCGGCCTGGGCGCCCATCGCGCGGGCATGCGCCACGAAGTCGATGGCAGCCGGCACCGCATGGCTCGCATGGTCGAGCAGGTTGTTGAACTCGGCCCCGCCGGTGCTCATCTGCAGGCGGTTGATGCAGCCATAGCCGCGGTTGTCGGTGAGCACGACAGTATAGGCAATGCCCATCATCACCGCCGTGGCGAGCTCCGCGTTCAGCATCAGGTAGGAGCCGTCGCCGACCATCACGATGACGTCGAGACCGGGGTCGGCCAGCTTGATGCCCAGGCCGCCGGCGATCTCGTAGCCCATGCAGGAATAGCCGTACTCCATGTGGTAGGAGCCCGGTCGGCCCGCCTTCCACAGCTTCTCCAACTCGCCCGGCATGGTGCCGGCGGCGCACATTACAACGGTGTTCTCGCGCGCCGCGCGCTGCACCGCGCCGATCACCTGCATGTCGGTAGGCGGCGCGTTGCTGTCCGCCGGCGCCGCGGTGATCTCGTCGACCTCGGCGATCCACGCGGCTTTCGAGGCCTCGGGTGGCGCCGCCGCCCGGTGGCCGCCCAACCGCTCGCCAATCTCCTCGAGCGCCAGCTTGGCGTCGGCGACCACGGAGAGTGCGGCGCGCTTCATGGCGTCGTAGGGCGTCACGTTGACCGACAGGAGGCGGACAGCCGGATGGCGGAACAGGCCCCAGGAGCCGGTGGTGAAGTCCTGGAACCGCGTGCCGACGCCGATCACCAGGTCCGCATCGGCGGCATAGGCGTTGGTGGCGGCCGACCCGGTCACCCCGATGGCGCCGAGGTTCAGCGGGTGGTCCCACGGCAGCGCCGACTTGCCCGCCTGTGTCTCGCCGACCGGAATGCGGTGGTTTTCGGCGAAGGCCTTCAGCGCGTCGCAGGCCTCGGCGTAGTGCACCCCGCCGCCGGCGATGATCAGCGGCTTCTGCGCCGTCCGAATGGCGTCAGCAGCCGCCTGCACTTCGCGCAGGTCCGGGCGGGGGCGGCGCCGGTGCCACGCGCGGGGCGTAAAGAAGTCGGCGGGGTAGTCATAAGCCTCCGCCTGCACGTCCTGGCAGAAGGCCAGGGTGACGGGGCCGCAGTCCGCCGGGTCGGTCATGGTCGCGAAGGCGCGCGGCAGCGCGGTCAGCAGCTGCTCGGGCCTGACGATGCGGTCGAAATACCGGCTGACCGGCCTGAAGCAGTCATTGGCGCTGACCGTGCCATCGCCGAAGTCCTCGATCTGCTGCAGCACCGGATCCGGACCGCGGTTGGCGAAGACATCGCCGGGGATGAAGAGCACCGGCAGCCGGTTCACATGCGCCAGGGCGGCTGCCGTCACCATGTTGGTCGCCCCCGGCCCGATCGAGGAGGTCACCGCCATCGTCCGCTTGCGCCGCAGGGTCTTGGCATAGGCGATCGCGGCATGGGCCATGCCCTGTTCGTTGTGGCCGCGATAGGTGGGGAAGCGCTCGCGTTCGGCATAGAGCGCTTCGCCGAGGCCGGCCACGTTGCCGTGTCCGAAGATCGCCCAGCAGCCAGCGATGAAGGGCTCGCCCTCCTCATTCAGCTGGTTGGCGATGTAGCGCACCATCGCCTGGGCCGCGGTCAGCCTGATCGTCTTCATGCCGCCTGCCCCCTGGCTTGTCCGCGGGCCCGGTCCCAGACGTGGCAGAGGGCATGGAAGTTCTCCGCCATCGCCGCCACGGCCTCGCAATCACCGAGATCGCCCTTCATCCAGCGCCGGGCGGCCTCCCCGAAGATCGTGCGCCCCACCGCGAAACCCTTAACCAGGTCGTGGCGGGCGGCCAGCGCGAAGCTCTCATAGAGTTCCTCCGCCGGCGCATCGAGGCCGAGCACCACAATGCCGCGGGTGTTGGGATCGTTGCGGGTGATGGCGGCGCAGGCGTCGCGCCAGGCGGCGTCGCTGCGGAATGGCTCGAGCTTCCACCAGTCGGGATAGACCCCGCGGTCGTAGAAGCGCTGGATGACCGCCGCCGTGGTGCTCTCGTCCACCGTACCGACCTTGGACGGGATCGCCTCCAGCAGGAACTCCAGCCGGTGGCGCCGCGCGGCGGCAAAGAGCCGCCGCACCACGTCTTCCTGGCGCGACCACATCTCGGCATCGTCGTCCGGGTGGCAGAAGCACAGGCACTTCACCACGTGGTCCAGCGGCCATTCGCCGAGCCCGCCATAGTCCGGCCCGATCTCCGGCTCCAGCGCCAGGGGCCGCGAGCCCGGCCACTCGACGGGCCGCCCGATCCACAGGCCCTGACCCGCCGCCCTGTAGAGCGCGTCGCGTCCCAGCCGCCCGTCACAGAGCAGGCCGTAGCCCGGGCGACCGCCGGCCACCTGAAGGGCGGCGTCGAGGCAGAGGGTCTTAAAGCGGCCGATCTTCTCCGGTGTCGCCCCGTCCATCTCCTCGAGCTGCTTGCGGTGGTCGAAGGCGAAGACCCGGAGGGTCGGCCAGTCGCCGCTGCGGTTGGTCGCCCAGTGCACCTGCTCCAGCTCGGCGTCCTTGCGCAGCGCCTTCTCCCGGATCCCGCGTTCGAAGAAGAACTGCAGCTCCTGCCAGCTCGGGTAGGCCGGCGTGCAGCCGTGGCGCGACACCGCAAAGGCGCCGCAGGCGTTGGCGTATTTCAGCGCCACCGGCCAGGGCTCGTCGTCGAGCCAGCCTTTCAGCAGCCCGCTCATGAAGCCGTCGCCCGCGCCCAGCACATTGAACACCTCGATGGGAAAGCCGGGTCCGCTCTCGCCGTCGTCCAGGCGGTCGGGAATCGTTCCGGTGAAGGCCACCGCCCCCATCGGGCCGCGCTTGCAGACCAGCGTTGCCTCGGAGAGCGCGCGAACCGCCCGCAGCGCCGCCACTGTGTCTGTGGTGCCGCCGGCGATGTGAAATTCCTCCTCCGTGCCGACGATGAGGTCGAAGAGCCGCAGGGTCGACTGCAGCTTTGCAGTGACCGCCTCGGAGGCGATGAAGCGGCTGTCGCCGGCTCCGTGACCGGCCAGGCCCCAGAGGTTCGGGCGGTAGTCGATGTCGAGCGCGGTGCGCGCGCCGCTCTCGCGGCCAAGGCGCAGCGCCTTCAGCACCGCCGCCTCGGTGCGCGGATGGCTGAGGTGGGTGCCGGTCGCCACCACGGCGCGCGCCTCGGCGATGAAGGCGGGGTCGATGTCCGCCTCGCTGAGCGCCATGTCGGCGCAGTTCTCGCGGTAGAAGATCAGCGGAAACTGCTCCTCGTCACGGATGCCGAGGATCACCAGCGCCGTCAGGCGCTCGGGATCGGTGATCACCCCGCGCACGTCGACACCCTCGCGCCGCAGCTGTTCGCGGATGAAGCGGCCCATATGCTCGTCGCCAACCCGGGTGATCACCGCGGACTTGAGCCCCAGCCGCGCCGTGCCCGCCGCCATGTTGGTGGGCGAGCCGCCGATGTACTTCTCGAAGCTTCCCATGTCCTCCAGCCGGCCACCGACCTGCGCGCCGTAGAGGTCCACCGACGAGCGTCCGATGGTGATCAGGTCGAGCGGTTTCGGCATGGCTTCCTCCGGCACTCCGGAATGTCACAAGGCTTGGGTCGAAGAGGCCGACGTTGGGCTGGCCTCGGATGCACTTCGCAGCAGCGAACGGGTGACGCCGGTAGCGGCAGGTCAGGCGACGGCCATGGATTCGTCCTCAGCGCCCTTCACGCCGGTGATGTAAGCGACCACGTCGTTGCCGTCGACCTCGCTGGCGTTCAGGTTGGCCGCGATGCGGCCGCGGCGGAACACGACGATGCGGTCAACCAGGTCGAAGACCTGGCGCAGGTTGTGGCTGACCAGGATCAGCGGCACGCCCTGCGCCTTCAGAGACCTGATGATGTTCTCGACCTGTGCGGTCTCCTGCACCCCCAGGGCCGCGGTGGGCTCGTCCATGATAATGAGCTTGCTGGCGAAGGTCGCCGAGCGGGCGATGGCGACGCATTGCCGCTGTCCGCCCGACATGTGCCGGATGGTGCTCGAGAGGTTCGGGATCTTCACCGCCGTGCGCTTCAGCCCGGCCTCGGTCGCCTCGAGCATGCCGCGGCGGTCGAGGATCGAGAACGGTCCGAGGTTGACCAGGATCTTCTCGCGTCCCAGGAAGAGGTTCGAGGGCACGTCGAGGTCGTCGGCCAGCGCGAGGTTCTGGAACACCGTCTCGATGCCGGCCTCCCGCGCCTCGATCGGCCCGTTGAAGTTCACCTCCTCGCCGTCGAACCACACCTTGCCGCGGGTGCGCTGCTCCACGCCGGTGATCTGCCGCACAAAGGTGGACTTGCCCGCGCCGTTGTCGCCGACCACCGCAATGTGCTCGCCGTCGCGAAGCTCGAAGTTCGCGTCCTCGAGCGCGTGCACGCCGCCGTAATGCTTGGTGAGGCCCTCGGTTTTCAGAATGATCTTGTTGGATGCCATTTTTCCTCTCCTTCGCTTGCGGGCGTCAGGCTTCCAGCGCCCGGCGCTTCTGGCGCCAGACATCCACGACCACGGCGGTGACGATGATCGCTCCCTTGATCATCTCCTGGTAGTAGGCGTCGAGCCTCAGGAAGGTGAAGCCGGAGATGATCACGCCGAAGATCAGCATGCCGATGGCCGTGCCGATGATCGAGCCGCGCCCGCCGGAGAGGCTGACGCCGCCGATCACCGCCATGGCGATGGCGTCCAACTCGTACATCAGGCCCATGCCGGACTGCGCCGTCAGCCCGCGCGCCGCCACCACCATGCCCGCGAGCCCCGCCAGCACGCCGGCGATCGAGTAGACCAGCACGAGGTGCCGCTCCACGTTGATGCCCGACATGCGCGCAGCATCCTGGTTCGAGCCGATGGCATAGGTGTGCTTGCCGTAGACGGTGTATTTCAGGATCAGATAGAACAGCACCGCGATGACGAGGAAGATGACGACCGGCATCATGCCCTGGCCGATGGCGGCGAAGTCTTCGGTGGGGAAGCTGACCGGCTGGCCCTTGGTGTACCACTTCGCGATGCCGCGCGCCGTCACCATCATGCCGAGTGTGGCTATGAACGGCGGGATCTTGGTGTAGGCGATCAACAGGCCGTTGATCAGGCCCGCCAGCAATCCGCAGGCAAGCCCCACAATGATCGGGACGATGACCGGCAGGTCGACCCAGCCCTGCTCGATGAAGACCGCGCGCGGATAGGTGGAGACCTGTGCGAAGCTCATGGCGATCATCGCCGTCGCGCCGACGACCGAGCCGGACGACAGGTCGATACCGCCGGTGATGATGACCTGGGTCACGCCGACTGCAATGATGCCGATAACCGACACCTGCAGCACCATGATGCTGAGGCGCTGGGTGTTCACGAGGAAGCTTTGACCCTGGAAGATCCAGCCGAGGATCTCGAAGACCAGGGCGATGCCGACCAGGCCGACGAGCGCGTTCAGCTCGGCAGGCCGGTGACGCTTTTGCGCCTTTGGCGGCATCTGAGTGGCAATGGAGGTCTTTGTCGTTGCTTCGGCCATGGTGTCTCCCCCACTGGCTTCGCTGCGGGTGGCGGCGCCCGGGGCCCGCAGCGGCGTAACCGCCGCGGGCCCTACCAAGCGCTCTGCTCGTAATCAGTTCTTGGCGACGAACTTTTCGATGTTCTCCGGCGTCACCAGCTGGAAGGGGACGTAGACCTTCTTCTCCACCGGCTCGCCGCGGGCGAGGGCAAGCGCGGTGTCGACTGCCCCCTTGCCTTGACCGGCCGCGTCCTGGAACACCGTGACGTCGAGGTCGCCGGCCTTCATGGCGGCCAGCGCGTCCTGAGTGGCGTCGACGCCGCCGATCAGCATCTCCTCCATGGAGACGCCGGCGGTCTTCAGGGACTGGATCGCGCCAATCGCCATCTCGTCGTTGTTGGAGACCACGGCGTCGAACTTCACGCCGGCGGACAGCCAGTTGGTCATAAGGTCCTGGCCTTCGTTGCGTTGCCAGTTGGCGGTCTGCTGCTCCACGATCTCCATGAACGAGCATTCGTCAGTGGCAATCACGTCGAGGATGTCCTGGGTGCGCTGACGGGCGGCCTGGTTCGACAGCTCGCCCATCATGACGACGATCTTCGCGCCCTCGCCCTTGCCTTGCGCCTTCAGCAGCCGGCAGATTTCCTGGGTCTCCAGCGTGCCTGACTCGCGCTCGTCGGAGGCCACGAAGGCCTGTTTGTCGGGCAAGTCGTCGACATTGACCGGCTCGCGGTTGACGTAGACCAGCGCCACGCCGGCATTGGCCGCCGCCTGCGACATCGCGACCGTGGCGTCGGTATCGACGGGATTCACGATGATCGCATCGACACCGCTGGCAATGAAGTTCTGGATCTGGTTCAGCTGCTTGCCGACATCGTTCTGCGCGTCCTCGATCTGCAGTTCAACACCGCTGAGTCCGCCAACATAGTCCTGCATGCCGTTGCGCAGCACAGTCAGGAAGTTGTCGTCGAAGCGTGACATGGTGACACCGATCGTCTCGGCCATGGCCGACGTCGACATCAAAGACACTACCCCTGCTGCAATAATGATACCTCTCATTGGGCTGCCTCCTCCTTTGGTGTCCGGCGCACCTCGTTGATTGTTGCCGGATTGCCGTTGCGGCTTGGAACTTCTGGTGTCCTTTCAGGCCGCCAGCTTCGCGAGCTGACGTTCGATGAAGGTTATCGATTCCCGCAGAGCCGTTTCTGGATCGGTCAGGCTGTGCACGGCCGGGGAAAACACCTCGAACGAGATCGGCCCCGCGTAGCCCGCCGCACGCAGGCGGGCCAGCTGCTCGATGTTGCCGAGCCGGTCGTCGGCGTCGACGAGGATGCGGTGCTCGTCGCGCATCTCCGACACGGCGAGCCTCGGGTCGACGACGCCGGAGACGTGCACGATCCCGGTGTACTGCGGGAAGATTGGGCCGCCGCCGGCAAGATGATGATGGAAGGTGTCATGCACCAGCTTGTAGCACCCGGCAGCACCCAGACTTTCGATGATCGCCACCGCTTCCTGCTTGTCGCGCAAGGACGAAGTAAGGAAGCCGAGCGGCTCCACCAGGGCGACCAGGCCGGCGGCGTCGAGCAGCGGCATGATCTCGCGCAGGGCAAGCCGCAGGTTGGCTTGGCGCTCGCCGTGGCCTAGGCCCTGTCCGTCGTTGCGGGGAATCAGGCTGATGGTCTCGGCGCCGCAGGCGACGGCCGTCGCGATGAGCGCCTCGACCTCGGCGCGCACCACGTCCGACCACGCGTTGAAGGGATAGACCTGCGACAGGCCGACGATGCGCAGGCCGTTCTCGCGGGCCTTGGCCGCGACGCGCTCCGGCGCGTCGCCGTCGAAGAGCGGGCCTGGCAGGTCGTTGCGCAGCTCGACGCCGATGCATCCGAGTCGCTTGGCGAGATCGAGGAATGCATCGTAGCGCAGGCCCGGCACGGTCATGTGGTTCAGGACTATCGGTAGCACTGTCGATCCTCCTCCCCGATCCCGGCGTTGCCGGGGCCGTCAGCGGACAGCTCATCCGCGTTCTTGCTTGTGCGTTGTTGACGAACATCGTGACGGCAGCAAGACGCAGCCGTCAACGCCAAACGACGAAAAATCCATCATTCATGAGAGATTTTGCAATGAGGGATGATGTGAAATCGTCAGACTTTGGCGCAAGGGGGAACTCGGCCCCGGCGCGCGCAAGGCACCTAGAGGGATTCGGGCAGGAAGATCTGCGGCTCGAGGAAATGCTGTCCGGCAGTGCGCGGGTTCGACCCGCCGGCCTCCTCCACCATCAGGGCGACGAGATCGCGGCAGAGCACCGCCAGGGGGGTGACGATCGCCATGATGACATAGCGGTCCGTCAGCGCCGCACGGGATTCCGGGGTCAACTCGTTGACCACCAGGGCCACCTCGCCAGGGGCCCGCACCTCGCGCAGCGCAGCGATCGCGCCCTCCATGCCGCCGCCCGCCAGATAGATGCCCCGCAGGTCGGGATGCCGCTCGAGCAGGTCGAGCGTCGCCTCGTAGGTCAGCTGTCGCGTCTCGAGGTTCACCAGGGTGTCGAGGACGGTGAAACGGGGGTGGAACTCGCGGAAGTAGCTGCGGAAGCCGGTCTCCCGCAGATCGTGGCCGTGCCAGCGATTGCCGCCGACGAAAACCGCGATCTTGCCCGGCTCGTGGATCGCCATCGACAGCATCCAGGCCGCGATGCGGCCGACCTTCAGGTTGTTGACCCCCACGTAGCTCGCCCGCTCGCCCTGGGCGAAGTCCGACAGCAGGGCGAAGGTCGGCACGCCAGCCGCCTTCAACTCGGTGACGGCCGCCGTGATGTGCTGATGGTTGACCGCCGTGGCCGCCAGGGCGTCGACCCGCCGGCCGATGCGGCACATCAGTTCCGATACCTCGCCGGGCGACTGCGTTGCGGAGAACTCGATGATAGCCCGCCCTCTAATGCCCGGCGCCGCTTTCACCGCCTGCGCGGCCTCCGCTGCGAAGGTCTGGTAAAAGGCATGTCGTTCCTTCTGCAGCACGAAGCCGAGGCGGAACTCGGGCAGATCCGCCTGCAAGCGCTGCTCGATGAGGCGCGTGGCGTGATAGCCAATCCGCCCCGCCGCCTCGTAGACGCGCTGGGCCGTTTCGTCGCGGACGCGCTGGCGCCCGTTCAGCACGCGGTCGACGGTGGCGACGCTCACGCCGGCCTCCTGCGCCACGTCGGTAATTCTCGGCCTGCGCGCCACGATCCACCCCCAAATGAGATAATTCTATCAGTCCGCATGCAGCAATTTTGACGTATTTTGATGGAATTCCAAGGATGAATATGGTGGTCAGACGTATCCGCGCTTAGTTTATCCGGAAACGGCAGGAGCGAGGGTTGTGATGGAGGGGATCGGCATCGGCCTGATCGGCACCGGTTTCATGGGTAAGACCCACGCCCTGGCCTATCGCGCGGTCCGCGCGGTCATGGGCGACCTGCCGGACTGCCGGCTGGAGCTTCTGTGCGACAGGCCCGCCGCGCGGGCAGGCGAGATGGCCGCGCAGTTCGGCTTCGCGCGCAGCACCGACGAGTGGCGCGCGCTGGTGGACGATCCGCGGGTGGACCTCGTCTCGATCACCACCCCCAACGCGCTGCACCACGACATCGCCCTCGCGGCCTTCGCCGCCGGCAAGCACGTCTACTGTGAAAAGCCGATGGCGGTGACCCTCGGCCAGGCACGCGCGATGGCGGCGGCGGCCAGGGCCGCCGGTGTCCGCACACTGGTCGGCTACAACTACATCAAGAACCCCGCCTTCACCCACGCCCAGCGCCTCATCGCCGAGGGCCGCATCGGGCGCATCGTCCACCTGCGCGGCTGGGTGGACGAGGACTATCAGGCCGACCCCGAGCTGCCCTGGACCTGGCGCTCGAAGCAGTCGGAGGCGGGGCTCGGCGCGCTGGGCGACATCGGCTGCCACCTCGTCTCGATGGCTTGCGGGCTCGCCGGGCCGATCGCCAGTCTGATCGCCGACACGAAGATCGTTCACGGCACACGTCGGCTGCCCGACGGCAGCGGCAGCGCCGCGGTGGAAAACGAGGACATCGCGAACGCCATCGTGCGCTTCGCCAGCGGTGCCCAAGGCTCGCTCTCAGCCTCCCGCCTGGCCTGGGGCCGCAAGAACTGCCTTGCCTGGGAAGTCTACGGCACCGAGGGCACGCTCGCCTTCTGCCAGGAGCGCATGAACGAGCTTCAGCTCTACGAGAATCGCGGCCCGAAGGCCGAGCAGGGCTTCCGCACCATCCTGACCGGTCCGGAGCACCTGCCTTTCGGCCAGTTCTGTCCGGCAGCAGGCCACCAGCTGGGTTTCCTCGACCTCAAGACGATCGAGCTCTCTGACCTGCTGCGCGCCATCGTGACCGGCACGCCGGCGCATCCGCACTTCGACGATGCGCTCGAGTTTGAAATCGTCATCCATGCCATCGCCGAGAGCGCGCGATCCGGGCAGCGCGTGATCCTGGCGGAAGGGGCGGCCACATGAGCGGAGCTGCCCTGCCAACGGTGGCCTTTGCCGTTGAGGAGCCGGCTGACAGCGGCAGGCCCCTGTCCTTGCGGTCGGCGTGACGGCGATGGACAGCCGCAAGCAGGAACTCATGGGCAGGCTGGCCATGGTGACCGGTGCGGCCGGCTCGACCGGCTTTGCCATCGCCAAGGCGCTGGTCGAGGACGGCTTGCGGGTGCTCTTGGTCGATATCGATGCCGAGCGCCTGGAGAGACTGTGCAACCAGCTGGGCGAGGCCGCGATTCCCGTGCCGCTCGACGTCAGCGATCCCGACCGGGTGGCCGTGGTCTCAGCTGCCATTCGCGCCGACCACGGCGAGGTCGACATCCTGATCAACAATGCCGGGATCCTCTCCAACAACAAGGCGGCCGAAACCACGCCGGCGGAGTGGCGGCGCCTGATGGCTGTGAACCTCGACGGCGCCTTCTACCTGGCGCGGGAGTGGCTGCCGGGCATGAAAGCGCGCGGCTGGGGCCGCATCGTGAACATGTGCTCCCTGGCCATGAAGACCGGCGGGCTGACCGCCGGCACAGCCTACACGGCCTCGAAGGGCGGAATGGCAGCCCTAACGCTGTCGCTGGCCCGTGAGAGCGCCGCGCATGGCGTCACCGTCAATGCCATCGCCCCGGCCTATATCAAGACGCCGATGATCACCGAACAACTGAGCGAGGCTCAGCGTGAACAACTGCTGCTGCAGATCCCGGTCGGTCGCTTCTGCGAGCCGGAGGAGGTCGCCTTTCTCGTCTGCTACCTGATTTCACCGCTCGCCGGCTTCGTGACCGGAGAAATCGTAGACATCAACGGCGGTCTTCACCTGGACTGAGTGAGCGGCCACCAGTCGACAGGTCTTAAGAAGAGCTAGCGAAATCATTCACCTCAAACGGTTGGGCCTGCGGGGTTGGTTCAGTTCCCGGTTTTGAGCGGGCTATAACAAAAGTGGTTCATATGAGGCGATTTCCGTCAACACGGGATGTGGCGTCCTGATCTGATCCAAGGTGGAGCCGCTTGCCAGACGCTGGCGCAATGCGCCACGATCAGCTCATATCCGGTCGGGCCGTCTGGCCCGGAACCCCAATCCTGCTTGCACAGGGCGGCGAGCTCCAAGGGGGCGGGACCCATCTGCGAGGGCGGCGTCTTGCAGCCAAACCACTTTCCGGTCACGCACCCACCCTGGATCAGTCGGAGCAGCGGCCCGATCAGGCCGCGCCCGCGTTCTATCGTGTCACGATGCGTTTTCCATCAAGCCACCTTCAGGTCGGCGCCGGCAGGCACCAACCCCGACGTCACGTAGCGCCACAACGCGACGAGCAGCTTACGCGCGACGGCCACGATGCCAATGCGACGCACCCGTCCCTTGCCGACCCCAACACGCTCGAGGAACCAGTGCGAGAGTTCGCTGTCCGGCTGATAGCGCATCCAAAACCAAGCGAGCTCGACCATCTTCGCCCGCACGAGCGCATTGCCGGCCTTCGAGATACCCTGGTCGCGGTCCATCCGTCCGCTCCGATACGGGCTCGGCGTCAACCCGGCATAGGCGGCCACCTCGCGGCGGTTCGCAAAGTCGCGATAGAAGACCTCCCGTACGAGC
>WHTV01000094.1 GCA_009377535.1 Kiloniellaceae bacterium
GGCGCTGTCAAAGAATACCATGGCGGTCGCGCGCCCGCCACATAAGCAACATTTCGTCCGA
This sequence comes from Kiloniellaceae bacterium, assembly GCA_009377535.1. GTDB lineage: Bacteria > Pseudomonadota > Alphaproteobacteria > Kiloniellales > Kiloniellaceae > Pelagibius. Next base: position 62 of record WHTV01000094.1, read on the forward strand.
AGGAAGCAGACAGCCGGCGGTGCAAGTCGTTCTCTCCGGGCGGCTGCCGGCCGGTGCCGAATCCGCCCGGAGACAAGACATCGGCTACTGTGCCGCCTGGCGCGGATCGTCCTTCGGATTGACGTAGGTCAGGCTCCACGGACCGGTGCTGTTGAGCTGTACGACCGTCTCCTCGTCTGTGTAGGCAAAGTGGGTCATGCCCGGAGAAAGGGCGAAGAAGCTGCCAGCCGGCAGAGGCTTGGCGGCGCCTGGGTCGGCGGTTTCGCCCATTCCCAATCGGAACGTTCCCGAGATGACCGTCACGACTTCCGGCTTCGGGTGGCTATGCGCCGGAATGACATAGCCCTTCGGGAGCTTCAGTCTGAGGGCAAACATTCCCTCCTTGCTCGGATCGCCATAGAGCACCGCAGCCTCGGCCCCGGGCGGGATCGAGGGGGGCGCGGGGGCCCATGTAACCTCTTGCGGCGAGACGATCTTGTCTCCGTCCATCGTCTGCGCCATTGGCTGGGTCGGACTCGCCGCCGATGCGGCAATCAGCAGCACGACCGCCGAAGCGGCTGCGCCCAGGCTTCTCGATAAGCATTGCGCTGTCATAGCGTGCCTCCCTTGTTTGGTGGACCCTAGGACGCTTGCTGTAGAGAAAAAGTTCCCGGTTTCAGAATCCGCTGTCCAGCAGTGATGATTTAGGAGAGCAAAACAGGGCGGTCAATACCCCGGGCGCGGCAGACCATTGCTGAAAAAGCCTTGATCGTCAGCATCGGCAGTGCCTCGGGCAACGCTCGCCGGCCCGATCGTCCCGGCCGATGCGGCTTGTCCGGCCCGCCCTCTCTCGGCATGCTTGCGGCGTGAACCAGAAGGGAGGCAACCAGGGGATCGAGCATGGATGGAAAGCGGCTGACGACTTTGCCCAAAGGCTTCGACGAGGAGTCGGAACTCGAAGAGTTCATGAGCCGGCCGGACCCCCTGCTGATGACCGACATGGCGGCGCTCGAGGGCGACATCGCCATACTGGGCGTCGGCGGCAAGATGGGCCCCACCTTGGCACGCCTGGCGAAGCGGGCGGCGCCGCAAAAGCGCGTCTTCGGCATTGCGCGGTTCAGCGAGCCTGGCATTGCCGAGAAGCTCGAGGCGTCGGAGGTGGAGCCGGTACCGGCGGACCTGCTGGACCGGGCGGCAGTCGCCGGGCTGCCGGAAGCGGCCAACGTGATCTTCATGGCCGGGCGCAAGTTCGGCTCCAGCGGCGGCGAACACCTGACCTGGGCGATGAATACGCTGGTGCCCGGCTTGGTGGCGGAGCGCTATCGCGGCAGCCGCATCGTCGCCTTCTCCACCGGCTGCGTCTACCCCTTCGCGCGGGTCGGCGGCCAGGGGCCGGACGAGTCGACGCCGCCCAATCCGCCGCCGGGCGAATACGCCAACTCCTGCCTGGGGCGCGAGCGGACGTTCGAGTACTTCTCGCATGTCCACGGCACGCCGGGCCGCATCATCCGCCTGAACTACGCCATCGACCTGCGCTACGGTGTGCTGCATGACGTCGCCAGCAAGGTCTGGAACGGCGAGCCGGTCGAGGTCACCATGGGCCATGTCAACGTCATCTGGCAGGGCGATGCCAACGCGCAGGTGCTGCGCAGCCTGTGCCATGTTACGGCCCCGACGACGCCGCTGAACGTCACCGGGCCCGAGGTGGTCTCGGTACGCTGGCTCGCCGAGCGCTTCGCGGAGCGCTTCCACAAACCGGCGCGGATCGTCGGCGAAGAGGCCTCGCAGGCCTGGCTGAACTGTGCTGCCAAGGCAGCATCCCTGTTCGGCTACCCAAGCGTGCCGCTGATGACCATGATCGACTGGCAGGCCAAGTGGATCGCGCGCGGAGGCCGCAGCCTTGGCAAGCCGACCCATTTCGAGACGCGCAACGGCCGGTACTGACCGGATGCCATCGCAGCCCGGCCTTCCCGATGGTCTGGAAGCGGTCGACCTGGCGGCAGCGCCGGCGGCAGAGCGGATGGCGCTTTCCACCGAGGCCGGCTGGAACCAGACGACGGCCGACTGGCACCGTCTGCTGCGCCTGGGGCGCGGCTTCGGCGTGGCCGAGCGTGGCGGCCCGCTGGTCGCCAGCGCCGTCATCCTGCCGTACGACAGCGACCTCGCCTGGATTTCGATGGTGCTCGTCATCGCCCGCTGGCGCCGGCGCGGCCTGGCCTCGATCCTCATGGACGAGGCGCTCGACGCTTGCCGGCGGCTCGGTCGGACTGCCTTCCTGGACGCCACCCCGGACGGCACCGAGGTTTACCGCCAGCTGGGCTTTGCCGCGGGAGAGCGCATCACGCGCTGGTCTCGGCCGGCCGGGGCAGCGACGACGACCCTACCAACGGTTCGCGCAGACGCATCCTTGGAGCCGGCCTGCCTGCTGGATGCCCGCGCGATGGGGGCGCCGCGCCGCGCGCTGCTCGAGGCGCTCGCCGCCGACGGCCGACCTATCCTGCAGTCCGGCGGCAGTCTGCTGCTGCGGCCGGGACGGGTGGCCTGGCAGATCGGGCCGCTCACCGCCGCGGATCGCCGGAGCGCCGATGCGCTGCTGGCCGACGGATTGGCGGCTGTCGGCGCGCAGGCCGCTTTCGCCGATGCCCGCGACGCAGCCGGTTTCGACGGCGTCCTGCGCGCCGCCGGTTTCACACCGCAGCGCCACTTCCTGCGCATGCATTCGGGCACGCCGCCGCCCGCCGATCCGGGGCTGCTCTGGCTTACCGCGGGCCCGGAGTTCGGCTGAGCCCCCAAGCACCTGCGCGAGCTACTGCGGCATCTTGATCGAGGTGTCGATGAATTCGTTGGTGTAGGCGTCCTTCACGTTGAAGGTCTCCTTGATGTCGAAGTAGGTCTCGACCAGCTTGTAGTCGTCGTCCATACGGGCTTCCTCGAAGTGGCCGAGGCCGACGCTGCGGGAGTGTTCGTTGCTCATCAGCTCGACGACAAGCTGCCAATTCTGCAACTCGTTGTCCTTCTTCAAGCCGGTGTTGGCGGCGACCAGGGCGTCGACGCAGGGCTCGGCATTCTCCACGCAATAAGCGAAGGCTTTCTGGGTGACCGCGACGAAGGCGGCTGCTGCCTCCGGCTGCTCCTTGAGAAAATCGCCGTTGGCGATCAGCGAGTTGCCGTAGGGATTCACGCCGATGTCTTTCCAGGCGACGAAGCCCATGTCGTCGCCCAGCTGGGCCTGGAAGATGTGATGGATGTTGTAGAATGACGTGGTTACGTCGATGGAGCCGGATTTCAGCGCCGAGAGCTTGGCATTGGCCTGGACGTTCACCCAGTCCACCGATTCGGGCTCGATGCCGACCGCCTGGGCGAAGGCCGGGAACATGGCACGCGCGGCGTCGGCCGGCGGGTTTCCGATCTTCTTGCCGGGGAAGTCCTTCGGCCCCTCGATGCCCGATGACTTCAGCCAGTAGAAGCCCTGCGGCGAGTTGGCATAGACGTTCATGATCGCGACCAGGTCGGCGCCTTCCCCGATCGCCGTCAGCACCACGCCCATGTCGGCTAGGCCCAGTTGGTTCGAGCCGATGCCGACGCGCTGGGCGGCCAGCTGCGAGCCCTTGCCTTGCTCGATCGTCAGGTCCAGCCCGGCCTGATCGTACCAGCCTTCCCGCTTGGCATAGTAGTAGGGCGCGTGGTCGCCGCCGGCGATCCAGTTCAGGATCAGCGTGGCGTCGGTTTTTTCCTGTGCTCGCGCCGGCAGGCTCGCCCCGAGCGCGACACCGGCAGCGCCGATTGCCGCGGCCAGGATCCAAGAATAATCGACCTTCATTGCGTTCCTCCCTTGATCAGCGGCGCCTGGGGCCCCGGTGGGCCGGGCCGCGCGGCGGATCTATAAGTTCTTTTCCGTTCACCAGATGCGAAACGTGCTGGACGCGGAAGTAACCACCCGGTTATTTAATTGTTGAAACGTCAGCACGATTTTGTCAACGCAGGAGCGACGGGAAGGCAGGCATGGCCAGTGTCACCACCCGCAGAGCAGGGACCGCCGGCCAGGCGGAGCGCAGCCCGGCCACCCGTGACCCCGAGCGCACCCGCCGGGCCATCCTCGACGCGGCAACCGTGGAGTTCGCGGTCAATGGCTTCGGCGGGGCCAGCGTCAACGCGGTGGCGGAGCGGGCCGGCATCAACAAGCGGATGCTGTACCACTACTTCGGCAACAAGGAGGACCTTTTCCTGGTCGTTCTGGAGGAGGCCTATGCCGACATCCGCAGCTGCGAACGCCTCCTCAGCCTGACCGACCTGGAGCCGATCGAGGCCATGCGCCGCCTGGTGCTGTTCACCTGGCACTACTACCTGGAAAACCCGCTTTCGTCAGCCTGCTGAACACCGAGAACCTGCACAAGGCACGCCATCTGCGCCGCTCGGACAACATCCGCGCCCTGCATTCGCCACTGGTCGACACGCTCGGCGAGTTGCTGCGGCGCGGCGCGGCGGACGGCGTGTTCCGGCCGGGCGTCGATCCCGTGCAGCTCTACATCTCGATCGCGGGGCTCGGCTACTTCTATCTGTCCAACGCCTACACACTGTCGACGATCTTCGATCGCGACCTGAAGGCCCAGCCGGCCCTCGCCGACCGGGGAGAGCACATCGTCGAGGTGATCCTCGGCTATCTCCGCTCCACCGGTCGCGTCGGCAACCAGCAGGACTGAGATCATGGCGCGCCGACGCAGCGACATTCCGGCCGCGGTGGACCGGCTGATCGCCGAAGGCACGGTGATCCCCGCGCATCCCCTGGCCCTGACCGCAGAGCGCCGGCTCGACGAGCGGCGCCAGCGCGCCCTGACACGCTACTATCTCGACGCCGGTGCCGGCGGCTTGGCGGTCGGCGTGCACACCACGCAATTCGCAATCCGCGAGGTCGGTCTTTACGAGCCGGTGCTCTCGCTCGCGGCCGAGGCGGCGGCCGCCTGGACAGACCGGCCGATAGCCATGATCGCGGGACTGGCCGGCGGCACCGCGCAGGCCTGCCGCGAAGCGGACGTCGCCGCCGGCCTGGGATATCACGCCGGCCTGCTCTCCCTGGCGGCCTTCCGCGACGCGCGGACCGACGACATGCTGGCGCACTGCCGCGCGGTCGCCGAGCACATCCCCTTGTTCGGCTTCTACCTCCAGCCGGCGGTCGGCGGCGTGCGCCTGCCGGCCGAGTTCTGGCGGCGCTTTGCTGCCATCGACAACGTGATCGGCGTCAAGATCGCCCCCTTCAACCGCTACCATACGCTGGATGTCATACGGGGAGTCGCCGAGTCGGGAGCCGCAGAGCGTGTCGCGCTCTACACCGGCAACGACGATCACATCGTGGCGGACCTGCTGTTGCCCTTTGCGGTGCGCGACGACCACGGCCGGGAGACGGAGATGCGCATCGTCGGCGGCCTGCTCGGACACTGGTGCGTCTGGACTTCCTCGGCCGTCGGGATCCACCGCCGCTGCCGCGCGACAGTGCGGGCCGGCGCGGTCGACCCTGCCCTGCTGGCGCTGGACTCGCGGGTAACCGAGTGCAACGCCGCCGTCTTCGATGTGGCAAACGACTTCGCCGGCGTCATCTGCGGGGTCCACGAAGTGTTGCGCCGTCAGGGATTGCTGCAGGGAACCTGGTGCCTGGATCCGGACGAGGCGCTCGGACCGGGCCAGGCGGAACGCATCGATGCGATCTACGCCCGTCACGTCGATCTGGCGGACGACGCCTTCGTCGCAGCCAATCTGGAGCGCTGGCTGGCCTAAGCCGTCTTGACGCTCCGGACGGGTTGTGGTCGACTTGTAACCAGTTGGTTACTAAGCCGGATGCAGCAAGGCATCCGGCAAACGCACTGTGGGAGGACAGCCATCGCCTCGGTAACCCCGGAGGGCCCGGATGCGCGAGCGGGCAACGCCGCGTCGGCGGCGGGCGAGCCCTTCATCCGACTCGATAACGTGCGCAAGATCTACCACGGCGGCGGCGAGGAGTTCCTGGCGGTTTCCAACGTCACCATGACGGTGTCGGAAGGGGAGCTGGTGTCACTCGTCGGGCCTTCAGGCTGCGGCAAGACCACCGTGCTGAAGATCCTGGCCGGCCTGCACGGCCATGACGGCGGCGAGGTGCAGATCGGCGCCGGCAATCGCCTGACGCCGGGTCGCGATATCGGCATGGTGTACCAGCAGGCCCTGCTGCTGAAGTGGCGGCCGATTCTCGACAACGTCCTGCTGCCGGCCGAGATCCTGGGCCTGCCGATGAAGGCAGCCCGCGAGCGGGCCCATGACCTGCTGCAGATGGTCGGCCTGAGTGATGCCGCGGACAAGTATCCCTATGAACTGTCCGGCGGCATGCAGCAGCGCGCCGCCATCGCACGCGCGCTGGTACACGATCCCAAGCTGGTGCTGATGGACGAACCCTTCGGAGCGCTCGATGCGCTGACCCGCGAGAAGATGAACATCGAGCTGCTGCGCATCTGGTCGGAGAGCGGCAAGACCATCGTGTTCGTCACCCATTCGATCCAGGAGGCGATCTTTCTGTCCACCCACTGCGCCGTGCTGACCGCCGGCCCGGCCCGCATGGCCGACTACTTCAAGGTCGAGCTGCCCTACCCCCGCAAGCTGGACGTCAAGTCCACGGAAGCCTTCGGCGTCTATGCACGCCGCCTCTATCACTGTCTTGGCATGGAGTGACTCATCGATGGCAACGCGTCGCCTCGGCCTGATCATGAACGGCGTCACCGGGCGCATGGGCTACAATCAGCACCTGGTCCGCTCCATCGTCGCCATCCGGCAGGCCGGCGGCGTCACGCTGGCCAACGGCGACCGCGTGATGCCTGACCCGATCCTAGTTGGCCGCAATGCCGCCAAGCTGGAGGCCATGGCCCGCCAGCACGACATTGCGCGCTGGACCACCGATCTCGATGCCGCACTCGCCGACCCGAATGATGAGGTCTTCTTCGATTCCGCGACGACCCAGCTGCGCGCCGGACTGGTCGGCCGCGCGCTGGACGCCGGCAAGCACGTCTACTGCGAAAAGCCGGTCGCCGAGTCCCTGCAGGTCGCTCTTGCTCTGGCCCGCAAGGCCAAGGCCTCCGGCCTGAAGCACGGCGTGGTGCAGGACAAGCTGTTCCTGCCCGGCCTGCGCAAGCTGAAGCTGCTGATCGAGTCCGGCTATTTCGGCCGCATCCTCTCGGTCCGCGGCGAGTTCGGCTACTGGGTGTTCGAAGGCGACTGGGGCATGCCCGCCCAGCGGCCGAGCTGGAACTACCGCAAGACCGACGGCGGCGGCATCATCCTCGACATGCTGTGCCACTGGCGCTACGTGCTCGACAACCTGTTCGGGCCGGTGCGCGCCGTCTCCTGCCTCGGCGCCAATCACGTCCCCGAGCGGGTCGACGAGCAGGGCGAGACCTACCGCGCCGACGCGGACGACGCAGCCTACGCCACTTTCGAGATCGAAGGCGGCATCGTCGCCCATATCAATTCGTCCTGGTGCGTGCGGGTGCGGCGCGACGACCTCGTGACCTTCCAGGTCGACGGCACCCACGGCTCGGCGGTGGCCGGCCTCACTTCCTGCGTCACCCAGCATCGGGTCAACACGCCTAAGCCGGTGTGGAACCCCGACATGCCCCAGACGATCGATTTCTTCGGAACCTGGGAAGCACTGCCTGACAACCTGATCTACGAAAACGGATTCAAACTGCAGTGGGAGGACTTCATCCGCCATGTCGCCGAGGATGCTCCCTGGAAGTTCGACCTGTTGGAGGGTGCCAAGGGCGTACAACTGGCCGAACTGGGCCTGAAGAGCTGGGCCGAACGGCGCTGGCTCGACGTGCCCGAGCTGGAGGTCTGAAACATCATGGTCGAGATTGCGCTGCCGACGGTCGACCGCCGGCTTGAAAGCTACCGACTGGGCGAGCCGTCGCCCTACTGGAACCTGAACGGTGGATCCCGCGCACCCTTCAATCGCATTGCCATCGCCGCTGCGCATGTGGTCGCCGACCCGCTTGCCGAGCATGACCCCTGGCTCGACGCGCCCATCGACTGGGACCGCACCCTCGCCTACCGGGAAGCCCTCTGGGACCTCGGCCTGGGCGTTGCCGAGGCGATGGATACCGCCCAGCGCGGCAGCGGCCTCGCCTGGCCGCAGGCGCGCGAACTGATCGCTCGCTCCCTCGACCGGGCCAAGACCCGCAGCGACGACCCGCTGATCGCCAGCGGCGCCGGCACGGACCATCTGGCGCCCGGCGCCGGCGTGACGCTGGACCAGGTCGTCGCCGCCTACGAGGAGCAGGTCGCGGCCGTGGAGGCGCTGGGCGGCCGGGTGATCCTGATGGCCAGCCGCGCGCTCGCCCAGGCCGCAAGGGGGCCTGAGGACTACCAGCGGGTTTACGCGCGGATTCTCTCGCAGGTCAGCCAGCCGGTGATCATCCACTGGCTGGGCGAGATGTTCGATCCCGCTCTAGAAGGCTACTGGGGCTCCGGCGACCACGAGACCGCGATGGAGACCTGCCTGTCCGTGCTGCGCGACCATGCCGACAAGATCGACGGCGTGAAGATCTCCCTGCTCTCCAAGGAGAAGGAAATCGCCATGCGCCGCCGCCTGCCCGCGGGCGTGCGCATGTACACCGGCGACGATTTCAACTATGCGGAACTGATCCACGGCGACGACGAGGGCCACTCCGACGCCCTGCTCGGCATCTTCGACGCCATCGCGCCGGCCGCCTCCGCCGCGCTGGGCGCGCTCGCCCGCGGTGCCGACAACAGCTTCTTCGACATCCTGGAGCCGACAGTTGCGCTCAGCCGTCACGTCTTCCAGCCGCCGACCCGCTTCTACAAGACAGGCGTCGTCTTCCTGGCCTACCTGAACGGCTTCCAAGACCACTTCGTCATGGTCGGCGGGCAGCAGAGCGCCCGCTCCCTGTTCCACCTGGCGGAGCTGCTGCGGCTGGCCGACAAGGGCCGCGTGCTGCGCGATCCCGAACTGGCCGCCCGGCGCATGCGCCATGTGATGGCCGTCCACGGCCTCGCCTGAACCGCCGAAGCATGACCACCTCGCAGCCGGACGGCCTCTCGATCAACCTCGCAACGGTGCGGGCCCAGTGCGACCTGCTGCAGGCGGTCGAGCTCTGCCTGGCCCAGGGCATCACCGCCATCGCGCCCTGGCGCGACCAGGTGGCCAAGGTCGGGCTGGCGCAGGCGGCCCGCGCGATTCGCGAGAACGGATTGCAGGTCACCGGGCTGTGCCGCGGCGGCATGTTCCCCGCGGCAACGCCGGCCGGTCGGCAGGCGGCGATCGATGACAATCTGCGCGCCATCGAAGAGGCGGTGACGCTGGGCGCCGACTGTCTGGTGCTGGTCGTCGGCGGCCTGCCCGAGGGCTCCAAAGACATTGCCGGCGCGCGCGCCATGGTCGCCGACGGCATCATGGCGATCCTGGAGCCGGCGCGCTCGGCGGGCATGCCACTGGCGATCGAGCCGCTGCATCCGATGTACGCGGCCGAGCGCGCCTGCGTCAACACGCTCGACCAGGCACTCGACCTCTGCGATGCGCTTGACCCCTCGCGGGAAGGCGGCCTTGGCGTGGCGGTCGATGCCTATCACGTCTGGTGGGATCCGCACCTGGAGGCGGCGCTGCGGCGGGCGGGCGAGCGCATCCTGGCGCATCACATCTGCGATTGGCTGGTGCCGACCCGCGATCTGCTGCTCGACCGCGGCATGATGGGCGATGGCGTGATCGACCTCGCCGGCCTGCGCCGTTCGGTCGAGGCCGCCGGCTTCAAGGGCCCGCAGGAGGTCGAGATCTTCTCCTCGGAGAACTGGTGGAAGCGCCCGCCCGACGAGGTGATCGCCACCTGCCTGGAGCGCTGGCGATGCCATTGCCAGCCGTAGCGCAGCTGGCCCTAGTCGTCGGCCGCCTGGGCGACTTGCCGTCCCTCGTAGAGGTCGCGGCCGGCGGCCAGGGCGCGGATCTTGGCGTCGGCCACCGAACGCTTCAGCATCCAGAAGCCGCAGTCCGGGTGGATGTAGTGCACCCGGCCCTCGCCCAGAAGCCGCTCCGCCCGCTCGATCTGGCGGGCAATCGACTCGGCCGATTCGACGACGGTCGATTTGATGTCGACGACGCCGAGGCCGAGGCCGATCTCCGGCTTCAGGTCGCGGAACACCGCCAGCTCTTCCACAGGACGGTGGGCGCATTCCATCACCACATGGTCCGCGTGCAGCGCGTTCAGATAATCCATCAGGCTGGCCCAGGTGCCTTGCTGGATCGTCTGGCCGCCATAGTTGCCGAAGCAGAGATGCACGGCCGGAGTACCGGACACCGCATCGAGCACCCGGTTCATGGCCTCGGCGGCCCAGCCGCCTTCTTCGGGGCTGCCAGGCAGGTTGGCCTCGTCGACCTGAATCACCGCAGCATTGCAGTGGCGCACCTGCTCCGCCAGCACGTCGGCGATGGCGAAGGCCAAGTCGGCCGTCGATCCGTAGTGATTGTCGATCAGCGTCTTGGACAGCATGTGCGGACCGGTCAGAGTGAACTTCAGCGGTTTTCCGGCCAACGACATGGCCCGCTCGCAGGCCTGCGGCAGGTCCAGCGTGCCGCTGTCGAGGGCGCCGTCGACAACGCCCGGCGGGACCGCGCGGAAGCGCATGCCCGGACGTGCGCGATAGGACACGGCCTCCTGGAAATGTATGTCGCTGCGTATGCCCCCCATGCGCGCGACGAAGTATTCGATCATGCCGTTGGTCTCGGGATGGTTGACGTCGAAACGATAGAGTTCGCCGTCGCAGACCACGTCGATGCCGGCGCTCTCCTGGGTCGTCAGCACGACACGGGTGGCGTCGACCAGGGCCTGGGTCGACGGCAGCGCGACCAGCCAGTCGGGAACGGGGTAAGATCCCACGACAGTCGTTTTGATTCGAGGCTCGTCCAAGGGCATGCTGTCCTCCCACCCGTTTTTTCAATAGTCGAGCAATCGGTCGAGTCACACAAGTCGGGGAAAAGCCATGCAGCCGAAACTATCTCTGTGGCAGCGCTGGGGGCTGCCGGTCCTGGTACACGTCCTGGTCGTTGCGATCTGGCACTTTTGGATCGTACTGGGCGATGTTCCGGGCTTCGTGATCGCCACGCCCTGGGACACGCTGACGGCGCTCGGCGACGACTACGACTGGGCCCACAACACCATGATCACCGCCGGAGAGATCTTCGTCGGCTATTTTGCCGCTGTCATCTTCGGCGTCGTCATGGCGGTGCTCTTTTCCTGGTCGCAAAACCTCAACGCCCTGCTGATGCCGCTCATCGTCTCGACCAACATGATCCCCAAGGTGGCGCTGGGACCGATCATCATCGTCTGGTTCTCCTACGGCTTCGCCCCCAACGCGATCATCGCCTTCTCGATCTGTTTCCTGCCGATCTTGTTGACCACCACGCGCGGCCTCTCTGAGGTCGAACCGGAACTGCTCGACCTCGTCCGAGCCCTGCGCGCGTCGCGCTGGCAGGTCTTCACGAAGATCCAGCTGCCGGGCTCCCTGCCCTACATTTTCTCCGGCATGAAGGTTGCCGTCGTCCTCGCCGTCGCCGGCGCCATCGTCGGCGAATTCATCGCGTCGGGCGAGGGACTGGGCTATCTCATGCTGCAGGTGCAGGTCACGCTCGATACCGCGGCGATGCTGATGGCGGTGTTGCTTACGACCTTGATCGGCGTTGTGCTCTACGGGCTGGTAATCGGTCTGGAGCGTCTGGTCGTCGTGCAGGACCGCAGACAGGGCGGGACCTGATGTCCGTGGCGAGCAAGCGCTTCCTCGCGGTCAGGACTTCGCTCTGGATGCCATGCCGCGATGGGCCTTCCGTCTCTCGCTTGCGGCGGTGACGCCTCCGTCCGTCGCGGCTGCGCCGCTGGCTCTGGGCCGGCTTTCCGCCACAGCGCGCAGACCCCCGTTCGGGCAGACCGATGTTCGATGGGCTTGCCAGAGACGCTTTCCCCAGGCTGCGGTCTCCCTCCCCTTGAGCTTTTCGAACCCGTCGCCGAGCTCCACGGCCCGATCCGGGCTGATGGCCGAACGGGCAATCGCGAAGGTCACCGATTCCTCCTCGTCGAGGTGGCGTTCGAGACAGTCCATCAGCCGATCGAATTTCGCGAGCCACACGGAGCGGGGCATTTCCACTCCGGAAAGCCCGTCGATCAGCTCGCAAGTTGCATCGTGCTCGACAACACAGTGGCGGACCCAGGCAGGGTCTTGCGAAAGCGCGAAGAGCTCCGCATACAACGTCTGTTCTTCCGCCCCCGCATGGGCCTCCACCTCGGCGCAGAGAACTTCGAACAGCCCCTGCATTTCGGCAGAATTCTCAGAGGCGTCCCGTATGGCCGCCGCCAGACTGCGTTGCCTCTCGTGATCGGCCCTTAATCGATGATAAATGTCCACCGCTCTCTCGCCATCCTCCAGGGTTCGCAGCTATCTTCGGATAAAGCCCACTACAGATAACGAACCATGTGCGTAGGAGGTTCCCTGGCGCGCAGGAATTCCACCGGTGGCACCGTTAACCCCTGGCTGGGCTCGGCTCCACGGCAAGCGGAATGCAGTCGGGTTTCGGGGACGGACAGAGGGCTTCCCAATGGCGACGGAACGCCCCGGGGCGGTCTCCCGCCGCACTCGGCCTATGCAGGATCAGGCATATCCACTTGGCAGGCATCGAGCTCGCCGCGCACGCGCTCGACCAGTGCCTCGAGCCGCTCGTGATCCGGGGCCTCGCAGCGGACCACCAGGACGTCCTGGGTATTGGACGCGCGCAGCAGCCACCAACCCTCGCCGTCACCTATGCGCAGGCCGTCGACGTCGTTGATCTCCGCCCCTGAGATGATCATCCGAGCCCTGACTTCCTCGACCACCTGCCACTTGCGGTCCTCCGGGCAGGGCACCCGAATCTCTGGAGTGTTTACGACCGGCGGCAGGGAGTCGCGGAAGTCGGCCAGACTCTCTTCGGTGGACTGCAGGATCGAGAGGACCCGGAGCGCGGCGTAAAGCGCGTCGTCGTAGCCATAGTAGCGATCGGCAAGAAAGAGGTGCCCGCTCATCTCCCCAGCGAGCGGCGCCGCGCGCCTTTTCATCTCGGCCTTGATGAGCGAGTGACCGGTTTTCCACATCAGCGGGCAGCCACCGGCTGCGGCAACGCCGTCGAAGAGCACCTGGCTGCATTTCACGTCGGCGATGACCGTCGCACCCGGGTGCCGCTTCAGCAGATCGCGCGCCAGGAACAGCAGGATCTGGTCGCCCCAGAGGATGCGCGCCTTGGAATCGATCACGCCGAGCCGATCGCCATCGCCGTCGAAGGCAATTCCGAGATCACAGTTCTCGGCCAAGACCGTCGCCTGCAGTTGCTTCAGGTTTTCCGGAACCGTCGGATCAGGGTGATGGCTGGGGAAGTCGCCATCGATCCGCTCGTTCAGCAGGAAATGCTCGCCTGGCAGGCGCGCGGCGACGGCCGCCATCGCTTCCCCCATGGCACCGTTGCCGGCGTCCCAGGCCACCCGCAATCCGCGCGCACCTACGGTATCCAGCAGAAGCCGGCTTACATAGGCCTCGAAGACGGAGAGGTTCTCTACCTTGCCGCGGCCATACTCGTAGTCGGCCTCAGCCGCTATCCGGCCAAGCTCTTGGATGTCCGCCCCAAAGAACGGCGCCTTGTCCAGCGTCAGCTTGAAGCCATTGTAGTCCGGCGGGTTGTGCGAGCCGGTTACCATCACGCCGCCCCCGACATTCAGGGTCTGGGCAGCGAAGTACAGCATCGGGGTCGGGCCGCGGCCGACGTTGACGATATCGATGCCGCAAGCGGCAAGACCGTCGACCAGCGCTTCCGCCAGCATCGGCGAGGAATGGCGACCGTCATATCCGACCGCGACTGACTTTTCTCCGCGGCGCCGGGCCAGGCTGCCGAACGCTCGCCCCAGGGCATGGGCATCGGCGGCCGAGAGCGTGGCCCCCACGATTCCGCGCAAGTCGTATTCGCGCAGGAAGGAAGCATGGAAGACATGCGGATCATCGCGGGCAGCCGTCCCGGTCGTATGTGTCATTTGCTACCTGTCATCTCGTGATTATCATAATGGCCCGATGCTTCCCCTCGTCTGGGCGAGGACATTTGAGACTCTGACCGTAGCGGATCTCTTCCCTTTCTTCATTGCTCCAGGAGACGATCGCTCCAAGGGGAAGTCCGGGAAGGAGTTGACCGGTCCCCCAGCATACTTCTTCAATTGTCCGGACAGGCATCAACATCCCTTCGCATCTGCAGCATTCCCAAGGGTTGAGGAACCGATCGATGGCTCTGGCAAGCACAGGACGAAAGCGCCTCACAGTCCTCCTCTGCGGCTTATCCGGCGTTACCTGCGCGGCATCGATGGGGGTCTTTCTAGGGCTCTACGGAACGCCTTATAACCCGGTGTGGTGGTGGGTCATGGGGGCCATACTGATCGCCGCCTGGATCTTGCCGCGAGGCCTGGTGGCTGCGATCGAGTGGGTGATCGAGGGATACGCCACCCATACGGAGAAACCATGAGCCTGAAGTCATGGCTCTTCGGCCCCCGCGGACGTCTCCCCGACGATCAGCTGATCTATGCCATTGGCGACATTCACGGCCGCGACGACCTCTTGGCCCTTCTTCATGGCACCATCGAGCAGGATCTCGCGACAAACGTGCGGGGCCGCAGCGCCACGGTGCTCTACCTTGGCGACTACGTCGATCGCGGCCCCGACAGCAAAGCGGTCCTGGACCGCCTGATCGACCATCCCATTGAGGGCGCTGAATGCGTATTCCTCAAAGGCAACCACGAAGATGCCATGTTGAGGTTCCTCGGTGGCGCGGAGGGCGGGGATGGCTGGCTGGCCCTCGGCGGGGGTGCGACCGCCAGGAGCTACGGAATCTCACTTCGGGGAAACAGTGGCGAAGCCCTCCCGACCGAGATCGTCCGGGCAAGCCTCAGCGCCGCCGTGCCGCGCCGGCATATGGCGTTCCTCAACGAATTGAGACTGTTTCACCAGGCCGGCAACTACCTCTTCGTCCATGCGGGCATCCGGCCGGGCCGGTCCCTTGAGGAGCAGGACCCTCACGACATGCTCTGGATCCGCAATGAGTTTCTGCGCTCCGGCCGACGGCATGGAAGCATCGTCGTGCACGGGCATTCTTCCGGAAGCAGGGTTGTCGTAAGGCGCAACCGCATCTGTGTCGATACCATGGCTTATGCTACGGACCGCCTGTCCTGCGTCGTCCTCGAAGGCACGTCGCAGCGCTTTATCACGGCAGAACTCTAGAGCGACGTTCCATCGCCCCACCGTCACCGACTTGGCGAGGGTGCATTTCGCCGTCGCCGATCCCAAGTGCGAGCGGTGATTCCAGCCGGCGCCCGCACGAGCTATCCGACTGATTCCGGTTGCGGGGCAAAGGGCGGCTGCCCCAAGGTCTGGCGCACCTGATTGGCTTTCTCACGCAGTTCGCCCGCACTCAGGACCCGGCGGCCGTCCAGCTTGAAGCGGCCTCCTTCGACCCGCACGACCGAGTAATCTCGGCTGCGCAGGAAATGAATGATCGGATCGACGCCGGCCTCCGCCTGCCCGGACTGCGCAGAATAGACCGATGATGAACCGGGGTGCGCTGGCCCAGGACTGCCCCCGACACCCTTTCGGGGCCCGCCAGGCCAATTTCGACTGTCGACCGCCGACACGCTATAGCGCTCCAGCTTGACCTCTGCCTGTCCAGCCCTTGAGGCCGCCGCACCCGCGTCGCGTGGCTTCGCGCAAGGCGTCTTGTGGTGGCTCGCCACAGCTTCTGCCGCCTTTGCGGAAACCG
>WHTV01000095.1 GCA_009377535.1 Kiloniellaceae bacterium
GGCTGACGGCAGCCGAGATCGGCCTGCTGCTGGCTCTGGGTTCCTGGGTCAAGCTGATCGCCAACCCCGGCCTGGCACACCTCTCGGACCGCGCCGGCTGGGGCAAGGGAACCATCGTGCTGCTGACGGCGGTCAGCCTGGCCGCCTTCTGCGCCTTCATCCCAGCCCACGGCTTTGCCTGGATCCTCGTCCTGCACCTGGTCGCCGCCGCCAGCTTTCCCCTGCTGGTGCCGCTGGCGGAAACCCAGACCCTGGCAGCGGTCTACCGCTATTCCCTCGACTACGGCCGCATCCGCCTCTGGGGCAGCCTCGCCTTCATCGTCGGCAGCCTGGCCACCGGCCATCTGCTGGCGACCTACGACGCGGACTGGATCCTCTGGCTGGTGCTCGGTGCGCTGGCGCTTTCCTTCCTGACCGGTATGGCCCTGCCCGGCCGCGAAATCAGCCGGCATCACACGGACGAGGCCGAGGATGTCTCCCTCAAGCGGCTGGCCGGTGTCTTCGGGCAGCGCGAGCTGCTGGTCTTCCTGGTGGCTTCCGCCCTCATCCAGTCGAGCCATGCCGCCTACTACGGCTTTTCTGCCCTCTACTGGCGCGCCAGCGGGATCGGCGCGACCACCATCGCGGCGCTGTGGACTGAAGGCGTAATCGCGGAGATCCTGTTCTTCGCCCTGAGCCGCCGCCTCGCCGGGCGGCTGCGCCCCGGATCCCTGCTGGTGCTCGCGGGCCTGCTGGGAACGCTACGTTGGACGATAACCGCGATGAGCACCGATCTGGCGGCCCTCGCCGCAGTCCAACTGCTGCACGCGGCGACCTTTGCAGCCACCCACCTGGCGGCGATGCACTACATCACGCGGGCGACGCCGACCCGGCTCGCCGCCTCGATGCAGAGCCTCTATGCGGCGCTGTCCGGCGGCCTCGCCATGGGCGGCACCATGCTGCTTGCCGGCGCGCTCTACGAGAGCGATCCGGGGCTGGCATTCTTCGCCATGGCCGGCCTCACCCTGGCGGCGGTTGTCCTTACGCTGGCCGCCGGCCTGCTGCGGCAGCCCAGGACGGCCTGAGGTCTTCTCTACTTGGTTCCGAAGATGCGGTCGCCGGCGTCGCCGAGACCCGGCACGATGTAGCCCTTGTCGTTCAGCCTCTCGTCGACCGCCGCGGTGACGATCGGCACGTCGGGATGCGCCCGGCGCAGCTCGGCAATGCCTTCCGGTGCCGCCACCAGACAGACGAAGCTGATCTCCCTGGCGCCGTCCTGCTTCAGCTTGTCGAGCGCCGCCACCGCCGTATGTCCTGTCGCCAGCATGGGATCGACCACGATGGTCAGGCGCTGGCCCATGTCCTTCGGCACCTTGTAGTAGTATTCCACCGCCTCCAGGGTCTGCGGGTCGCGGTAGAGGCCGACGTGGCCGACGGAGGCCGAGGGGATGAGGTCGAGCATGCCGTCGAGCAGGCCGTTGCCGGCCCGCAGGATGGTGATCAGGCAGGGCTCCGGCCGGGCCAGCATCGGCGCCGTGGTGGTGTCGACAGGGGTCTCCACCTCGACCTGCTTCAGCTCCAGGTGGCGCGTCACTTCATAGGCCAGCAGCAGGCTGATTTCCCGCAGCAGGCGCCGGAAATCCGGCAAGGCGGTCCGCTTGTCCCGCATGATCGTCAGTTTGTGCTGTACCAGGGGATGTCCGACCGTCGTGACCTCTGCCTGCATGTCCCTGCCTTGTCCTTGCTTCGCGGTTGTTCTTGGTGGGCCGGCCGCCCCGGGCGAGGCGCGCGCCGCGCCGGAGTGTTAGAAGAAGCGAGGGTGCCTGTCGAGCCTCTTGGACCGGCCCCGGCCCTGCCGGAATTAAATCAACGTGATCGGCAGCAACATCTTCAACCTGCTGGGCATCCTCGGCGTCACGGCGCTCTACCGTCCGATCGCGGTGCCCGACGAGATCGTCCGCTTCGACTGCTGGATCATGCTGGCCAGCACTGGCCTGATCATCCTCTTCGCAACGACGCGGGCGAAGGTCGAGCGCTGGGAGGGTGGCGTGCTGCTGTCCGGCTACCTCGCCTACATGGCGCTGCTGCTGCCGGCGCTGCGCGGCCTGCTCGGCATTGCCTAGTATCCGCTTGCGCCAGGTCACGGATCGGGGTTGCCGACTTACGTACCGCGGAGCGGATGTCAGTCAGCGAAGAGCTGGCGCAGCACCGGGCAGTGGGGCCGCTGCTCATCGCACTCTGCGACCAGGTCGGCAAGGGCGGCCTCCAGCCGAGTCAGATCGGCGATCTTGTCGCGAACGTCACGGAGATGGCGTTCGCCGATCAACTTCACATCGCTGCACGCCTTGGAATCGCCCTTCGAAAGGGCCAGGAGCGCCCTGATGTCCTCGATCGGAAACCCGAGATCGCGGCAGCGTTTCACAAAGCGAAGCCGTGCGATCCCCGCGCTGTCGTAAAGCCGTCGCCCGGAAGCCGAGCGGTCCGGCAACGGTACGACGCCCTCGCGCTCGTAATAGCGGATCGTCTCGATGGTGACGCCGCTGCGTCTGGCCACTTCACCGATTGGGTGCATCCTTTTCGGTCCTTGCTTCTGTAGTCGCTACAGGATGCATAAGCAGGGGACGTTCCGCAACGCGCGAGAGCCAGGAAGTGAGGCCTGCCGCGATGATCGAAGTGATCTCGAAGACCGGGTTTTTCGGGTCGATCGGCGCGGCGCTGACTGCTGCCTGCTGCGTCCTGCCGGTGGCGCTGATGCTGCTGGGCGTCGGCGGCAGCTGGCTCGGCGTGTTCGGGCCGCTCGCGGCTGTCAGCCTCTACCTTGCCGCTGCGTCTGCGATCATCGTGAGCGTCGCGTGGATCCTCGCCGTGCGGCGCAAGGTGCCGACGCGGATCTACGCCTTCCTTGCTACGGGAAGCGTCCTGACGACTGCCGCCTGGGCGGTGATCCTGAACGAGGCTGCGATCAACGATTACCTGACGGAGCTGATGTAGTCAGCGATGAGCGATGCAGCAGTGATTCTCCGATCGACGATTACCTGCCCCGACTGCGGCCATGCGGCGACCGAGACGATGCCGACCGATGCCTGCCAGTGGTTCTACGACTGCCGAGGCTGCGGCACCGTCCTGCGCCCCAGGAAAGGCGACTGCTGCGTCTACTGTTCTTTCGGCACCCTGCCCTGCCCGCCGGTCCAGGCAGGCCGTGCCCGTTGCGGCGGAAGCACCGGATGAAGCGGCCAGCAGGCGGGAGGGGCTCGGTCGTAGAGCGGCCAAGGCTCAGCAGAAGGGCCGGACAACCGTCCGGCCCCCGCGGCCCCGATTCACCGGCGCGGTGATTGCAAAGCTATTCCGAAAACTGCTTCAGGTAGGCGATGACATCCTCGCGGTCGTCCGGCTTCTTCAGACCGACGAAGGCCATTTTGCCGCCCTTGACGACTTTCTTTGGGGCTTCGAGGTAGGTGCTAAGCGTCTCCTCGTCCCACACGTGGTCGGCGCCGAACTCCTCCATGCCCGAAGAGTACTTGAACCCTTCGACAGTCCCGGGCTTGCGCCCGATGACGCCGGCCAGGCTCGGCCCCACCTTGTTCTTGCCGGCCTCGGTGGTGTGGCAGGCCTTGCACTTGTTGAAGACCTTCTCGCCGGCGGCGGCATCGCCTTCGGCCAGCGCCGGGCCGGCGATGGCGGCCGCGGCGGTGAAAGCGATGATCGTCAGGGCGCTGCTGATACGCATGTCTTGTCTCTCCGGATCTGTTTTTCTTGCAATGGCGTGGATCTCAGGTCGGCGTCGCTTCGACAAGCAAGCCGCCATAACTAAAGGACCAAGGGACGCAATTGCAAGAGCCGCCCCCTTCAACTTTGGTACAGGCGGTTATCCCTCGATCCTGCTGCACTATAGATTGCATCCAGCCGCCCTTCCGAGCCAAGAATCCAGGGCTCCCGAGTTGAAAGCACTTGATTCCCGGGAGATATCCTATATCTAAATCATACCAGAATAGTATGGATTGAGGCTTTCGCATGTTCCGCTTGAACCGGCTTACCGACTACGCCGTAGTGGTGATGTCCCAGATGGCGGCGCGCGGTGGCGAGACCCGGTCGGCCCAGCAGATTTCCGAGGATACCGGGGTGCCCTTGCCTACGGTAGCCAAGCTGCTGAACCTGTTGGGACGGGCCAAACTGGTCGTCTCGCAGCGCGGCGCCAGCGGCGGATATACCCTCTCGGCGGAGCCGGAAGAGATTACCGTCGCCCAGATCATCCAGGCGATGGAGGGCCCCATCGCGTTGACCGCCTGCGTCGACGGCGCGACGGATTGCTGCGGCTCGGAAGCCTTCTGTCCGATGCGCGGCAACTGGAACAAGGTCAACGGGGCGATCCGCGAGGCCCTGAGTGCGGTCAGTCTGGTCGATATGATGAGCTTTCCGCCCTCTTTCGGCCTGTCCCAGACCGTTGTCCAGGGCGCCTCCCAGACGGCGCCAGGGCGCACGTTGTCGTCGCGCACGGCGACCAAGCAGTAATTCGGAATGCGGCACAAGCATTCAATGTTTCAGGAGCGTGAGTGAATGGCAGCTACAGTCGAGACTGTCGAACGGGTTCGGGCCCTCGACAAGTACAAGTACGGCTTCGTCACCGATATCGAGTCGGAGACGGCGCCCAAGGGCCTGAGCGAAGATACCGTCCGCTTCATCTCAGCCAAGAAGGGCGAGCCTGAATGGCTGCTGGAATGGCGCCTCAAGGCCTATCGCCATTGGCTCAAGATGCCGGAGCCGGGCTGGTCCAAGGTGCAGTTCCCGCCGATCGATTACCAGGATTCCTACTACTACTCGGCGCCGAAGTCGCCGACCGACGGCCCCAAGAGCCTGGACGAGGTCGATCCCAAGCTGCTCGAGACCTATGCAAAGCTGGGCATCCCGCTGAACGAGCAGAAGCTGCTGGCCGGCGTGGCGGTCGATGCGGTCTTCGACAGCGTCTCCGTGGCGACCACCTTCAAGAAGAACCTCGAAGAGGTCGGCGTCATCTTCTGCCCGATCTCCGAGGCGGTGAAGAACCACCCGGAGCTGGTGCGCAGGTACCTCGGCTCTGTCGTGCCCTATGCCGACAACAAGCACGCCTGCCTGAACTCCGCGGTCTTCACCGACGGCTCCTTCGTCTACATTCCCAAGGGCGTGCGCTGCCCGATGGAACTGAGCACCTATTTCCGCATCAATGCCCAGAACACCGGTCAGTTCGAGCGCACCCTGATCATCGCCGAAGAGGGCTCCTACGTCTCCTATCTGGAGGGCTGCACCGCACCGCAGCGCGACGAGAATCAGCTGCACGCCGCGGTGGTCGAGCTGGTCGCGCTCGACGACGCCGAGATCAAGTATTCGACGGTGCAGAACTGGTATCCCGGCGACGAGGAGGGTAAAGGCGGCATCTACAACTTCGTCACCAAGCGCGGCGCCTGCCGCGGGCGCAACTCCAAGATCTCCTGGACCCAGGTGGAGACCGGCTCGGCGATCACCTGGAAGTACCCGAGCTGCATCCTGCAGGGCGACAACTCGGTGGGCGAGTTCTACTCCATCGCCATCACCAATAACCGCCAGCAGGCCGACACCGGCACCAAGATGATTCACCTCGGCAAGAACACGCGCTCGCGCATCATCGCCAAGGGCATCGCCGCCGGCCGCTCGGACTCGACCTACCGCGGCCTCGTGCGCATCGGCGCCAAGGCCGCGGGCGCGCGCAACTTCACCCAGTGCGACTCCCTGCTGATCGGCGACAAGTGCGGCGCCCATACGGTGCCCTACATCGAGACCAAGAACCGCCGGGCCATCGTCGAGCACGAGGCCACCACCTCGCGCATCAGCGAGGACCAGCTGTTCTACTGCCGCCAGCGCGGCATGTCGCAGGAAGACGCGGTCGCCCTGGTGGTCAACGGCTTCTGCCGCGAAGTCATGCAGCAGCTGCCCATGGAGTTCGCCGTCGAAGCCCAGAAGCTCGTCGGGATCTCCCTGGAAGGCAGCGTCGGCTGATCGAAAACTCAAGAAGCGTTACAAGGATCAAAGCGAAAGATGCTTGAGATCAAGAACCTGCATGCCACCGTTGATGGCAAGGCGATCCTGAAAGGCATTGATCTGACGGTCAACGCCGGCGAGATCCATGCCATCATGGGGCCGAACGGCTCCGGCAAGTCCACCCTCTCCTACGTGCTGACCGGCCGCGAGGGCTACACGGTCACCGAGGGCGAGGTGCTCTTCAAGGGCAAGAACCTGCTCGACATGGACCCGGAGGAGCGCGCCGGCGAGGGCGTCTTCCTGGCCTTCCAGTACCCGGTGGAGATTCCCGGCGTACCCAACACTACCTTCCTCAAGGAGGCGCTGAACTCGGTGCGCCGCTACAGGGGCGAGGGCGAGCTCGATGCCATGCAGTTCGTCAAGCTGGTGCGCGAAAAGACCAAGATGCTGCACATGAGCGACGACATGCTCAAGCGCGCCGTCAACGTCGGATTCTCCGGCGGCGAGAAGAAGCGCAACGAAGCGCTGCAGATGGCGGTGCTGGAACCGAGCCTGGCCGTTCTCGACGAGACGGACTCCGGCCTCGACATCGATGCGCTGAAGACGGTCGCGGACTCGGTGAACCTGCTGCGCCGGCCCGAGAACGCCCTCGTGCTCATCACCCACTACCAGCGCCTGCTCGACTACATCGTGCCGGACCACGTGCACGTGCTGGCGGGCGGCCGCATCCAGGCGAGCGGCGGCAAGGAACTGGCGCACGAGCTGGAAGCGCGCGGCTACGCCGAGTTCAGCGCCGGCGCGGCGGCGTGAGGCAAGCGATGAGCGACGCTCCCTTCACCGATCACTACGGCGTGCTGCGGGACGCCCTACCCGGCCACGACCTGCCCTGGCTGAGCCGGCTGCGTGCCAGCGCGCTGGAAAGCTTTTCCGTCAGCGGCCTGCCGACGCAGCGGCGCGAGTCCTGGAAGTACACCAGCCTCAGGCCGCTCGAAAAGGTCGGCTTCGGCGTTACCGGCGCACCGCGCGCCTGCATCTCCATCGACCGCGCGCCGAGCCTGCTGCCGGCCGCCTCCGAGCATCACCGCCTGGTCTTCGTGGACGGTCACCACCGCGCCGACCTCTCGACCCTCGGCAACCTGCCCGAGGGTGCCGAGCTGACCACCCTGCGCGAGGTTCTGACAAACGAGCCGGACTGGCTGGAGGCTCACCTGGGCGCCGTCTCCGGCGACCCGGGAGGCGATTGGGAGCAGCCGCTGCTGGCGCTCAACACGGCGATGATGATGAACGGCTTCGTGCTGCGCCTGGCCGAAGGCACCGTGCTGCACGACCCCATCGAGGTGGTGCACCTGGGCGGCGCCGGCGACCGGCCCTTGGCCTACCACCCGCGCAACCTCGTCGTGCTGGCGCCGCGCAGCCAGGTCACCCTCATCGAGCACTACACCCACCTGGGTGAGCAGCCCTACTACGCCAACATCGGCACCGAGGTCTCCCTGGCCGAAGGCGCCGTGCTGCATCACTACAAGCTGCAGGCCGACGCGCTCGACGCCTTCCACACCGCCACGGTGCACGCCGAGGTCGGCCCGGACGCGCTCTACGACGCCTTCGGCATGACCACCGGCGCGCGGCTCTCACGCAACGAGATCGCCGTGCGCCTGGCCGGCGAAGGGGCCAACTGCCACCTGAACGGCGCCTATCTGGTGCGCGGCCGGCAGCACTGCGACAACACCACGCGGATCGACCACCTGGTACCCAACACCGCCTGCAGCGAGATCTTCAAGGGCGTGGTCGACGACCAGGCGCGCGCCGTCTTCCAGGGCAAGATCACGGTCCACCGCGACGCGCAGCACAGCAAAGGCCACCAGCTGAGCAAGGTGCTGCTGCTGTCCGACAAGGCGGAGATCGACGCCAAGCCGGAGCTGGAGATCTACGCCGACGACGTCGTCTGCAGCCACGGCGCGACCGCCGGCGACCTGGACCACGACGCGCTCTTCTACCTGCGCTCCCGCGGCATTCCGGAACCGGAGGCCCGCGCCCTGCTGATCGAGGCCTTTCTGGCCGAAAGCGTCCACAACATCGCCGCCCAGGGCATCTGCCCGGCGCTGATGTCCTCGATCGGCCATTGGCTGGCCGGTCGCCCGAAGGAGATCTGACATGACCAAGCTGGGATTGGCCAGTACGGCTCCGCTGTCAGGCGACAACTCCACCCTCGCTTTCGACGTCGAGCGCGTACGAAAGGATTTCCCCGTGCTGGCGGAGCACGTACATGGCAAGCCGCTGGTCTACCTCGACAGCGGCGCGTCGGCCCAGAAGCCCACGTCAGTATTGGAGGCCATGGACGAGGTCTACCGCACGAGCTATGCGAACGTACACCGTGGCGCCTACTATTTCAGCCAGCACCTGACGGAACGCTATGAAGGCGTACGTACGAAGGTCGCAAGCTTCCTCAACGCCGCTTCGGACCAGGAAATCGTCTTTACCCGCAATGCGACCGAGGCGATCAACCTGGTGGCCCACAGCTTCGGCAACCGCCTGCAGCCCGGCGACGAAGTGATCATCTCCGAGATGGAGCACCACGCCAACATCGTGCCCTGGCAACTGCTGCGGGATCGCACCGGAATTAACCTGAAGGTAGTTCCGGTCGCCGACGACGGCAGCTTTAGGCTCGCCGCCTATGAGGCCCTGCTGGGTCCGCGGACGCGCCTGGTGGCGATCACCCACACCTCGAACGTGCTCGGCACCGTCACGCCGATGAAGGAGATCGTCCGCCTCGCCCACAAGGCGGGCGCGCGGGTGCTGGTCGACGGCGCGCAGGCGGTGGTGCACGGCAAGGTCGACGTGCGCGACCTGGATGCCGACTTCTATGCCTTCACCGGCCACAAGCTTTACGGCCCGACGGCCATCGGCGTGCTCTACGGCAAGGCCGAGCTGCTGAAAGACATGCCGCCCTTCCTCGGCGGCGGCGACATGATCCGCATGGTGAGCTTTGCGGGGACCACCTATGCCGACCCGCCGCACCGCTTCGAAGCGGGCACGCCACCGATCGTCGAAGCCATCGGCCTCGGCGCCGCCATCGATTATGTGAACGCCATCGGGCAGGATGCCATCGCCGCCCACGAGGCCGGCCTGCTGGCCTACGCCACCGATCGACTGCTGCAGGTCGAGGGGCTGAGCATCGTCGGCACCGCCAAGGAGAAGGCCAGCATCGTCTCCTTCATGCTGGACGGCATCCATCCGCACGACGTCGGCACCATCGTCGACCGCGAAGGCGTCGCCATCCGCGTCGGCCACCACTGCGCCCAGCCGCTGATGGAACGCTTCGGCGTACCGGCCACCGCGCGCGCCTCGATGGGGCTCTACAACACCCGCGCCGAGATAGACGTGTTGGCCGAGGCCTTGGAAAAGGTGAAGGAAATCTTCGGATAACCAAATGCAGGACGTATTGCGCGATCTCTATCAGGAAGTGATCCTCGACCACGGCAGGCACCCGCGGAACCACCGACATCCGCCGGCCGCCAACCGTGCCGCGCGCGGCTACAACCCGCTGTGCGGCGACCAGGTGACCGTCTATCTGGAATGCGATGCGGCGGGCCGCATCGCCGATGCCGCCTTCGAGGGCAAGGGCTGTGCCATCTCCATCGCCTCGGCCTCGATGATGACCGAGGTGCTGCGCGGCAGGAGCGAGGCGGAGGCGCGCCGGCTGTTCGAGATTTTCCACCGCCTCTGCACCGAGGACGGCTTCGACCTGGAGCAGGCGGAAATCGCCGATCAGGAGGCCCTGGAGCGCCTGCAGGTGCTCGCCGGCGTGCGCGCGTTCCCGGTGCGCGTGAAGTGCGCCACGCTGGCCTGGCACGCCATGACCTCCGCCCTTGACGGCGAGACCCAGACGACGACGGAGTAGGACAGCAGACGATGAGCGATCACCCCCTGGGCATGGACAGCTTCGGCCTCGGCGCAGCGCCGGAAGGCCTCACCGCCCGCGCCGGCACGCCCCTGCAGCCGGGCCTGCCGGCGGCCGACCGCGAAGCGGTGGAGAACGCCATCCGCCAGGTCTACGACCCCGAGATCCCGGTCAACATCTACGACCTCGGCCTGATCTACGGCCTCGACATCCACGCCGACGGCTCGGTGGCCATCGAGATGACCTTGACGGCACCCGCCTGCCCGGTCGCCGGCGAGATGCCGCACCAGGTGGCCGAGGCGGTGGCCGACACCGACGGCGTCGGCCAGGTGCAGGTCACCCTCACCTGGGATCCGCCCTGGACGCCGGAGCGGATGTCCGAAGATGCCAAGCTCGCGCTGGGAATGTTTTAGCAAAATCAGCCTGTTACAGGACCCCTTTTGACGCCGTAAGGGAATCCTTATATTTGAGGAGCAGAAAGTTGGACGGAACCATGGCTATAGCGAACCTGATCACCCTTACCGACGCGGCCGCGAGCCGCGTGAAGGCCTTGATCGCCAAGAGCGAGGAGCCTGTGCTCGGCCTGCGCGTCGGCGTCAGCACCAAGGGCTGCTCCGGCATGAGCTACGTGGTCGAGTACGCCAAGGACCAGCGCAAGCTGGAGGACGTCGTCGAGGACAAGGGGGTGAAGATCTTCATCGACCCCGGCGCGGTGATGTTCCTGCTCGGCTGCGAAATGGACTATGTCGACGACAAGTTCAACAGCGGCTTCGTGTTCACCAATCCCAACGAAAAGGGCCGCTGCGGCTGCGGCGAGTCCTTCCACGTCTGAGGGCGGGCAGCCTCTAAATTTGACCCTGTAGCCTGGGCGGCGCGTGACTCCTCCCGCCGGTCCGGCGTCCTTCCCTACTTCAGTCCCGTTAACCTGGACTAAACCGTTCGTCGCAATGATGTCTGCTTGCAGCCTTTGCGGGCGGAATTCCCATGTATAGCCCCCGCGCGATCATGCCTGCAGCAACCAGCCTGCCGGGCAGAGGGAGTCGATGCGATGGAGAGTTCGGCGGGCATTCAGCGCCTAGCGTCGGCGGATCGCGCCAGCGCCCCTTCCGTCGTTCTGCTGCGCCGCTTCTTGGACCTGCCGAACCACCTCGCTGCGGCGATAAGCATCGTTGTCGTCTTCGCCCTGATCTCGCTTGCCATCGCCGCTGTCTATGGCGCGCCGCTGTTGATCCCGCGCGAACGTGTCAGTGCCGCCCTCGGCGTCAGCGCCGTACTGCCGGTGTCCATCGCCATCGCCCTGTATGTTGCCCTTCGACTGTGCAAGGTCGCTGCCGGAACAGATCGGGCGAGTGACCCGCCGCTGCTGCAGGCGGTGGCGGTCGACCTGACGCTCATGGTGCTGTTTCTGGTGGCGACGTATTTTCATTTCAGCTTGAAAACCTGGGTACAGGTCATCAATCCGAGCCTCTACGACGACGTCTACTTCGCCGTGGACCGCGACCTGCAGCCGGTGCTGGAACTTTTCAATTGGATCCGCTCCAGCTTCTTCACCCTCGTGCCCAGCGTCGACCGCTGGTACCAGGCAGCCTTTCTGCTCATGTTCATCAGTGGCTTCTGCAGTCTCGCGATAACACGAAGCCCCATCTATCCGCGGTTCTGCATCGCGGTGCTCCTAACCATGTGCCTCGGCGCCCTCTCCTATCTGGTGGCGCCGGCGCTCGGACCATTCATCTATGAGGACGGGTTGAATCTGGATGCCACCGCGGCACAGGCAGGCATGCTCCAGGCCCATGAGAAGGTCGTGCAGCACGGCATGGCCTGGATCGCCGAGGCGGGTCCCGGTTACTTCACCGGAGCGCTGGCGGCCATGCCTTCGCTGCACATTACGCACGCAGCGGTGATGACCTACTTCATCCACCGGGCCCGCTCGCCCTTGGTGGGTGTCTTTTTGGTCATCTGCTTCTGGGTGACCATCGAGTCCGTCGCTTCGCGCTGGCATTACCTGATCGACTTGCCGGCCGGCCTTGTGCTGGCGGCCATCGTCGTTTGGCTGGCCAACCGCATCTGCCAGCCCAAACCGTCGGGCAGGTGGACCTCATCGCTGCAGATCGCGAAGATTTAATCAAACCTTAGAGCTTTCGGCAGAGGATTGGCGCTCTCCAACCCCCTGTCACAGCGCGCCGGCACAATGTCTTCCTTCAGCAGAAACGAAGTCAGGCCAGGGCAAGCTCTGCCCATTGCAGCGCTGATCTTCACCTGGGCGCTGGTTCACCTCAGCCTGATCCTGTTCCGTGACATCGCGGTGTTCGACGCCGACCTGGTTGGCCCCGACAGCTTTATGCGCATGCTGCGGATCAACGAGCTCTACCAGGGTCAGGGCTGGTTCGACGGCACCATCGCACGGGCCAACGCGCCCTATGGCGACATCCTGCATTGGACCCGCCCTTTCGACCTGCTGGTGATGCTGCTGGCCCTGCCGATATCTCTCGTCACGGGCTACGAGCAGGCGCTTTACGTGGCGGGCATGGTGATCTCGCCACTGTTGCAGCTGGCAACCGCCCTGGCGCTCATCTGGACCTTGCGTCCGGTGATCCGGCCGGCGGTATGGTTCCTGCCGGCGGTGGCCCTGTTCCTGCAGCCCGGTGCCCTGTCTTACTCCGTGCTCGGCCGCGCCGATCATCACAGCCTGCTGCTGCTGGTCTTTGTGATCGCCGCCGGTTTCATCCTGCGCGCCCTGCGCAACCCGATGAACGCGCGCCCCGCCCTGCTCGCCGGCGTTGTTACCGGCATTGGTATCTGGCTTTCGGTGGAGTTCCTCCTGGTGCTGGGGCTCTGCCTCGCGGCGCTGGGCTCTCCCTGGCTGTTCGGTGAACGAGAGCGCGCGGCGCAGAACAAGTGGTTCGCGCTTGGCCTCAGCGTGGTGCTGCTGGTCGCCCTCCTTACCGAGCGGCCGTTCGACCGCCTGCTGGAGCCGAGCTACGACCAGGTGTCCGGCGTCCATTTTCTGGTTGCCGTCTGCTGCCTGCTGTTCTGGCGCATGGCAGAAACTTATGAAGAGCGCGGCGGTCGGGCCTCGCGCCTGCTCGGACGGACGACCCTGCTCGTCGTCGGTGTCGGCGCCGCCGGCCTGCTGGTCGCCGCCACCTTCCCGCAGTTCTTCGCCGGCCCCATGGCCGAAGTCGACCCGCGCATCCGGCCGCTGTGGCTCGACCGCGTCGTCGAAATGCGCCCGATCACGCCGAGCGATCGCGACAGTTTCGGCAAGTTCGCATTGTTTTTCGGTGTCGGGATCCTGTCCGTGCCGCTGTTTCTCAAGATCCTCGTCGAAGAGCGCAGCACGCGGCAGTTCTGGCTGCTGTTCTTCGTCGCCCTCGCCAGCCTGCTGCTGTGGATCGTCAGCACCCGCCATATACGATTTTCCGGCTATTCGGAGATCGCCTTTATCATGGCCTTTGCGGTCGTGCTGGATCACTTCCTGGGCTGGACCGGGCGCATCGCCAGCGACTTCACCCGCGGGCTGCTGCGCGGCACCTTTCTGACGGTCATGCTGTTGGGGCCCGTGATTGTCGGCTGTGCCTTGATGTCCGCCTCGAAGGCCAAGGACAGCGCCGGCCAGTCTCTCGAGGGCTGCGACGTCGGCGAGGTTGCCCGCTATCTGAACTCGGACGCGCGCTGGTCCCGGGAGCCGCAGACGATCCTGACCTTCATCGACATCGGCCCAGAGCTGCTGTATCGCACTCCTCATGCCGTGCTCGCCACGCCTTATCATCGCAACGGTGACGGCATCTATGACAGCCACCGCATCCTGACCTCCCGCGACGAGCCCCTCGCGCGAGAGCTGATGGCCGCCCGCAGAGTGGACCTCGTTCTGCTGTGCCGCAGCCCGGCCGAACGGGCCTTTTTCGCCGACCCGGACGGGACGGAGACTCTCTACCTGCGGCTCGACCAGGGACGGCCGCCCGCTTGGCTGGAGCCAGTGGATCTGCCGCCCGGCCTGAGCGAGACCGCCAGGCTCTATCACCTCGCGCAATAGCCCCTCCGTTCCCTCAGACCTGCCGCGCCCACCGGTGAATTAGGAAATTCTTGATCCCGATCGGGCAAGACTGTCGGCCATCCATCAACCGGCAGGTAAGCAAGGATGCAGGGCAATCCGGTTCACGACCAGCAGGCGGCCTTGGCTGCCGCTTGGCCGCTCGGCACATCGAAGATCGCCGTCCTGCTGCCCTGCTACAACGAGGCAGCGGCAATCGGCAAGGTGGTCGGCGATTTCCGCGCCGCCCTGCCCCAGGCGACGGTCTACGTCTACGACAATGCCTCGAGCGACAACACCAGCGCAGTTGCCAAGGCCGCCGGCGCCGTCGTGGTGCGCGAGCCGCTACGCGGCAAGGGAAACGTGGTGCGCCGCATGTTCGCCGACGTCGTAGCGGATATCTATATTCTCGCCGATGGCGACGATACCTACGACGCAACGGTGGCTCCGGCGCTGATCGAAACGCTCTGCCGTGAGCAGTTGGACATGGTCAACGCGGCGCGGCGGAACATCAGCGAGGAGGCCTACCGCCGCGGCCACAGGTTCGGCAACCATCTGTTTACCAATCTGGTCAGCAGTCTCTTCGGCAAGCGCTTCAACGATATCTTGTCGGGGTACCGGGTGTTTTCCCGCCGCTTCGTGAAGTCCTTTCCGGCCCTCGCCCAGGGTTTCGAGATCGAAACCGAGCTGACGGTTCATGCCCTGGAACTGCGCATGCCGGTCGGCGAGGTCTTGACCGCCTACAAGGAGCGCCCTGTAGGCTCGGAGAGCAAGCTCAGCACCTTCAAAGATGGCCTCCGCATCCTCCGGACCATTTTCCGCCTCACAAAGGCGGAACGACCGCTGGCCTTCTTCGCCGTTGGTGCAGCGGCGCTTGCCTCCGTGTCCGTTCTCCTCACCTTCCCCCTCTTGGCGACTTACCTGGAGACTGGACTGGTGCCGCGCCTGCCCACGGCCGTGCTGGTCTGCGCCTTGATGATCCTCGCCTTCCTCAGCCTGGTCTGCGGTCTGGTACTGGATTCAGTGGCGCTCGGGCGTCGCGAAATGAAGCGGCTGCATTACCTCACGCTGCCCGCGCCGCCCCAGTGGTCTGCGCTGGAACCGGCTGTTTCGACCCCCAAAACCGCCTCGGAAAACGTCCAGAACTACGCGGTCTGAGATATTAAAAGGGGATCGGGCAGCTGTGCTTTCCACTGTTTCTTCCAAGAAGAGAGAATTTTAATAAACTATACTAGAAATTTAACAAAGTATTATTGAAATAAACGCATGGTCTCTTTGCATTAT
>WHTV01000096.1 GCA_009377535.1 Kiloniellaceae bacterium
GGTTGTGCTGCCGCCTATCGGCCTGATCCTGGCGGTGCTCGGCTCGATAATCGGCGGCGTGGCGGCGCCGACCGAGGCCGCGTCGATGGGCGCGGCGGGCAGCCTGCTGATCGCGGCGCTGGGACGACGGCTGGACTGGCCGACGCTGCTCGGCACGCTCAGGAACACTCTCAACATATCGGCGATGATCTTCTTCATCCTGATCGGCGCGCAGGCGTTTTCGCTTGCCTTCCGTGGGCTCGGCGGCGACCTCCTGGTGGAGGCCATGTTCGAGGCGGTGCCCGGGGGGACAACGGGCAACCTGATCTTCATGCTGGTGGCTCTGTTCTTCCTCGGCTTCTTTCTCGAGTGGATCGAGATCTCCTACATCGTCATGCCGCTGTTCGTGCCGATCTTCCGCGATGCCGGGGTCGACATGGTGTGGATGGCGATCCTCGTCGGCATGACGCTGCAGACAACCTTCCTGACACCGCCGGTCGGCTGGTCGCTATTCTTCCTAAAGGGGGTGGCGCCACCCGAGGTCAGCGCCCGCGACATCTATGTCGGTGTGCTCCCCTTCGTGATCCTGCAGGTGATCGCCGTGTTGTTGGTGTTCAAGTTCCCGGACATCGCCCTCTGGCTGCCGCGCGCAATCGGCTGGTAGCCACGGGCGCCGGGCACGAGAGAAGACTGCCTATGCTGAACACGCCGAGGTCCACGCGCGGCATGATCGTCGCGCCCCACCATCTCGCTGCCGAGGCCGGTCTGCACGTCCTGCGCGAAGGCGGCAACGCGATCGAGGCGATGATCGCGGCACTTGCCACGATCGCCGTAGTTTATCCGCACATGAACGGGCTCGGTGGCGACAACTGCTGGCTCGTGCGCACGGCGGGCGGCGCCCTGACGGGGATCGACGCCTGCGGCCGCGCCTGGCAGGAGGCCGACCCCGCAATCTACCGTGTATGTGGCATGGATGCGATTCCGGCGCGCGGTCCGCTCGCCGCGATCACGGTCGCGGGTGCGGTCTCCGGCTGGAAGGCGGCGGCCGAACTGGCGCGGCAGGCCGGCGGGCGCATGCCGCTCGAACGCCTCTTCGAGGACGCCATATACCACGCTCGGCACGGCTTTCCCGCGAGCCGCAGCCAGCACGACAATACGTTGGCGAAGCGGGGGGAGCTAGAAGATGTGCCCGGCTTCGCCGCCAGCTATCTCCCTGGCGATGGCGGCGTGCCCGGCATCGGCGAGCTGTTCCGCCAGCCCGCGCTTGCTGTGACCCTGGAGCGCATGGCTGAGGTGGGGCTCGATGATTTCTACCGCGGCGAGCTGGCGCGGGCGATTGCCGCCGATCTCGAGGCCGCCGGAAGCCCGATCCGCGCGCCGGACCTTGCCGCCCAGCGTGCGCTCCGGGGGATGCCGCTCTCGCTGCGCGCCTTCGGGGCGACTGTCTACAACCTGCCGCCGCCGACGCAGGGTCTGGCGGCCCTCATGATCCTTGGCCTGTTCGAGCGTCTGGGCTGCCGGGAGGCGAACGGCTTCGACTTCGTGCACGGTCTGGTCGAGGCGACCAAGCGTGCCTTCCGCGTGCGTGACGCCCATGTGACCGACCCGGCCTACATGGACGCCTCTCCCGAGGAGTTCCTCGAGCCGGCCTATCTCGATTCGACGGCCGCCGAGATCGACCGCGCCCGCGCGCTTCTGTGGAACGGCGAGGCCGCAGCCGGCGACACCGTATGGCTTGGCGCGATCGACAATGCGGGCCATGCGGTCAGCTGCATCCAAAGCCTCTATTGGGAGTTCGGCTCGGGCGTGGTGCTGCCTGCGACGGGGATCACCTGGCAGAACCGGGGGGCGAGCTTCGAGCTCAACCATGGCGCACGTAACCCCCTGATGCCGGGGCGGAAGCCCTTCCACACGATCCAGCCGCCGCTCGCTCTGCTCGACGATGGTCGCGTCATGGTTTATGGCACCATGGGCGGGGACGGGCAGCCGCAGACTCAGGCCGCCATCTTCACTCGTTACGCCGCGTTCGGGCAGGAACTGCAGCAGGCCGTAACCGCACCGCGATGGCTCCTCGGCCGGACCTGGGGGGAGCACAAGATGAGCCTGCGTATCGAGGACCGCTTCTCTCCGCACGTTATCACCTCCCTCGCTCATGCTGGCCACAACGTGGAGACCGTCGGCGCCTTCAATGAGGTGATGGGCCACGCCGGTGCCATCGTCAGACATCGGTCGGGCGTTTTCGAGGGCGCTGCAGATCCACGCGGAGACGGCCTTGTGGCCACGTTCTAACGTTGACGGCAGTGTGGTCTATCTGATTTGTCGGAGCAGCATTTGCCGCTTTATGTGAGACCCATGCGCCGACTTTTGTGCGATTTGATCCGTCTTGCTTCCTGATTCTAATAGATAGGCGCTCCACGCCTTAACTGAGACACCTCAGCGTCGCGGCCCCAGGTGGCGTGACGGTTTGCCTGTCCGCTCTGCGCGAGGAACCGGACGTTGGCCTGCTTGGCGACGGCGAGGGCGTTCCCAGGGTAGTTCCCGACCAGACGGGATCGCTTGGCCGGGGGCAAGCTGCGGGTACCCGCCGGATTTCTTCGACTTCATCGTCATCGATGAATGCCACCGCGGCGGCGCCAATGACGAGAGCACCTGGCGCGCCATCCTGGAGTACGTCGCGCCGGCGGTGCAGCTCGGCATGACGGCGACGCCGAAGCGCAAGGGCAACATCGACACCTACCGCTACTTCGGCGAGCCCGTCTACGTCTACTCCCTGAAGGAAGGCATCAATGATGGCTTCCTCACACCTTTCAAGGTGAAGCAGATCCGCGAGGCTTTCGTCGGTTTCCAGCAGTATCTCTATGAAAACTGATCCCCCCAGTAATCCTCGTCCGCGCGCTTAAGAGCTGCTCGCCGATGCCGCAGGGCTGGGCCTGGCCCAGATTCGTGGGCGGCACACACTGGGCGGCGTGCGAAAGATCCTGTTCGTAACTGAGGTATCGCTGCAGGCGCGTAGCCGCCGGCCCTGACGGCCTGGTACGCGCCGGTATCGCGCTCAGGGAAATCGCGCTTCTTCCTCGACCACGTTCAGGTCCATGTGGTTGCGCATGAAGCGCTCCGAGGCTTTCAGTTCCGGTTGATGGTCCCAGGGCAGATAGTTGCCCTGGCGCAAGGCGTCGTAGACCACCCAGCGGCGCGCCTGGCTTTGGCGTACCTCGGCATCGAAGCGCGCCATGTCCCAGCGCGCGCGAACCTGCGCCATGAAGGTCGCAACTCTTTCCGCCTGGCCGGGATCCGCCGCCAGGTCGTTCAGCTCCTGCGGATCGGCCGCGAGATCGAAGAGCTGCGGCGGGTCTTCTTCGCAGTGATTGAACTTGTAGCGCGCGTCGCGCAGCGAGACCATCGGCGCGCAGGCGCCTTCGCCGGCGTATTCCATCATCACCGGCCGCCGGCGGGCGGCGCCCTTGGCGAGCGGCAGCAGCGATTCGCCATCGCGTTCCCCGGCGTCGGCGTCCGGCGCGATGCCGGCCAGCTCGGTGAGCGTCGGCAGGATGTCGAGGGCGGAGACCGGCGTGTCGATGCGTCCGGAGCCAAGCCCCGGCCCTGAGACCATCAGCGGGATGCGCGCCGAGCCTTCGAAGAAGCTCATCTTGAACCACAGGCCGCGCTCGCCCAGCATGTCGCCGTGGTCGGCGCAGAAGATCACCACGGTGTCCTCGTCCAGGCGGCAGCGCTTGAGCGCGTCGAGCAGCCGCCCGATGTGTTCGTCCAGGTAGGAGATGTTGGCGAAATAGGCGCGCCTCGCCCGTCGCACCTGTTCCTCGCCGATCTCGAACCTGCGGAAATCGACGGCCTCCAGCAGGCGTTTGCTGTGCGCGTCCTGCTTCTCGTAGGGGATCGGCCCGACCTCCGGCAGCAGCGCCGGGCAGTCTTCATAGAGATCCCAGAAGCGCCGGCGCGCCACATAGGGGTCGTGCGGGTGGGTGAAGCTGACCGTCAGGCACCAAGGGCGCGCATCGCGTTTGCGGGCGAGGCGGTAGATCTCGGCCTCGCCGTGAAACGCCACTTCGTCGTCGAATTCCAGCTGATTGGAGATCTCGGCGATGCCCGCGCCGGTGACGGAACTGAGGTTATGATACCACCAGTCGATGCGCTCGCCGGGTTTGCGGAAGTCGGGCGTCCAGCCGAAGTCGGCCGGATAGATGTCGGTGGTGAGGCGCTCCTCGAAGCCGTGCAACTGGTCGGGGCCGACGAAATGCATCTTGCCGCTCAACACGCTGCGGTAGCCGGCCCGGCGCAGGTAGTGCGCGAAGGTGGGCAGCGATGCCGGAACCTCGGCGGCGTTGTCGTAGACGCCGGTGCGCGAAGGCAGCATGCCGGACATGAAGGAGGCCCGCGACGGCAGGCAGAGCGGGCTCGGCGTGTAGCAGTTGCTGAAGCGCAGCGCCCGCTCGGCCAGCGCTTTGAGATGGGGCGTCTGCAGAAACCGCGCCGGCCCGTCGGGGCACAGGGTGCCCGTCATCTGGTCGACCATCAGGATGAGGAAATTGGGTCGCAGGCTCATCGTTTGTCCGCTTCTCTTGCTGTCCGCCGGCGGATCTGTGACCTCAAGGCATCCGTCAGCCACTCACAGTCTTTATACTTAAGGCTGTGATTCGGGCTGCGTTGGCCCCCGCCATAGCTGTTTTCTGCGGGACTTTATGGGGAGATCTGGTCTAGTGTAAAGGGGTGTGATGTCGATCAATGATATAAAAATTCTTTATGCCTCAGAATCCACTGGACCTCGGATGCCTGCGTCCCTTCGACGTCGTCGCCCGCCACCGGAACCTGTCGCGCGCGGCGGTGGCGCTCGGCATGACGCAGCCGGCGCTGTCCTACCGCATCAAGCAGATGGAAGAACTCCTGGGCGTGCAGCTGTTCCGGCGCCGCCATCGGGGCCTGGAGCTCACGGCGGCCGGCGAAATGCTGCAGACCGCGGTGCGCCACGGTCTCGAGCGGGTCGACGAGGCGGTGCAGGGGATCCGCCGCCGCGCCCGCACGCCGACCGTCCGCCTGGCGACGGACTTCGCCTTCGCCGCCTTCCGCCTGATGCCGCGGGTGGCCGACTTCCGTCGGGCGCATCCGGGAATCGACGTCCACATCGTGGCCACCCACTCGCTCGCCCCCGGCATCGAGAACGACGTCGACCTCGCGGTGTTGTTCGGCGACCGCGAGGATTTCACCGGGCAGTTCGGCGGCGGCATGACCTTGCTCGTGCCGGAACGGGCGACGGCCGTCTGTACGCCGGGCTTCCGCCAACGTTACGGCCCCTTCGATCGGGTCGAAGATCTCCTCGACGTGCCGCTGGTCCATCTGGAAAGCGACAGCGGCGAACGCTGGTTTACCTGGGAAAGCTGGTTCGCCCAGGCCGGCGTGACCCGGCATCCCACCGCCAACTCGCTCAGTTTCAATACCTACACCCTGACGATGCAGGCGGTGCTGGCCGAGCAGGGCGTGGCGCTCGGCTGGTACGGCCTCGTGGACGACCTCCTGGCTTCCGGCGCCGTGGTCCAGGCCTGCGATGCCACCCTGGGCAGCGCGCGCGGCTATTGGCTGCTGCGCCAGGACGGCCCCCTGCCGCCCGAGGCCGACCTTGTGGCCGAGTGGCTGACAGATGCCTGAGCGGAGCCGAGCCGTGGTGACACGAAAACCCGGGGCCGCGCTACCTGTGAGGCCGACGGCAGACTCCCCGCCGCTGTCGGAATTTCGCAAATGGGGGGCGTTATCGGGTGTCTTTGGCGCCAAGACAGCGTGTGATACTGATACCAACAACAAGAACGCGGGGAACAGGGACCGCGGTGAACGAGCGCTTGCAGGTTTCGGTCAATCGCAGGACGTGCAGCGCCCCGGCGTCATTCCCGGATGCCGGAAGGGCCGCTGTGACACGGCTCGGCCGCCGGCAGGCGTCGCTGCCTCAAGCCGCCGGTCGCGCCTGCGACCCGCACGGATCGTGTCCGAGATCGTGCCGGGACGGGCGGCGGCCGTCGTCTCGGTGGAGGAAATTCATAGGAGCACAACCTATCGAAAATGCCGGGTCTTGCGCCCGGCCCGACGACAATCAACAAACGAAAGCAGAGAGGCAAAAAAATGGACAGCTATCTGAAATATCTCGGCCGCGAAGCGGCCTTCGGGCGCATCAGCCGGCGCGAATTCTTCGGACGCGCGGCTGTCGTCGGCCTGACCCTGCCGGTGGCGACCAAGCTGCTGACCTCCAGCGTGCTGGCGGCCCCGCAGACCGGCGGCCACCTGAAGTGCGGCCTGGAGGGCGGCGCCAGCACCGACGTGCTCGATCCGGCGAAGTGCACCTCCCAGGTCTGCTTCGTGACCGGGCGCAACTGGGGCGACACCCTGATCGAAAGCCACCCGAGCAGCGGTGAGCCGGTGCCCTCCCTCGCAGAATCGTGGGACGCCTCGCCGGATGCCAAGGTGTGGACCTTCAAGATCCGCAAGGGCGTGCAGTTCCACAACGGCAAGGAGCTGACGGTCGACGACGTCGTCGCGACCCTGAAGCGCCACAGCGACGAGGCTTCGCAGTCGGGCGCCCTCGGCGTCATGAAGTCGGTCGGCGAAGTGAAGGCCGACGGCGGCAACCTCGTCATCAGCCTGCCCGAAGGCAACGCCGACCTGCCGCTGCTGCTGTCGGACTACCATCTTGTGATCCAGCCGGGTGGCGGCATGGATGACCCCAACGCCGCCATCGGCACCGGACCCTACAAGGTCGCCAGCTTCGAGCCGGGCGTGCGCATCACATTCGAGAAGCAGGCCAATGACTGGCGCAGCGACCGTGGCTACGTCGACTCCATCGAATTGGTGGTGATCAACGATGCCACGGCGCGCACGGCGGCGCTGTCGTCCGGCCAGGTGCATTTCGTCAACCGCGTCGATCCCAAGACAGTCGATCTGCTGAAGCGCGCCCCGCATGTCACGATCGAGAACACCCCGGCCCGCGGCCACTATGTCTTCATCATGCACTGCGATAAGGAGCCCTTCGCCAGCAACGACCTGCGGATGGCGCTGAAGTACGCGATGGATCGCGAGACCATGGTCGAGAAGATCCTGCGCGGCTTCGGCACGGTCGGCAACGACTTCCCGATCAACGAGACCTACGCGCTCTTCCCGGAGGGTCTCGAGCAGCGCAGCTACGATCCCGACAAGGCGGCTTTCCACTTCAAGAAGTCCGGTCATGACGGCGCGGTGCTGCTGCGCACCTCAGAGGTCGCCTTCCCGGGTGCCGTCGACGCTGCCGTGCTCTACCAGGAGTCGGCGAGGAAGGCCGGCATCAACATCGAGATCAAGCGCGAGCCCGGTGACGGCTACTGGTCCAACGTGTGGAACGCACAGCCTTTCTGCACTTCCTACTGGGGCGGGCGCGCGACCCAAGACCAGATGTACTCCACCGCCTATCATTCGAAGGCGGACTGGAACGACACCAAGTTCTTCCGGCCGGACTTCGACAAGCTGCTGCTGGAAGCGCGCGCCGAACTCGACCAAGCCAAGCGCTCGGAGATGTATCGCGAGATGGCCCTCATGGTGCGCGACGAAGGCGGCCTCATCCTGCCGATGTTCAACGACTTCATCAATGCCGTCACCAACAAGGTCGAGGGTTACGTCCACGACATTGGCAACGACATGTCAAACGGCTACGTGGCCACCCGCGTCTGGCTGACCGCGTGAGATGGTGCAGGAGACAGGATCACCCGGTCCGCGCCTAGTGGACCTGGAAAGCTTGGCGGCGGGCCCACTCGGCCCGCCGCCGGGAAGTGGCTTGGCGGCACCCGCTGCCGCCGGGCTCGCTGGCCGACCGGGGCGGACCTGGAGCCGCTTCCGGCACCAGATGCCGCTGGCCGCGCTGCTCATTCAGCGCCTCGCGCTCAGCGTGTTGCTGATGCTGGCGGTTTCCGTGGTGATCTTTCTCGGCATCGAGGCGCTGCCCGGTGACTTCGCGCAGACCTACCTCGGCCAGTCGGCGACGCCCCAGGCGGTCGCCAACATTCGCCAGGAACTCGGCCTCGACCAGCCAGCCGTCACGCGCTACTTCGGATGGCTCGGTGGGGTCGTCCAGGGTGACTTCGGCAATTCCTGGGCGAGCGGCTCCTCGGTCAGCCGGCAGATCGGCCTGCGGCTCGGCAACACGCTTTTCCTCGCCTTCTGGGCCGCCCTGGTTTCGGTGCCGCTGGCGATCAGCCTCGGAATGCTGGCGGTGCACTACCGCGGCCGGTGGCCCGACCGGCTCATCAACGTCGTCTCCCTGGGGGCAATCTCCCTGCCGGAGTTCTTCGTCGGTTACATCCTCATCCTCTTCGTCGCCGTGCAGGGCAACTGGGTGACCTTTCCCTCCACCGTCTATGACGGGATGTCCTTCGGCCAGCGGCTCGAGGCCATCGTGCTGCCCTGCGCCACCCTGGTGCTCGTCGTGCTCGCCCACATGATGCGCATGACGCGGGCGGCGATCCTCAACGTCATGTCCTCGCCTTATGTGGAAACGGCCGAGCTCAAGGGCCTCGACACCCTGCGCATCATCGCACGCCACGCTGCGCCCAACGCCGTCGCGCCGATCATCACGGTGGTGGCGCTGAATCTCGCCTACCTCGTCGTCGGCGTCGTGGTGGTCGAGGTGGTCTTCGTCTATCCGGGAATGGGACAGTACATGGTGGATGCCGTGACCGTGCGGGACCTGCCGGTGGTCCAGGCCTGCGGGCTGATCTTCGCCGCCGTCTATATCCTGCTGAACATGAGCGCGGACATCCTGGCGATCCTCGCCAATCCGCGCCTGAGGCACCCGCGATGAGGTGGCGCGCGGTTCCCATCAGCGCCTGGGTCGGCATGGCCGGCCTGGCGCTCGCGATCTTCTGTGCGCTGTTTGCGCCCTGGATCGCGCCCTTCGGAGAGCGCGAAGTCGTCGGCGACATCTGGCTGCCGATGGGCGGCGACTACCTCCTCGGTACGGACAACCTCGGCCGCGACCTGCTCTCGCGCCTCATCTACGGCGCGCAGACCACGATCTCCGTGGCACTGGCGGCCACCGTGCTGGCCTTCTGCATGGGCGTCTTCCTCTCCTTCACCGCGGCGGTGGTGGGCGGCTGGACCGACCAGGGGCTGTCGCGGGTGAACGACCTCATGATGTCGATTCCGACGCTGATCTTCGCGCTCATCGTGCTCGCCGTGCTGCCGCAGGAACTGTGGATCCTCGTCGCCGTCATCGCGGTGCTGGAGTCCACCCGCGTGTTCCGCCTCGGCCGCGCGGTAGCCTTGGACATTACCGTAATGGAATTCGTCGAGGCGGCCCGCCTGCGCGGCGAGGGACGGCAGTGGATCATCTTCCGCGAGATCCTGCCCAACGCGCTCTCGCCGCTGCTCGCCGAGTTCGGCCTGCGTTTCGCCTTCGCCGTGCTGTTCCTCTCCACGCTTTCCTTCCTCGGCCTCGGCATCCAGCCGCCGGAAGCCGACTGGGGCGGCATCGTGAAAGACAACAAGGACGGCATTATCTTCGGCATTCCGGCGGCGCTGATTCCCGGCGCTGCCATCGCCGGCCTCGCGATCTGCGTGAACCTGGTGGTCGACTGGCTGCTGAACCGGACATCCAGTCTGAAGGGAGGGCGCGGCGATGGCTGATCTGCTGGAAGTACGCGACCTCAAGATCGGGGCGACAGCCTATCCGCCCGGCGAGCCGCCGCAGGACATCACCATCGTTCACGGTGTTTCCTTCACGCTGCGGAAGGGCCGCGTGCTCGGCCTCATCGGCGAGTCCGGCGCCGGCAAGTCGACCATCGGCCTCGCCGCGCTGGCCTACGGGCGCGGCGGCGTGCGCATCACCGGCGGCGAGGTCCGCCTCGACGGCGAGAACATCCTCGCCCTCGGCGGACCCGGCATCCGCGGGATTCGCGGCAGCCGGGTGTGCTACGTGGCGCAGTCGGCGGCCGCCGCCTTCAATCCGGCGCATCGCCTCGGCGACCAGGTGGTCGAGGCGGCCGTGCGCCACGGTTCGCTTACCCGGCAGGCAGCCTGGGAGCGGTCGCGCTATCTCTTCGGCGTGCTTGGCCTGCCGGACCCCGACAGCTTCGGCCGCCGCTATCCGCACCAGGTCTCCGGGGGGCAGCTGCAGCGGGCCATGACCGCCATGGCGCTCTGCCCGGGGCCCGAGCTCATCGTTTTCGACGAGCCGACGACGGCGCTCGACGTGACGACGCAGATCGACGTGCTCGCCGCCATCAAGCGGGCCATCGACGAGACCCACACCGCCGCGCTCTACATCACCCACGACCTGGCGGTGGTCGCCCAGGTCTCCGACGACATCATGGTGCTGCGCCATGGCCACATGGTGGAGTACGGCCCGGTACAGCAGATCATCGAGGCGCCGCAGGAGGACTACACCCGCGAGCTTGTCTCGGTGCGCCAGATCCAGAAACAGGAGGCGGGCCAGCAGTCCGACGCGCGCATCCGCATCGACGGCGTCGATGCCGCCTACTCCAACCACTTCAAGGTGCTGCATGACGTCAGCGTCCACGTGCCACGCGGCCAGACCCTGGCGGTGGTCGGCGAGTCCGGCTCCGGCAAGTCGACCCTGGCGCGGGTCATCACCGGCCTGCTGCCGCCGAGCAAGGGCGCGGTGACCTTCAAGGACGAGACGTTGCCGCCGAAGTTCGCCGACCGCAGTAAGGAGCAGCTGCGCCAGATCCAGATGCTCTACCAGATGGCCGATACCGCCATGAACCCGCGCCAGACGGTGCGTGACATCGTCGGCCGGCCGTTGACCTTCTATTTCGGCTTGCGCGGCCAGGAGAAGACCAGGCGGGTGGCGGAGCTGCTCGAGCAGATCGAGATGGGCAAGGGCTTCATCGACCGCTATCCGGCCGAGCTCTCGGGCGGCCAGAAGCAGCGCGTCTGCATCGCCCGTGCGCTGGCGGCGGAGCCGGAGGTGATCCTGTGCGACGAGCCGACCTCGGCACTCGATCCGCTGGTCGCCGCCGGCATCCTGAAGCTGCTGATGCGCCTGCAGGCGGAAACCCAGCTCTCCTATCTCTTCATCACCCACGACATCGCCACGGTGCGGGCCATCGCCGACTCCATCGCCGTGATGTACCAGGGCCGCGTGGTCCGCTTCGGGCCGAAGTCGCAAGTGTTGTCGCCGCCGTTCGACGACTACACCGACCTGCTGCTGAAGTCGGTGCCGGAAATGCGGATCGGCTGGCTGGAAGAGGTGCTCGCCACGCGGCGCATGGTCAGCGCGGGCCACTGACCTTGGATAGTCCCGCTTTTCGGGTCGTCGAGAACGAGTGGATCGTGCTGGCCGACGGCACGCGGCTGGCCGCGCGCCTCTGGCTGCCGGCGGAGGCCGAGCGCGTGCCGGTGCCGGCGGTGCTGGAATTCCTGCCCTACCGCAAGCGCGACGGCACCGCGCCGCGCGACGAGAGCACCTACCCCGTCTTCGCCGCCGCCGGCTATGCCGGGGTGCGGGTCGATATTCGCGGCTCGGGCGAGTCCGAGGGCATCATCGACGATGAGTACTCGCCGCGCGAACTCGCCGAGGCCTGCGAGGTGATCGCCTGGATCGCGACGCAGCCCTGGTGCTCCGGCGCCGTCGGCATGATGGGCATCTCCTGGGGCGGCTTCAATGCGCTGCAGGTGGCGGCGCTGCAGCCGCCGGCCCTCAAAGGCGTGATCTCGCTCGCCTCCACCGTCGATCGCTTCGCCGACGACATCCACTTCAAGGGCGGCGCGCAGCTCTCGGCCAACCTCTCCTGGGCGGCCACCATGCTGGCCTACCAGTCGCGTGCGCCCGATCCCGAACTGGTCGGCGCGCGCTGGCGCGAAATGTGGATCGAGCGCCTCGAGGGCGAGCCCTTCATGCTGGAAGAATGGCTGAGCCACCAGCGGCGCGACGACTACTGGCGCCACGGCTCGATCTGCGAGGATTTTGCGAGCTTCACGACGCCCGCGCTGGTCTTCGCCGGCTGGGCCGACGGCTATCGCAACACGCCGCTCGCGGCGGTCGAGGGCCTCGGCGCCCGGGCCAAGGCGATCCTCGGGCCCTGGGTCCACAAGTATCCGCACTTCGCCTGGCCCAAGCCGCGCCTGGACTTCCATGCCGTTGCCCTGCGCTTCTGGGATCGCTGGCTGAAGGGCCTCGACAACGGCGCGGAGGACGATCCGCAGGTCACCGCCTATATCC
Organism: Kiloniellaceae bacterium; assembly: GCA_009377535.1. Lineage (GTDB taxonomy): Bacteria > Pseudomonadota > Alphaproteobacteria > Kiloniellales > Kiloniellaceae > Pelagibius. The sequence continues at coordinate 12,185 of WHTV01000096.1, forward strand.
TGGATGCGCCGCGCCCGGCACCCTGGCGCCCGCAGGACCCCGGCCGCTGGGTTGCCATCGATCGCTGGCCGGGCGCGGCGCGGACGGCGGTCCTTCGCCTGACCGGCGCGCGGCGCCTGCTGCCGGCGGCGCAGGCCGGGCAGGAGCGGCAGGCGAGGCTTCTCATCGCCTCGCCGCCCGATACCGGAGTCATGGGCGGCGAGTACTTCACACTGAAGCCTGGTGCCGAGATGCCGGCTGACCAGCGCGCCGACGACGGCGGCAGCGTGGTCTTCGAGACCGAGGTGCTCAACGAAGCGATGGAACTGCTCGGCCGTCCGGTCCTGCAGGTCACCCTTGGCTGCGAGGCCGCCACCGCGTTGCTGGCCGCGCGGCTGGTCGATGTGCATCCCGACGGCACGGCGACGCGCATCAGCCTCGGCCTGCTGAACCTTGCCCACCGCGACGGCAGCGCCGCGCCTGCGGCGATGCCGGCAGGCGAGGGGGTCGAGATCACCCTGCGGCTCGATGCCTGCGGCTATCGCCTGCCGCCGGGCCATCGCCTGCGTCTGGCGCTTTCCAATGCCTACTGGCCGCAGGCCCTGCCGCCGCCCGGCAGCGCCGCGATCACGCTGGACCTCGCGGCGGCGGTCCTCACGCTGCCGCTGCTCGGCGACCACAAGACCCTGGATGTGCCGGAGCCGGCCGACCCGGACCCGCTGCCGCGCTACATCGAACACGCACCGCCGGCGACACGCCATGCGGTTGAGCGCGACCTCACCGCCGGCGAGACGCGCTACACCATCCACGAGGACACCGGTGCGGCCGAGCATCCGCAGACGGGCCTGACCACCCGGCAGGTGCGCGACGAGCTCTGGACTCTGCCGCTCGGCGATCCTGACCGGGCCGCGGGCGAATGCCGCTGGACGACGGAGATGCAGCGCGGCGACTGGTCCGTGCGCACGCGGAGTGTCGCGACGCTGACCTGCAGTGCGGAGAACTTCGAGATTACCGCCTCTGTCGAGGCTTTTGAGGGCGATCGTCCGGTCCACACCAAGTCCTGGCGACGGACGATTCCCCGCGACCTGATGTAATACCAAGGGATCATTAATTACCTCCCTTGGTATAAGAGCTTGGCTCAGCGGCTGGGCTCAATCGCCAGCGGCACCTGCGGTCTCATTTCTTGAAGACTTCCGAAAGTGCCTGGTCGTGGTGGCTGTGCTCCACCAGGTCGAGACCGGAGTGCAGATCGACGATGTGGCTCTTCATGATCTCTTCTGCCCCCTGGCCGTCCTGCGACTCCATTGCCCTCATCAGGGCATGATGGGAGTGGCTCTCGCAGGCGGTATCCGGACGCTTCCAGTAGAGTGCGATGATCAGCGATGATCGCGAGATCAGCGAGCGGATGATGGTGCCGAGTACCTGCTGATCGGCGATTTCGGAAACGGCGATGTGGAACTGGCCGGAAAGATAGAGGCTCCTGCTCATCTCGCCGGCGGCCAGCGCCACATGCTCGGCCTCGATATGCGCTTTCAAGTTCTCAAGCTGGGACTCCGTCGTGCAGCCGGCCGCGAGACGGGCCACCCGCGGCTCGATCACGGCGCGCGCCTCGAAGACCTCATGGGCCTCGCGAATGGTCGGCCGGGATACGAAGGCGCCACGGTTGCGCTCCATGCTCACCAGTCCGGAGTGCGCCAGGGCATGCAGCGCCGCGCGCACCACCGTGCGGCTGGCGCCGAAGATCTCCCCCACCTCATCCTCCGAGAGCTTCATGCCCGGCCGCAGGCGGTGTTCCAGGATGGCCGTCTGCAGCTGCAGGCAGATGGCCAGGGCGCGGCCGGGCGGCAGCGAGAAGCCGCCCTCGGCGGAGCGGGCGTCGGCTCCCTTGACGTCGGGCTTGGCGGGGGGGCCCGCAGCGGGCTTGGCCCCCGACGGGACCGCTGCGCCGCGCCTGGTCCCGGCTTTGACCGCCGAAGACATGGTTATCTCCCTTCCTGGAAAGCGTTACCGAGCGATATCCCAAGCCCGGCCGGCGGGCAATCCGGAATCGTATACAATTTTTAGGCAGTTCGTATTTATTTCTGCACATTTCCGCGGCAGCGGTCGGCAGATGCTCCAAGGGAGCGAAATTCAGGCCCGGGATTCCAGTGGTTTAGATCGGCCAACGTCTTGGCACGGCTGTTGCTAACACAAGCTCGACAGGCTGGACGGGCACAGGCAATGGCAATGCAGACCGCACTTGAGCTGGTTTCCGTGACCAAGCGCTACGGCGACACCGTGGCGGTGGACGCCATCGACCACCGCTTCGCGGAAGGCTCCTATTGCTGCCTCCTCGGGCCGTCCGGCTGCGGCAAGTCCTCGACGCTGCGGATGATCGCCGGTCATGAGACAGTCAGCAGCGGCGACATCCTGCTGGGCAGCGCCAACATCACCAACCTGCCGCCGGCCAAGCGCGGCACTGCCATGATGTTCCAGAACTACGCCCTGTTTCCCCACCTCAGCGTGGCCGACAACGTGGCCTTCAGCCTGAAGATGCGGGGGGTCGCCAAGGCGGAGCGCCTAGCCCGTGCCGGGGAACTGCTCGACCTCGTCGACATGGTGCCTTACGGCGCGCGGCTGCCGGGCCAGCTCTCCGGTGGTCAGCAGCAGCGTGTCGCTCTCGCCCGGGCCCTGATCACCAGCCCTTCGGTGCTGCTGCTGGACGAGCCGCTTGGAGCGTTGGACCG
>WHTV01000097.1 GCA_009377535.1 Kiloniellaceae bacterium
CAGCTTCGACAATGTGATCGCGGGTCGTCTTGTCGCTCATGACGTCTCCGGCGGCCTGGTGCGGGAGGAGTAGGACGGTCGCCCTAGGCCGGAGAGTAGGGCGCTCGTCCTAATCTGTCAAGGACCAGGGCTGCGCGGAAGTTCTTGCATAATGTTCCTGTTTTGTTCTAGCCTGGCGTCGAGGAGGGCCGCAGTGGCGGAAGCCCCTGATGCAAGGCGTATTTGAATTTTGCCGGGATTTGCCGGTCAGGCCGAGGCGACCGGAGCGGCTGTTCTTCGGGCTGTTTCCGGATGCCGAAACGTCCATTCGTGTCGGGCGGTTCGGGGAGCGGTTCATTGGTGAACATCATCTGGAAGGGGCACAGCTTAAGACGGAGCGTCTGCACGTCTCGCTGCACCACGTCGGAGATTACAAGCGTCTGCGAAGCAAATTCGTTTATGCGGCGAGGCAGGCCGGGAACTCGGTTTCAATGCATCCGTTCGAGATGACGTTCCGCTTCATCAAAAGCTTTGAGGCTGCCCCCTCGACCAATGGCAGACCGCGTAGGCGGCCGCTGGTATTGCTCGGCGACGGAGATGCTCTGTTGAAGCTCCACAAGGTTCTCGGCGCCGCCTTGGAGAAAAGCGGGTTGAGGTCGGTGACGCATTTTACGCCACATATGACGGTGTTTTACGGTGCAAAGCCGATCCCCACGCAGGCGATCGAGCCTATCCGCTTCGTGGTCAAGGAGTTCGCCCTCATCCACAGCGAGCTTTGGCTCACGCATTGCAACGTGGTCGACCGCTGGTCATTGGAAAGTTGAGCTTAGGGGCGCCTTGGCACGGGAAAGACGGCTTGCCGCGGCCAAGTTCGCCGTCGCCTGGCCGGCCGGTGAATCCATCGTTTCGCGCTCCCGTATTTGTCCTCACCGGACTCAGGCCAGGCTCCGCAAGCCCTTGCGTAGGGCGTCGGGGTCGGCGGCGGCGTCCGCCAGGAGCCCGTCGAGGTCGGCCTGGGTGCGTTGCCAGATCGGGACGGCGGCGTGTAGCGCCTTCCGCCCCGCAGCGGTGAGGACGAGGCGGCGTCCGCGCCGGTCGTCCGGATCGATCCTCGTCTCCAACAGGCCGCGCCGCTCCAGCGGCTTCAGGTTGGCGGTGAGCGTGGTGCGATCCATCGCCAGGAGGGCCGCGACAGCACCGATCGTCGGCGGCTCGGGGCGGTTCAACGACATCAGCAGCGAGAACTGGCCGCTGGTGAGGCCGACCGGCCGCAGCGCCTCGTCGAAGCGCCGCGCCAGGGCGCGGGCCGCCCGCTGGGCCGCCAGGCAGAGGCAGTGATCGCGCACGTGCAGCGTCGTCTCGAAGGGGACGCCGACGGACTTTGACCGGGCCTTTGACGCAGCAGCATTTGACATGACTCAAATATGTTGATATCAACCTATGTTGTCAACAAGGGACAGCGGAAGAGGAGACCCTAATGTCCGTCGATTCCAACGCCGACATCGAAATCAGCGCCTTCACCTGGGTGCCGGACTTCGCCAAGGGCCTGGTGCGCGACCTGCGCGTCCGCTGGGCGCTGGAGGAAGCCGGCCTCTCCTATCGCGAGCGGCTGCTCGATGCGCGGCAAGAGCGCCCGGAGGACTATTTCCAGGAGCAGCCGTTCGGGCAGGTGCCGATCTACCGGGACGGCGGCATTCACATGTTCGAGAGCGGCGCGATCGTCCTCCACATTGCGGAAAGCTCGGAGGTGCTGATGCCGCGCGATCCCGTCGGCCGGGCGCGCGCAACGACCTGGGTCCTTGCCGCGCTCAACAGTGTTGAACCGCGGATCACGGAACTCGCCAACATCGACCTCTTCAATGCCGACGCCGACTGGGCCCGCGCCCGTCGTCCGGAGGTGGAGCGCAAGGTGCGCGAGCGGCTCGGACGGCTCGCGGCCTGGCTCGGCGACAAGGATCACCTGGAAGGCCGCTTCACGGCGGGCGATCTGATGATGGCGACGGTGCTGCGCAACCTGCGCCAGACCGATCTCGTCGCCGAGCAGGCCAACCTGGCCGCCTATGTGGCGCGCTGCGAGGCGCGCCCGGCGTTCCAGCAGGCCTTGGCGGCGCAACTCGCCCCTTTCGAGAAGCATCAGCCAGCCGATGCGGCCTGACCGCAATCACCGTCAGCAGGAGAGACTAGCCATGGCCTACGTGGATGGATTTGTGGTCGCAGTGCCGGCCGCCAACAAGGAAACCTATCGCAAGCACGCTGCGGACGCCGCGCCTCTGTTCAAGGAGTTCGGTGTGACCCGCATGGTCGAGGCCTGGGGCGACGACGTGCCCGACGGCAAGGTGACCGACTTCAAGGGTGCGGTGAAAGCCGAGCCCGATGAAGTCGTCGTCTTCGGCTGGTTCGAGTATCCGGACAAGGCGACGCGTGACGCGGCGAACGAGAAGATGATGAACGACCCGCGCATGAAGCAGATGGGCGAAGCCATGCCCTTTGATGGCCGCCGTATGATCTACGGCGGCTTTGCCGGTATCGTCGAGGATGGTACCGAAGGCCCCGTGAGCTACGTCGACGGCTCGCTGCTGCCGGTGCCGGCCGAGAACAAGCAGGCCTACAGCACCTGGGCGGCCAAGGTCTCGGCAGTGCTGAAGGAGCATGGCGCCACCCGCGTCGTGGATGCCTGGGGCGACGACGTGCCCGACGGCAAGGTCACCGACTACAAGCGCGCGGTGAAGGCGACGAATGGCGAGAAGGTCGTGTTCTCCTGGATCGAATGGCCGTCCAAGCAGGCCCGCGACGCTGCCTGGCCCAAGATCATGGCCGACACCAGTTTGCATCCGGACGGCCCGCTCTTCGACGGCCAGCGCATGATCCACGGCGGCTTCGAGCCGATCCTCGACGTCTGACAGGACTTGCGCACTCTTTCGATCGCCGGTCAGCGCCGCGGCGGCGCAGGCGGCTCGTGCTGCCTGCGCCAGCCGTAGCGGGTCATGCCGCGCGGCTTGTAGATCGACAGCGCCACCAGCAGGAGCAAGACCACCAGGCCACCGGCGGCGTGGAACCTGAGCGATCGCCTCAGCCCGAGAAGTTCGGCAGCCGACAAAGTCGACTCCGCCGCGACGCCGGCGATCTGGCTGATCCTGTCCAGCTGGTTCAGCAGGACGTAGAGGGTCACGATGGTGAGCAGGAACTTTGCCAGCACCCAGTAGTGCCGGAACAGGCCCCAGGGCGTGCTCAGCGACTGGACCAGCCCGATCAGCAGCGCCGTGAGGAGCAGCGGGAGGATGACGGTCCAGGCAATCAGCCCGTTGGCGATATAAGCGGCACGCACCAACTGAGCGTTCCGGCTGCTCAGACCGGCGACGGCGAGCGCGAGGAAGACGGCGACCGCGCCGAGCGCGCCGACCGAGGCGGTGACATGCGCGGTGAGCACGAATTTGCGCAGGCGGGGGGCCATGCCCAGCTGCGTGCCGGCGCTGCGCCGCCACAAGGGCCACCCGCCGCGGTCGACGAGCCAGCCCCAGTTGGGCGCCACGCCGGCAAGGACCAGAACGCCGAGCAGCATCAGCAGCCCCCACGCCCCGGCGCCACCAGCCTCGCCAGGTGAGGCATAGCGACCGGGGCCGTGGTCGCCACCGGCGACGACCATCGCGACGACAAGCAGCAGGACCAGGACGCCGACGACGACCCCGGACCGCTTCACCCAGCGCGGGGTGCCGGGGTAGGGGGGCAGGTCAGCCATCTGCATTTCCTCCGCCGGGCGTGGTTCTCAAACTGGACGATCTGTACGATAGCAGACGCAGAGTCCAGGATGCTGTCAACGGACACGGCGGTCGGATTGGCCGGTACGGGACAGTCCCTCAGATTTGTCCGGGAACAGGGGGAGGCGATGGCACAAAGCTCGACGGATCGGCGCGTCGCCCGAACCAGGGCGCTGCTGCAGCAGGCCTTGAGTTCCTTGATCACGAAGAAGGACTACGAGGCGATCACCATCCAGGACATCTGCGATGCAGCCGATGTCGGTCGCTCGACCTTCTACGCCCACTACACGAGCAAGGACGACCTGCGGCGGAACTGCTTCGAAAAGTTGCGCAGGCTGCTTGCCGATCAGCAGCAGCATGCTCTGGCGCAGCCGGGGGAGGTCCAAGATCGCAGCCTGGGCTTCAGCCTCGCGATGTTCGAGCATGCCAGGGATCACCTGGATAACTACCGGGCGCTGGTCGGCGGCCGCGGCGGTGACCTCGCCCTCGCCAGCATCCGGCAGATCCTCGCCGATCTGGTGCGCGACGAAGTTGCAACACTCGATCCGGATTCCAGAGACGCCGTGCCGTGCGAGCTCGTCGTGCAGTACGTCGTCGGCGCTTATATGGCGGTGATGACCTGGTGGCTCGACGGCGGGGCAAGGCTGCCGCCCGAGCAGATCGACGCGGTGTTCCGCCGCCTGGCGATCGAGGGCATCCTGCCGTCCGAGGCATGAAGGGTTGTGCGGCTGCGGCTGTTCGGTGCCGAGCGGCTTCGCATCGAATGGCCGTCCGGGGGAGCCTGTGACGCCGGCTGGCGGCATTTAGGTGATTTTGGCGCCGCGCTCGGCCAGCAGCTCGCGCAGCACCGAGCGGTGGCAGCGGGCTTCGTCCTCGCAGTAACAGCCGACCGAAAAGTTCGCATTCTGCGAGAGGGCGGCGAGGAGGTCGAGGCTGCGGCTGGCGGCGGGCTGTTTCATTTCCTTGCGGAAGGCACGGGCGAAGGCGCGCCACTCCACCTCAGTGGCCGCCGCCTGGGCCTGCGCCACCAACTCGGGGCTGGGCGACAGCTCGGGATACCAGACATCGTACCAGTCGTCGGCGGCATAGCGCTCCTTGCGCACGCCGCGCGGCGGCCGCCGCACAGTGCCGATGCGGGTGCCTTCCTGCTGAAGGCGGGGCGTGCCGAGCCGGACGATGCGCAGGGTCATGGCGGGACTGCATCACTGGCGCTGGCCAAACGTGCCGGCACCTTAGCACAGATCGACAGCGCCGGCGGCGGCCTTCGGCCTACTTGATGACGAGGTTGTTGTGGACCTTCCGCACGCCATCGACTCCGGCAGCCACCGTGCCGGCGCGGTTCTTCGCGGACTGCGAGTCCACGAAGCCGCTCAGCTGAACCTCACCCCGCAAGGTCGTGACGTCGATCTGAAACAGGTTCAGGTCCTTGTCGTCGAGGAGCTTGGCGCGCACCGTGTTGCTGATCACGGAGTCGTCGACATATTCCCCCGCCGTTTCGCCGGCGCAGCCCGCCACGGCCACGGGGCCGGCAAGAAGACCGACGACAACGAGAGCTCTCAGGAGAAGTGAAGGTTTCATTTTTGTGTTCCTTTGGTTCCGGTTGCGCTGTCTCGCATCCAACGGCCGGCTGATTCGCTTTTTCAAGCAGGAAACCGGACGGCGATCATAACCAGAATGAGTCCTGGGAGACAGATTTCTTCCAGCCGGAAGAACGTCAGAATAAGCGATTTGGTTGCAGCCTGCTCACCTTTCAAGATGGTTGCCGGGGGCTGCCGCTGTGGGGGCTAGCCGGCGAAGCGCGCCTTGGCCCGGCCGGCCTCGTCCCAGTCGTCCCAGGCGGGGAAGGCGATGGGCTGGGCCGAATCAAGGCTTTCGAGCCGCTGGGCCCAGTCCGTCTTGGTTGCCTCCAGCTGTTCGGCGAAGCGGTCATCGTCCTGGTAGGCGTAGCCGTGACCCTGGACGCCGTGGGCGAGGAAGGGCGGCAGCACGGTGAAGCCCATGTACTGCAGCGAGTAATGGATCGGCCAGAGCAACAGCTCGATGTCGCCGCCGCGCCCGCCCGGCCCGAAGGCTTCCGTCGGCGCGCCGCTGGTGACGGAGAGCAGGGCGCGCTTGCCGTGGAAATAGCCGCGGTCGTAACGCATCGTGCTGCTGTAGAGGCCGCCGTTGACGAAGACCCGGTCGAACCAGCCCTTCAGCATGGCCGGCTGGGCGTGCCACCAGAGCGGAAACTGCAGGATCACCAGGTCGGCCCGCTCCAGGCGGGCGATCTCGCGCCGGACATCCGCCGGAAGGCTGCCGTGCCGGCTGGCGTGGCGCTGCTCTGCCAGGGCCGAGAAGCGCAGGCAGTCGGAACGCGCTTGATAGTGCCGCGGCGCTTCCACCGGATCGAAGCCCTCGGTGTAGAGGTCGGAGACCACCACCCGGTGGCCCAGCCGGCGCAGGGTAAAGACGGCAATATCCTTCAGCGTGGCATTGAAGGAGCGGGGCTCGGGGTGGCTGTGGACGATCAGGGCGTGCATGGCGGCGTCTCCCGGGAAGCGGTTGCGATGGACGCCTGAGAAGCTAGGATGTTTGAAAGCGATCATAAATTCGCCAAATGCAAGGATCTGGTTTGCAGAAATGAACAGTAGGCTGCACTGGGACGACCTGCGGATCGTGCTGGCGGTGGCCGCCGAGGGCTCGCTCTCCGGCGCCGGACGGCACCTCGGCATCAGCCATGCGACGGTGTTCCGGCGCCTTGGCGAGGTGGAGCGGCGGCTGGGCGTGCGGCTGTTCGACCGCGGCCGCAGTGGCTACCGGGCGACGGCGGCCGGCGAGGCGGCCGCCGCGGCGGCGCGCCGGGTCGAGGCCGAGGTGCTGGAGGTCGAGAGGCAGTTGGCCGGGCAGGATCTCAGGCCCTCCGGCAGCCTGCGCGTGACCACGACGGACAGCCTACTGACGGGTGTCTTCGCGCCGGTGCTCGCCGACTTCCGCCGCGCCTATCCCGAGATCGATCTCGAGGTCGCGCTGTCCAACCAGCTGTTCAGCCTCTCGCGGCGCGAGGCCGACGTCGCGCTGCGGCCGTCCTCGGCGTCGCCGGAGGCCCTGGTCGGCCGCCGCATTGCGACCATCGCCCAGGCCGTCTACGGCCACCGCGATCTGGTCGGCGGCCGCAGCGCCGCGCTCGCCCTGCAGGAGGCCGAGTGGATCGGGCCCGACGAGGCCATGGCCTTCCGCGCGCTCGAGCGCTGGATGGCGGCGGAGGGGCACGACCGGCGCTGCCGCTACCGCCTCGACAGCATGCTGGCGCTGGCCGCCGCGGTCGGCGAAGGCGCCGGCCTCGCTATCCTGCCGTGCTACCTGGGCGATGCGGACGCCCGGCTGGTCCGCCTCGGCGCCCCCGTGCCAGCCCTCGCCACGGATCTCTGGCTGCTGACCCATCCCGACCTGCGCCCTGCGGCACGCGTCCGCGCCTTCATGGATTTCATCGCCGCGGCGGCGGCGGACCTGCGCCCCCGACTGGCCGGCAAAGCATGACGGCGCGCTGGCCCCATCGAAAGTGAACGCTGTTCCCATTGTGCATGCTAGCGTTCGGCAGGCGTTTCGGGTAGACAGCGCCGCCGCAATGAACAGGCGCGCAAGAGCGCCAAGCTTCGGGGACCAGGAAGATCATGACCAGGCATGACGGCGCTGCCGCAGGCATCCGCTTCGGGCGGAGCCTTGCGACGGCCGCCTTTGTCGTCCTTTGCCTTCTCGCCGTCGCGCTGTCGGGCGGCGCGAGCCGGGCGGAGACCCTGCTGGAGCGCGGAACCTACCTCATGCAGGGCATCGTTGCCTGCGGCAACTGCCATACGCCGCAAGGACCGGAGGGGCCGCTGCCGGGCATGGAGCTGGCCGGCGGGTTGAAGATGGAGGACCCCGCCTTCACCGCCTACGGCGCCAACCTGACGCCCGATGTCGAGACAGGCATCGGCGGCTGGAGCGATCAGGAGATCATCACCGCCATCCGCGAGGGGCGTCGTCCCGACGGCTCGATGATCGGCCCGATCATGCCGATCGCGCTCTACAGCAAAATGTCGGACCGCGACGTGCACGCCGTCGTCGCCTACCTGCGCACCCTGAAGCCGGTGCGCAACGAAGTGCCGGACTCCGTCTACAGCTTCCCGGTGCCGCCGGCCTACGGGCGCCGGTGACCACGGTGGCCGAGGTCTCGCCCGACGACACGCAGGCCTACGGTGCCTACCTGGCCGGTCCGCTCGGTCACTGCATCGAGTGCCACTCGCCGATGGGGCCGATGGGGCCGGACTGGCGCGAGCAGCTGGGCGCCGGCGGCCTGGCCTTCTACGGCCCTTGGGGCGTCAGCCACTCGGCGAACATCACGCCGAGCAACCTCGGCGAGTGGACCGACGAGGAGGTCAAGCTGGCCATCACCGACGGCCTGCGGCCTGACGGTGCCAAGCTGCTGCCGCCGATGCCCTTCAGCTACTATAAGAACATCGCCGCCGCCGACCTCGACGCCCTGGTGGCCTACCTGCGCAGCCTGCCGCCGAAGTAGCGGCCGCAGGATCCGGATTATGGGCATCGACAAGGCGTTTGGCATCGGCCATGCTCCGGCTTTTCCGTCAAACAATGGGGATGTGACGTGAGGTTCATGACAAGAGCGCGCCGGCTTGCTGCCGGCATGGTCCTCGGATCGGCTGTTCTGGGTGCTACCGTCGCGCTCGCGCAGTCGCAGGCATTCTTCCGCATCGGCACGGGCGGGACCGCCGGCACCTACTATCCGATCGGCGGCCTGATCGCCAACGCGATCTCGGGCACCGGCGAGAGCGGCGTTCCCGGGCTCGTCGCGACGGCCGTGGCGTCGAACGGCTCGGTCGCCAACATCAACGCCATCCAGGCCGGCTCTGCGGAGTCCGGCTTCTCGCAGTCGGACGTGGCCTACTGGGCCTACACCGGGACGGGACTTTACGAGGGTAAGGGCAAGGTCGAGGATCTTCGCCTCATCGCCACGCTCTATCCGGAGACCATCCACCTGGTCGCCCGCGAGGACTCCGGCATCGAGTCCGTCGCGGACCTCAAGGGCAAGCGCGTCTCGCTGGACGAGCCCGGCTCGGGCACGCTGGTCGACGCGCGCATCGTGCTGGCCGCCTACGGTCTCAGCGAAAGCGACGTGCAGGCGGAATACCTGAAGCCGGGACCGGCCGGCGATCGCCTGCGCGACGGCGCGCTGGACGCCTACTTCTTCGTCGGCGGCTATCCGACCGGCGCGATCTCCGAGCTGGCGACGTCGAGCGGCATCAGCCTGGTGTCGATCAACGGGCCGGAGGCCGAGAAGCTGCTGGAGGAGTACAGCTTCTTCGCCAAGGACGTGGTGCCGGAGGGCACCTATGCCGGCGTCAGTAGCACCGAGACCGTCTCGGTGGCGGCGCAGTGGGTGACCAGCGCCAAGCAGTCGGAGGAGCCCGTCTACAACATCGTGAAGGCGATGTGGAGCGACGCCACCCGCAAGGCCCTCGACGCGGGCCATGCCAAGGGCAAGATGATCACGCTGCAGAACGCGACGACCGGGCTCGGCATCCCGCTGCACCCCGGTGCCGAGCGCTTCTACAAGGAAGCCGGCGTCCTGAAGTGACGGTCTGCCAATGACGGGCAAAGGCGGCGGCGAGAGCCGTCGCCTTTGCCCTGTGGCAGTCACGCATGTCCATCGCCCACTTTGATCTGTCATCCCGGCCAAGCGAGCGTCAGCCGGGAACCATGGCAGAGGCCGGGCGCCAAGCCCAACCATGGGCCCTCGGGTCAAGCCCGAGGGTGACGGCGGGGAGGTGTGGGGCCGTTCGTGCGACCACGGCGGACGATGTGTGAATCCAGTAGGGACAAGCCCCGGCGCGACAGTAGTGCGTGTAGCGATGTCAGAGCGCTGCGGGAAATGACCTGCGGAGCAGGGAACCACGGATGAGCGCAGGCGACGACGAGCCGCGGCCGGCACACCTGGAATTCGACGAAGCCAAGGCACGCGAGCTCGAGGAAAAGTTCGACGCCGAGATCCGCTTCCGGGCGCTGACCCCGGCGGCCGGCTGGCTCGTCGGCGGCTGCCTCCTCGTGCTGTCGCTCTTCCACTACTACACCGCCGGCTTCGGCCTGCTGCAGGAGACGGTGCATCGCGGCATCCATCTCTCCTTCGTGCTGGGGCTCGTCTTCCTGGTCTTCCCTGCGCTGAAGCGCGGCTATCGGGTAGCGGCGCGATCACACTGGCTGCGGCCGCTCGGCATCCCTGCGGTCGACTGGTTGCTGGCCGTCGGCGCCGTGGCGGCGGTGCTGCACGTGCCGCTCATTCCGCTCGACGAGCTCGCCTTCCGGGTCGGCAATCCGAGCACGGCGGACGTCGTTCTCGGCGGCACGCTCATCGTCGTGCTGCTCGAGGCGACGCGGCGGTCGGTCGGCTGGCCGCTGCCGCTCATCGCCATCCTCTTCATGGCCTACGCCCTGTTCGGCCCCTCGATGCCGGGCATCCTGATTCATCCGGGGGCTTCGCTCTCGCAGCTCATCAATCACCTCTACCTGACGACGCAGGGCATCTACGGCATCGCGCTGGGTGTCGTCGCCACCTACGTCTTCCATTTCGTGCTGTTCGGTGTCTTCGCAACGCGCATCGGGCTCGGCCAGCTGTTCCTCGACTGCGCCGCCTTCGTCGCCGGCCGCTTCGCCGGCGGCCCGGCCAAGGTCTCGATCTTCGGCTCGGCGATGTTCGGCATGATCTCGGGCTCGTCGGTGGCCAACACGGTGACGGTCGGCTCGCTGACCATCCCCGCCATGATCCGCCTCGGCTACAAGCGGCCCTTCGCGGCGGCGGTCGAGGCCGCCTCCTCGACCGGTGGGCAGATCACGCCGCCGATCATGGGCGCCGCCGCCTTCATCATGATCGAGTTCCTCGGACTGCCCTACACGACGATCATCCTGGCCGCGGTGGTGCCCGCCTTCATGCACTTCTTCGGCGTGCTGATCCAGGTGCACTTCGAGGCCAAGCGCAACGGCTTGCGCGGCCTCAGCCCCGAGGAGATGCCGGATCTCAAGGCGGCCTTCAAGCGCGACTGGCCCACAGTGATTCCTCTCGTCGCGCTGATCGGCATCATCATGGCCGGCTACACGCCCTACCTCGCCGCCTTCTGGGGCATCACGCTCTGCATCGCCGTCGGGCTTCTCAACCCGCGAAACCGCATGTCGCTCGGCGAGGTGGCGGCCAGCCTGCGCGACGGCGCGAAGTACGCACTCGCGGTCGGCGCTGCCGCCGCGACCGTGGGGCTCGTCGTCGGCGTCGTCACGCTCACCGGCGTTGGCTTCAAGCTGTCCTACATCGTGACGTCGACGGCGGGGGAGATGGCGGCCTGGATCGGCGCCGTGGTGCCGGCGGACTGGATCGGGCCGTCGGCGCTGACGCTCCTCTTCACGCTTATCATGACGGGTGTCGTCTGCATCCTGATGGGCTGCGGGATCCCCACGACCGCGAACTACATCATCATGGCGACCATCGCCGCGCCGGCGCTCGGCCTGCTGGGCGTCGAGGCCATCGTCGCCCACTTCTTCGTCTTCTACTACGGCGTCCTCGCCGATATCACCCCACCGGTGGCCTTGGCTGCCTACGCGGCGGCCGGGATGGCCGGGGCGGACCCTTTCAAGACCGGGAACACAGCCTTCCGGCTGGGTCTCGGCAAGGTGCTGGTGCCTTTCGTCTTCGTCTTCTCGCCCTCGCTCCTGCTGGTCGCCTCCGGCTTCACCTGGAGCGAGTTCTTCATCGCCTTCACCGGCTGCGTCGTCGGCATCACCTGCCTCGGCGCCGCCCTCTCGGGCTTCCTGCTGGTGCGCACCCTCAGCTGGGAGCGGGCACTCCTCGCCGGCGCCTCCCTCCTGCTGGTCGCGCCGGAGATCTATTCATCGCTTGTGGGCGCCGCCCTCATCCTGCCGGTCCTGGCGCGGCAGGCAGCGTCGTGGCGGCGGGCCAGAGCGGCGCGCTAAGGGGCGGTCGCACTCCGTCACCGGCTGCGGCGGAAGTCCATGGTCCAGTTGGTCTCCCAGGTCGCGCCGCCGTCGGCCGAGAAAGCCTGTTCCCAGCGGGCAGCGTCGGCGGCGATGCCCGACCAGATGAAGCGGACTCTGATCGGCCGGCCGCCCAAGCGGTCGTCGCCGAGGAAGGTGCCGACGCCGTTCTCGAAGCGGCCCAGCACCGGCGGCTCGAGGCGCATGGTGCGGCTGTCGATCCACCAGATCGACCACCGCCGCGTTGCCGGGTCGAAGGTCCGCAGCGTCGCGGCGCGGTAGGTGCCGGTAGGCAGCGCGAGGAGGTTGTCGTCGATGTTGCCGAGGCCGCCGATGATGGGGCGGGACTCGCAAAGGCCGGTGAAGTCCTCCCAGTGATCGCTGCCGGCGAGGCGCTCGCTGAGGCGCCGATGGGCGACGCTCCAGCAGCCGGCCAGGAAATCGAAGTCGGCACGGCCGTCGGCCGGCGCATCGCCGGCGTCTGTGGTCACGAACAGCATGGCCGCTTGTCCTCTTCTGCCAAGGTTTCAGCCGTGCAGGAGGGACCGTCCCGTCGGCGTCAGCCGCCATACCTCGTTGGGGCGCCACGTGCGCCGGGCCATCTCGGGGAGGATGCGCTCCGTCCATTCCCGGCTCCGGGCGAGTGCGGCGAGGTGGCTCTCGTAGGCGGGCAGACTCGGAAAGCTCGAGAGCCATACGAAAACCGTCTCGCCTTCGCGAACCGGAAGCCGCGGGAAGCTGTTCGGGCTGCGCTCGGCGACGAGTGCCGCCTGCACGTCGGCCGAGGCCTGCATCAGAAGGGGTCTCATCGACTGCTCGAAGAAGGCCGCAGCCGCCTCGTCGGTGCCGGGAGCGAGATAGGCGATCGTCGCCACGACGAGACCCGGCTGCGCCTCACGCACCCCCGGCTCCGGGCGCCCGCCGTCTGGCAGCGAGAAGCCGCTGCCGGGAAGGGCCGGACGCAGCAGCAGCACGTTGTCCGAGTTGACCATTGTGGCGTTTGCCTGATCGCGATGCGCAGCCCAGACCGGCCCGGTGTAGAAATCGCGCAGCGCCTGTGCACGGGAGGGCATATCGCGAAAGCCCCTCAGCCAGACGAAGCTATCGGCATCGTCAAGGTCGCGGAACTGGCCGATGATCCGCATGCCTAGGGCTTCCTGGGGCTCGACGAAGGCCTGATCGAACAGTTGGATCAGCCTTTCCCGCGCACCCGGATGGAGCCGGTAACGCCGCAGCTCGATGACCGAAAGCGCGGCGTCTTCCGGTGCCGGCTCCGGGTGGGCGTCTGTCGGGCTTGCAGCGAGCGTCATTTCGATCTCCCTTGAAAAACAGGACGAACGTCCTGATTTGAATTACAGGTCAATTGTCCTCTTTTGTCAAGCTGCTAAGCTTGCGGAGAGGAAAAGGAGAGGCGGAGATGGCCGACCAGGCGCAGCGCACGACCGGACGCAAGAACGATCCCGAGGGCCTCAGGCGACGGCTGGTGGAGGCCGCCTATGCCGCCTTTACGACTCGCGGCTACCGCGCCACCTCGGTGCACGACCTGAAACGCGAGACGGGCGCCACCGGTGGCGCGCTCGCCCATCATTTCCCCACGAAGAAGGACCTGGCACTTGCCGTCCTGCAGGATCAGGTGGCGGAGATCGTCGAGGAAACCTGGATGCGCCCGGTACTCACGGCCGCCACGGCAGGCGAGGGCATTCGCGCGGTGTTCGCGGGCATTGCCGCCGAACTCGAGGCGCAAGGGTCGGTGTCCGGCTGTCCCCTCAACAATCTCGCTTTGGAACTGGCGCGGGACGATGCGGACTTCCGGCGGGTGATCGACGCCATCTTCCTGCGTTGGCGGGACGCCATCGCCGACAAGATCCGGACCGATCTGCGTGCCGGCGCTGCCACGACGATCGATCCCGAAGCCTTCGCCACCTTCGTCGTGGCCACCTATTCCGGTGCCATGGCGATGGCGAAGGCCAGCCAAAGTGCAGCCCCCCTCAGAACCTGCGCCGAGCAGCTCACACGACTGATGCGGGACTGGCGGGTGCCTTGAGCCCCCTAGGTGTTTAGTCCCGGCATTTGATGGATTGGATCGAGCCTGAATCGTCCGGGCTCCTTTGTCCAGCATTTGCAGATGTGTTCGTAGGGTGTGAGGCCCTTGAGGGTCTTCAAGCGCCGGGCGAAGTTGTAGGCGTCCAGAAAGTCCGCGAGATGCCTGCGGAGCTGGTCGTGGTCGTCATAGTGGAAACGTTTGACGGTGGCCTCCTTGATCGTGCGGTTCATGCGCTCGACCTGACCATTCGTCCAGGGATGTTTCACCTTGGTCAGCCGATGCTCGATGGCGTTGTCGCAGCAGACGCGGTCAAAGATGTGCTCGAAGGCATGCCGGTCCTGTTTGCGGTTGGTGAACTGGATGCCGTTGTCGGTGAGCACGGTGTGGATGGCGTAGGGGACGGCGGCCACGAGGTTGCGCAGGAACTGGGCGGCGGCCATCTTGCCGGCCTTTTCGTGCAGTTCCACATAGGCGAATTTCGAGGTCCGGTCGATGGCGACAAAGAGATAGAGCTTGCCCTCGGCCGTGCGCACCTCGGCGATATCGATGTGGAAATAGCCGATCGGGTAGCGCTTGAACTTCTTCTTTCCCGGCTTGTCGCCGTCGACCTCGGGCAGCCGGGAGACGCCGTGGCGCTGCAGGCAGCGGTGCAGCGAAGAGCGCG
>WHTV01000098.1 GCA_009377535.1 Kiloniellaceae bacterium
GCCGTCGCCGTTGCCGCCGCCGCCACCGCCACCGCCGCCGCCGTTGCCGCCGCCACCGTTGCCGCCGCCACCACCGTTGCCGCCACCGCCACCGTTGCCGCCACCGCCACCGCCTTTGCCGCCGCCGTTGCCGCCGGCCGCCGCCTTTGCGGGATCGCCGCCAAAGGCGAAGCCGGACTCATCGCCGTGGCCCAGCGAGACGAAGGCCACGAAGAGGGCGACAAGGACGCCGATCGTCAGTTGCGGTATGCGGATCATCAGGCTGCCTTGCGACGGATGTTCCCGACGGAAATTGGTCATGACCCGCCGTCATCCTGAGCCGCCGCAGGGCTTCCTGCGGTAAGGATATAACGATGGTCCTGCCCAGGCATGATAAGTGAACTATAGTTGAAATCCAATCGAATGATTTCTTAAGCATAACGGGTAACCATTCGTAACAGATTGATTTCTATAGTTAGATCTTCGGCCCCCGATTAATCGTGCGCTCAGGCTGTGGGGCCGGCGCGCGGGGCGGCGCAATCGGCGCGATATCGCCGCGACGTTAACCAAGAAGGTGCCGGATCGTCGTGCGCGGCCAGAGCGGCGGGGCGGCCGCGGCAGGCGATCTGGCGTGCGTTCGGGGCCACCGAGGGTTAGCATGTCGATGTGGAGGAACTCGCCGCAACCGGTTGCCTGCCTCGCGGCAACCGGCAGGCCGGACCGGCGCGCTTGGCGCGGCATCCTGCTTCAGGTGCATCGCGGGGGCCATCGAAGTGGCCGGCTTGCTCATGAATGAGAATGCGGACCTGACCCCTCGAACCGCGGTTGCTCCGCCCGAGCTCCTGTCCAGCGGCTCGGCCGGGGCTGAAGTGCCACAGGATCGCGCAGCGTC
The DNA here is from genome assembly GCA_009377535.1 of Kiloniellaceae bacterium. GTDB lineage: Bacteria > Pseudomonadota > Alphaproteobacteria > Kiloniellales > Kiloniellaceae > Pelagibius. The sequence continues at coordinate 872 of WHTV01000098.1, forward strand.
GCGCTCTCCGATCGGCGTACGCCCGATCCATTCGCTTGCCGTCCAGCTCCCGCTGCTTCTGGTCATAGCCCTCAGCCTGGTCGTTTCCGCCGGCGCCTGGGGCCTGCACACGATCGTGCTGCGCAGCTTCGAAAGGCTCGAGGTCGCCAATGCCGAGCTCGACCTGCGTCGCTTTGCCAATGCCATCGATCACGAGGTCGGGCAGCTGGCGGAACAACTGTCCTACGCTGTGGCATTGCGACAGGGCCAGGTCGAGCCGGATCTGCTCGACATCATCCCGCTCGATCCCAATGCCTCGGTGGGCCGCTCGCCCGACCTTGCCTGCGTCTTCGACGAGCGGGGCGCGCTGGTCTCAACGGATTCCTACGACCCGGCGAGCGTCGTCCTGCAGGTCGTCAACCCGACGGATTTCTGCGCTCTGGCCGAGGGTCATCCCGCCCTCGCCGGGGCCTTCGGCGGCGACCGGATCGCTGGGCTGTTCGACGGGGCAGGAACCTTCTTCATCGTCTCCGCCGGCCAGCTTCCACGTCCGGCAGGATCCGACTCACCCGCCGGCATGCTGCTGTTGGCGCGGCATCTCAGCGCGACCGAGCTCGACTCCCTCTCGGCACGCATGGAGATCAGGATCGATTTCTGGTCCATGGACACGCCGAACATGGACGTTCTCGAAGCCGCCGCAGGCGCGGCGCTCTCCTTGGGTGCGCCCATCATCATCAATAGGCGCAGCGAGGACGTCCTGCAGGTCTATTGGGCTTTTCCGGACGTCGCCGGCAACCCGGCATTCCTCGCCCGTGCCAACGTCTTTCGCGACCTGCGCGAAATCGGCGACGAAACGGTGGTGCTTTCCGCCCTCGCCATGGGCGGGGTGGGCGTCGCCACCATCCTGCTCTCCCTGCTGCTGGTGCGCGGCCTCATGGTGAAGCGGCTCTCACGCCTCACCCAGCGCCTTCTGGCCATGCGCCGCGGCGGCCTGAGCGGCGCGCGCCTGGGAACGGAAGGGCGCGCCTTTCGCCGCCTTGACGAGATCGGCGTGCTGGCCGAGGAGTTCGACAAGCTGCTGGAGGAGCTCTCGGCGACGACACAGCAGCTCGCCGACGTCTCCTACCGGGCAGGCCGCGCGGAGGTGACGGAGGGGAGCCTGCACAACATCGGCAACGCGCTGAACTCGCTGCTGGCGAGCGCGGATGCCGCCGGCGTAAAGGTGAAGGCAGAAGGGCTCGCCAAGATCGCCCAGGCGGCGAAGGAACTTGCCGAAGGGGACGGCCTGACGGAAAGGCAATCCAAGCTGGCCCGGTACGCCTCGCTGGCGGCGGCGGAGGAGATGAAGCGGCTTGAGGCCCTGAAGGCCGACATCGAGCGGGTCGCCCTGCACACCAGCCGCATCGAGGATATCCTCGAAAGCCAGCGCCGGCTCGGCTCCGAGAAGGACCTTGCCGTGGCAAGCGACCTCCTGCCGTTGATCGAGAGCGCCGTCAGAGCCCTCCCGGAGCCCGCCGGCAGCGGCCTCAAGCTGCACCTCGAGGCAAGCCTGGGCATCCAGCCGCCGGTCGTCTGCGTTCGCGCCATCGTCCTGCAGGTGTTCAGCAATCTGCTCGTCAACGCGACCGAGGCCATTGCGCGCGCCGACGCCTCCAAAGGCGAGATCCGGATTTCAGCCGCGACGGTCGAGCTCGACGGCGCCCACATGGTCGACGTCTGCATTTCCGACAACGGTATCGGCTTGGAGGAAGCCGAGCTGGTGACGATCTTCCAGCGGCACTACACGACCAAGTCCGGGCGCGGACACGGCATCGGCCTGCACTGGTGCGCCAACGTCATCACGTCCATGGGCGGGCAGCTCCATGCGCGCAGCCGCGGGCAGGGCGAGGGCGCCTCGCTCCATCTTCTGCTTCCCACCGCGCGCGCGCGGCCTTGAGCCGGGCAAAGCACCCGCGTCGTGGGATTCGCTGCCGCGCCGCTTGACGGCATCCCCGTGCTTCGTTGATATGGGGAAAACAAGGGTCGTCTGGGAGGATCCGCCATCATCGCAACAACCGCAATCCGGGTAAACCGGGGCGGCGCATGGTGGGGTCAGGTTGTCGAACAGCGTTTCCACGATGAAGATCGCGGTGGTCGATCCCAATTCGGCCCGCACCGATGTGATCGAAGAGGGCCTGCGTGAGGCAGGCTACCGTGACATCCATCGCATCTCCGAGATGTCCGGCCTGCTGGAGCGGCTGAGCGAGCTCGCGCCCGACGTTATCCTCATCGACCTGGAAAATCCCAACCGCGACGTCCTCGAGCAGATGTTCGAGGTTTCGCGCCTGGTCAGGCGCCCGATCGCCATGTTCGTCGACGAGAGCGACATGAGCATGATCGAGGCAGCGGTGGAGGCCGGCGTCGGCGCCTATGTGGTGGACGGTCTGAAGAAGGAACGTATCAAGACGATCCTCGCCACCGCCATCATGCGATTCAACATCTTCACCCGCCTGCAGTCGGAGCTCCAGGCCACCAAAGCGGCCCTGGCAGAGCGCAAGGTGATCGACCGCGCCAAGGGCATCCTCATGAAAGCCAAAGGCCTCAGCGAAGAGGAAGCCTACGCCCTGCTGCGCAAGACGGCGATGAGCCAGAGCAAGAAAATCTCGGAGATCGCCCAGAGCGTGGTGACCGCCGCGGAGCTGCTCTCTTGAGCGCCGGCATCGGGCGGGAAGCGGCGCCATGACCCGGCACCACGCCAGGATCGGCTTCATCCCGCTGGTCGACGCGGCGGTGCTGGTCGCCGCCAAGGAACTCGACTTCGCCGCCGCCGAAGGGGTCGACCTGGAGCTCTGCCGCGAAACCTCCTGGTCCAACATCCGCGACAAGGTGGCCTTCGGCCTCTTCGAGGGAGCGCACATGCTGGCGCCGATGCCGATCGCCATGCGTCTCGGCCTCGGCTCGGTGGCCCATGACGCGGTGGCGCCCTTCGTGCTGAGCGTGAACGGCAACGCCATCTCGGTGTCGCGCGAGCTGGCCGGGACCATGGCCTCAGCGCTGCCGCCACCGGGCGGCGCCGCGACCCTGCAGATCTTGGCGGCCCTGGCCGAGGCGGTTCGGGCGCTGCACCGCCGGCGCGCGGCGCCGCTGACCTTCGGGGTGCCTTTTCCCTTCTCGTGCCACGCCTACGAACTGCGCCACTGTCTCACCCACGCCGGCCTGCAGACCGGACGCGAGGTGGAGATCGTGGTGGTCCCGCCGCCGCTGATGGTGGATGCTCTGCGCGCCGGCAAGCTCGACGGTTTCTGCGTCGGCGAGCCCTGGAATAGCGTCGCTGTCGATGCCGAGCTGGCGGAGATCGTGCTGCCGGCTGCCCGGGTCTGGCAGTTCGCGCCGGAAAAGGTGCTGGGGCTGCGCCAGGAATGGGCCGAATCCAACCGCGAAACCCTGTTCGCCCTGCTGCGCGCGCTGCACCGCGCTTCGGTTTGGGCGGACCGGGCGGAAAACCACGTGACCCTGTCGGAGATCCTGGCGCGCGAGGCCTATCTCGACCTGCCGGCCGAAGTTGTCGAGCGTGCCCTCAACGGCCGCCTGACGCTCTCGCCGGGCGGACGTCAGGGTCTCTTCGAGGACTTCCTCGTCCTGCAACGCAAGGCGGCGACCTTTCCCTGGCGCTCCTTCGCCCTGTGGATCTACGCCCAGATGGTGCGCGCTGGCCGGGTCAAGCACAGCCCGGACCGGCTGGAGGCGGTGCGCCAGACCTTTCGCCCCGACATCTACCGGGAGGCGCTGGGCCCTGCCGGCGTCGATCTGCCGGGCGCCAGCGAGAAGGTGGAAGGCGCCCTCGCTGCCGAAACTCCGGTGGCCTCGCGGGCCGGCAAGCTGTTCCTCGGGCCGGACGGCTTTTTCGACGGAACCGTGTTCGATCCCAACCGCTTGGAGGACTATCTGGCGGCTGCGGAGGGGACCGGCCGCGGGCGCCTGGGCGGCAGCTAGAAAATAGATGATCAATTCATAGGCACACATAGGTAATGCATAAAAAATAGACATTCTCGTTGACAGCAGCTCCCGCCGCGATCTAGGGTGCACTGCAACATTCGAGGGCAGGCCAATGGCGGCCGTCCTTCCAGGTCGCAAGATCCACGATCGCTCCGCCGCAGGAGCACCCGAGCACAGCCGCTCGACCTAGCCCCCGATCCGGGGGCAAGACAGGTCGGGCGGCTTTTTTTTGGCCTCACGCGGGCAGCGGGAACCGGCAGGCGAAGGCCGGCCCCGGGCTGCAGAAGAAACAGGGGTTAAGCAATGCACGTCGCTTCCACCTTGCGCGGTTTCCTCCTCGGAATCGGGGCGGCCCTGGCTGCCGCCGCGGCGCCGGCCCAGGCCGAGACGCTGGATATCGAGAAGGACGAGTTGAAGTTCGGTTTCATCAAGTTGACCGACATGGCGCCCTTGGCCATCGCCTACGAGAAGGGCTACTTCGAGGACGAGGGCCTCTTCGTCACGTTGGAGCCGCAGGCGAACTGGAAGGTGCTGCTCGACGGCGTCATCACCGGCGAGCTCGACGGCGCCCATATGCTGGCCGGCCAGCCGCTGGCCGCGACCATCGGCTTCGGCACCAAGGCACACATCGTCACGCCCTTCTCCATGGACTTGAACGGCAACGGCATCACCGTGTCGAACGAGGTCTGGGAGATGATGAAGGCGCACATCCCGCTCGAGAACGGCAAGCCGGTGCACCCGATCAAGGCCGACTACCTGAAGCCGGTGGTCGAGCAGTTCCGGGCCGAGGGCAAGTCCTTCCGGATGGGCATGGTCTTCCCGGTCTCCACCCATAACTACGAGTTGCGCTACTGGCTGGCGGCCGGCGGCATCCATCCCGGATTCTATTCCGAGGACAACATCACCGGCCAGATCCAGGCCGAGGTGCTGCTGTCGGTGACGCCGCCGCCGCAGATGCCTGCCACTTTGGAGGCCGGCACCATCAACGGCTACTGCGTGGGCGAACCGTGGAACCAGCAGGCCGTCTTCAAGGGCATCGGCGTGCCGGTGATCACCGACTACGAGATCTGGAAGAACAATCCGGAGAAGGTCTTCGGCATCACCAAGGCCTTCGCCGACGAATACCCCAACACCACGCTGGCGCTGACCAAGGCGCTGATCCGCGCCGCGAAGTGGCTGGATGAAAACGATAATGCCAATCGCGCCGAGGCGGTGGAGATCCTTTCGCGCTCCGAATACGTCGGCGCCGACGCGGAGGTCATCGCCAACTCGATGACCGGCACCTTCGAATACGAGAAGGGCGACAAGCGCGAGGTGACGGACTTCAACGTCTTCTATCGCTACTTCGCGACCTACCCCTATTACTCCGACGCGGTCTGGTACCTGACGCAGATGCGCCGCTGGGGCCAGATCACCGAGCAGAAGTCCGACGACTGGTATCTCGACGTCGCCCAACAGGTCTACCGCCCGGACATCTACCTGAAGGCCGCCCGCCTGCTGGTCGAAGACGGCCACGTGCCCGAGGCGGACTTCCCCTGGGACAGCGACGGCTTTCGCGCGCCGCAGAACGCGTTCATCGACGGCGTCACCTTCGACGGCCGCGAGCCCAACGCCTATCTGGGGCTCTTTCCGATTGGCCTGAAGGGGCCCCAGAAAGTCGAGCAGAACCTGGTGGTGGGCGGCTGATCGCCGTCCCCGCCCTCTTGATCGCCTGCGTTAGGAGAGATTGCACATGACGGCCACCGATATCGACAGCGCCGCCGGCCTTCCAGGGTCGGCGACCGCCGCCGAGCGGCGCGAGAAGTTCCTTGCCACGATCGGCAAGCTCGACCTCTACCTGAACCTCGTCGCGTTGGGTTGGCTGACCCCGCTGTTGAAGATCGCCGCCGGCGAGCCGGCGCGCCATAACCTGAAGGATGTCTGGCGCGGCCTGGTGCTGCCGCTGCTCGGTATCGGCCTCTTCCTGGCGCTCTGGGCGCAGACCGCGCCGCTGGTGAACACTTCGCTGGGCGCCATTCCGGGGCCGGCGCAGGTCTGGGACCAGGTCGGCAACCTCTATGCCGACCACCAGCGCGAGCGCCAGAAGGAAGCCGCCTTCTACGAGCGCCAAGACCAGCGCAACGACAAGCTGGTCGCCGACGGCAAGGCCGACGATACGAAGCATCGCAGCTACACCGGCAAGCCGACCTACCTCGACCAGATCGTCACCTCGTTGAAGACCGTGGCCATGGGCTTCCTCATCGCCACACTGGTGGCGGTCCCGCTCGGCATCCTCTGCGGCCTGTCGTCCGGCGTGAACGCGGCACTCAATCCGCTGATCCAAATCTTCAAGCCGGTCTCGCCGCTGGCCTGGCTGCCGCTGGTCACCATGGTGGTCTCCGCCCTGATGGCCGGCAGCGACGGCTTCATCGCCAGGTCCTTCGTCGTCTCGGCGGTGACGGTGACGCTCTGTTCGCTGTGGCCGACCCTGATCAACACCGCCCACGGCGTCTCCTCCATCGACAAGGACCTGATGAACGTCGGACGCGTCCTCAAGCTCTCCTGGAGCAGCAAGATCTTCAAGGTCGTGCTGCCCTCGGCGCTGCCGCTCATCTTTACCGGCCTGCGCCTGTCGCTGGGCGTCGGCTGGATGGTGCTGATCGCCGCGGAGATGCTGGCCCAGAATCCCGGCCTCGGAAAATTTGTGTGGGACGAGTTCCAGAACGGCTCCTCCTCGTCCTTGGCGAAAATCATGGTCGCCGTACTCACCATCGGCCTGATCGGCGTCCTGCTCGACCGCATGATGCTGGCCTTGCAGACCATGTTCACCTACTCGGCCACCCGCTAGGAGGACCCGCGCCATGGCGTTTCTCGAATTGAAGGGCGTCTGCAAGGCCTACGGCGAAGGCAGCGGGCGCAGCAGCGTGCTGAAGGACATCTACCTGACGGTGGGGGAGGGCGAATTCGTTGCCATCGTCGGCTTCTCCGGCTCCGGCAAGACCACCCTGATCTCGACCATCGCCGGTCTCGTCGCGCCGGACCGGGGCGAGGTGCTGCTGAAGGGAGTGCCGGTCGCTGGCCCAGGGCCGGACCGCGGCGTGGTGTTCCAAAGCTACTCGCTGATGCCCTGGTTGACCGTCTACGGCAACGTGGCGCTAGCGGTGAATGCCGCTTTCAAGAGCCTTTCGAGGGCAGCCCGCGATGCGCGTGTGCGCCACTACGTCGATATGGTGGGGCTCACCCCGGCGCTCGATCGTCGCCCGGCTGAGCTTTCCGGCGGCATGCGCCAGCGCGTCGCGGTGGCCCGGGCGCTGGCAATGAGCCCCGAGATCCTGCTGCTCGACGAGCCGCTCTCCGCCCTTGATGCGCTGACCCGCGCCAAGCTGCAGGATGAGATCGAGCGCATCTGGGAGGACGACCGCAAGACGGTGGTTCTCATCACCAACGACGTTGACGAAGCCCTGCTGCTGGCCGACCGCATCATCCCCCTGAAGCCGGGGCCGGACGCCACCTTCGGGCCTGCCTTCAAGGTCGACCTGCCGCGCCCGCGCGACCGTGCCGCCATGAACCACGACGAGGCCTTCAAGAAGCTGCGCGGCGAGGTGACGCAGTATCTCATGGGTGTCGGCATGGAGCGCGGCGCCGAGGCCGGTGAGACCATCGCCCTGCCGAAGGTGGTGCCGATCACCCAGAGCGATCCGCCGCCGCCGGCCTGGCGCGACGCTTCCAAGTCGGCGATCGCGCGCGGCTATGTGGAGTTCTTCCGCCTGCAGAAGGTCTACCCGACGCCCAAAGGACCGCTCACCGTGGTCGAGTCCTTCGACCTCAAGATGCGCCAGGGCGAGTTCGTCTCCCTGATCGGCCATTCCGGCTGCGGCAAGTCGACGGTGCTGTCGATGACCGCCGGCCTGACCACCATCTCCGGCGGTGGCATCGTGCTGGATGGCCGAGAGGTCGACGATGCCGGGCCTGAGCGCGCCGTGGTCTTTCAGGCGCCCTCGCTGATGCCTTGGATGACGGCGCGCGAGAACGTCGCCCTCGGCGTCGACCGCGTCTATCCCCACGCCAGCAAAGGCGAGCGGCGCGACATCGTCGAGTACTACCTGGCGCGCGTCGGACTCGGCGAAGCCATGGACAGGTCGGCGGCCGAGCTCTCCAACGGCATGAAGCAACGCGTCGGCATCGCCCGCGCCTTCGCCCTCTCGCCCAAGCTCCTGCTGCTCGACGAGCCCTTCGGCATGCTCGACAGCCTGACCCGCTGGGAACTTCAGGAGGTGCTGATGGACGTCTGGCGGCGCACCGAAGTGACGGCGGTCTGCGTCACTCACGACGTGGATGAGGCCATCCTGCTGGGCGACCGCGTCGTCATGATGACCAATGGCCCGCGGGCCACCATCGGCAACGTGATGAAGGTCGATATTCCGCGGCCGCGCACCCGCAAGGCGTTGCTCGATCACCCGCAGTATTACGCCTACCGCGAGGAACTGCTCGACTTCCTCGAAGCCTGCGAAGGCGGCGCCAAGCCCGCTCCAAAGATGGCCGAGGACAACGACGACGCGGAGGAGGCGGCCTGATGCGCGCGACCAAGCAGCGGCTTGTGGTGGTCGGCAACGGCATGGCCGCCGGCCGCGTGGTGGAGGAGCTGGCAACCAAGTCACCCGGTCTCTACGACATCACCATCCTCGGCGCCGAGCAGCGGGTGAACTACGACCGCATCATGCTCTCGCCGGTGTTGTCCGGCGAGAAAGCCTACGAAGACATCATCATCCATGACGACGCCTGGTATGCGAAGCATGGCGTGACCCTGCTGAAGGGCAGCAGTGTCACCGCGATCGACCGCGCGAGGAAGCTTGTGCGCAGTGCCGACGACCAGGAGCTCGGCTACGACAAGCTGCTGATCGCTACAGGCTCCAGCCCTTTCGTCCTGCCGGTGCCTGGTGCCGAGCTGCCGGAGGTGCTGACCTACCGTGACCAGGACGACGTGGAGAAGATGCTGCAGGCGGCGGCCCGGGGCGGCCATGCGGTAGTGATCGGCGGCGGCCTGCTCGGCCTCGAGGCAGCGGCGGGCTTGAAGGCGCGCGGCATGGAAGTCACGGTGCTGCACCTCATGCCGACCCTGATGGAGCGCCAGCTCGACCCCAGTGCCGGTTACCTGCTGGAGCGGGCGGTGGAGGCGCGCGGCATTGGCGTGATCACCCGCGCCAACACCGAGGCGATCCTCGGCGGGGGTCATGTCAGTGCCGTGCGGCTTGACGACGGGCGCGAGCTGCCGGCCGACTTGGTGGTCATGGCAGCCGGCATCCGGCCCAACACCGGGCTGGCCAAGGAGGCCGGCCTGGCGGTCAAGCGCGGCGTCCTCGTCGACGACCACATGGCGACCGACGACCCCAACGTCTTCGCCGTTGGCGAGTGCGTCGAGCACCGCGGCGTCTGCTATGGCCTGGTGGCGCCGCTCTACGAGATGGCCAAGGTGCTGGCCGCGCGGCTCGCCGGCGACGCCACGGCGCGCTACGGCGGCATGGCCATCTCGACTAAGCTGAAGGTGACCGGCATCGATCTCTTCTCTGCCGGCGATTTCGCCGAGAGCGAGGGGCGTGAGGAGATCGTACTGCGCGATCCGGCGCGCAGCGTCTACCGGCGCCTCATTCTCGAGGACAACCGCATCGTCGGCACGGTGCTCTATGGCGACACCAGCGACAGCGCCTGGTTCTTCCAGCTGCTGAAGGACGGCCGCGATATCTCTGAGCTGCGCGACACCCTGATCTTTGGACCGGCCTATGCAGGAGGGTCCCCGCTGGACCCTACGGCGGCCGTTGCAGCGCTGCCGGATGAGGCAGAGATCTGCGGCTGCAACGGCGTCTGCAAGGGAACCATCGTCGCCGCCATCGCCGAGGGCGGCCACGGCAGCCTGGACGCCGTGCGCGCGCACACCAAGGCCTCCGGCTCCTGCGGCTCCTGCACTGGTCTCGTCGAGCAGCTGCTGGCGCTGACGCTCGGCGACGGTTACCAGCGTAATGCCGTGCAGCCGATCTGCGGCTGCACCGACCACGACCACGACGAGGTCCGCCGCCTCATCGTCGCGCACGACCTGCGCTCGCTGCCGGCAGTGATGCAGGAGCTCGGCTGGAAGACCTCCTGCGGCTGCGCCAAGTGCCGGCCCGCGCTGAACTACTATCTCCTGGCGACCTGGCCCGGCGAGTACGTCGATGACAGCCAGTCGCGCTTCATCAACGAGCGGGTGCACGCCAACATCCAGAAGGACGGCACCTATTCCGTGGTGCCGCGCATGTGGGGTGGCCTGACCTCGCCGACCGAGCTGCGCGCCATCGCCGATGTGGCGGAGAAGTTCGCCATTCCGACGGTGAAGGTGACGGGCGGCCAGCGCATCGACCTGCTCGGTGTCAAGAAGGAGGACCTGCCGGCCGTCTGGGCCGACCTCAACGCCGCCGGCATGGTCTCCGGCCATGCCTACGGCAAGTCCCTGCGCACCGTGAAGACCTGCGTCGGCACCGACTGGTGCCGCTTCGGGACGCAGGACTCGACGGGTCTCGGTGTGCGGCTGGAGAGGTTCCTCTGGGGTTCCTGGACGCCGCACAAGGTGAAGCTGGCAGTCTCCGGCTGCCCGCGCAACTGCGCCGAGGCAACCTGCAAGGATTTCGGCGTCGTCTGCGTCGACTCCGGCTACGAGCTGCACTTCGCTGGCGCCGCCGGCATGCACGTGAAGGGCACCGAGCTGCTCTGCACCGTGGCCAGCGAGGCGGAGGTGCTCGAGTACTGCGGCGCCCTGCTGCAGCTCTACCGCGAGCAGGGCCGCTACCTGGAACGCGTCTACAAGTGGGCCGCCAGGGTCGGCGTCGAGACCGTGCGCACGCAGATCGTCGAGGATCACGAGCGTCGCGAGGCGCTGCTCGCCCGCTTCGTCTTCTCGCAGAAGTTCTCGCAGAGCGATCCCTGGGCCGAGCGGGTCCAGGGCCTCGACGCGCACGAGTTTCGGCCCTTGGCCCAATTCAGCCTGGAGGATGTGGCGTGATGGACATGATGGTCAGTCGCTGGGTCGATGTTGGGGGCCTGCAAGACGTGCCGCGCCGCGGCGCGCGGGTGGTGAAGACGCCCTTCGGCTGCATCGCTGTGTTTCGCACGGAAGCCGATGAGGTCTTCGCCCTCGACGACCGCTGTCCGCACAGGGGCGGCCCGCTCAGCCAGGGCATCGTGCACGACCGCTCGGTGACCTGCCCGCTGCACAACTGGGTCATCGACCTGGCCAGTGGCGAGGCCAGGGGAACGGATGAAGGTCGCGTCGCCACGGTACCTCTGCGCTGCGAAGGCGGGCGCCTGCTGCTCGACCTGGCCCTGCTGGCCAGCCGGGCGGCGTGAGGACCGGCCATGCCCGACGGTCTCGCCCTTAAGAAGATCCGGACCACCTGTCCTTACTGCGGCGTCGGCTGCGGCATCCTGGCTAGCGCCGGCGGCGGCAGTAAGAACGGCGGGGGCCAGGTGCTGATCTCCGGCGACCCGGACCATCCGGCCAACCGGGGCCGGCTCTGCGGCAAGGGGGCGGCGCTGGCCGAGACCCTGGGGCTTGACGGCCGCCTGCTGTCGCCCAAGGTCGCCGGCAAGGCCGTCGGCTGGGAGCGCGCGATCGCGACGGTGGCGGAGGGTTTCCGCAAGGCCATCGCCGAGCACGGGCCGGACTCGGTCGCCTTTTATGTTTCCGGCCAACTGCTGACCGAGGACTACTACGTGGCCAATAAGCTGATGAAGGGCTTCATCGGCTCGGCCAACATCGACACCAACTCGCGGCTCTGCATGGCTTCCTCAGTGGCCGGCCATCGCCGCGCCTTCGGCAGCGACACCGTGCCCGGCTGTTATGAGGATCTCGACGAGGCGGACCTGGTGATCGCGGTCGGCAGCAACTTCGCCTGGTGTCATCCGGTCTTGGCCCAGCGCCTGGCCGACGCCAAGGCCAGGCGGCCGGACCTGCAGATCGTGCTGGTCGATCCGCGGCGCAGCGCCAGCGCCGAGCTGGCCGACATCCATCTCGCGGTGCAGCCGGATTCCGACGTGGCCCTCTTCAACGGCCTGCTGCGTTGGTTGCAGGAAAGCGGCTGCGCCGACGAAGACTACGTCGCGCGGCACACCAAGGGATTCGACGCGGCCCTGGCGGCGGCACGGCAGACCAGCCTCGGCGAGACCGCCCGGCTGACGGGAATAGGCCTCGACGCGCTGATCTCCTTCTACCGGCTCTTCGCCCAGCGGTCCAAGGTGGTGACGCTCTATTCGCAGGGCGTCAACCAGTCGGAAAGCGGCACCGACAAGGTGAACGCCATCCTGAACTGCCACCTGTTGACCGGGCGCATCGGCCGGCCGGGCGCGGGTCCCTTTTCCCTGACCGGCCAGCCTAACGCCATGGGCGGCCGTGAAGTCGGCGGCCTCGCCAATCAGCTGGCCTGCCACCTGGAGATCGAGAACCCGGCACACCGCGCCCTGGTGCAGGATTTCTGGCAGGCGCCGGCGATGCCGCTGGCGCCGGGCCTCAAGGCCGTCGACCTGTTCGACGCCGTGGCCGAGGGCCGCATCAAGGCGCTGTGGATCATGGCCACCAACCCGGCGGTCAGCCTGCCGGGGGCTGACCGGGTGCGCGAGGCGATCCGCAACTGTCCCTTCGTGGTGGTCTCCGACGTCGAGAGCCACACCGACACCACCGAACTCGCCGACGTGCTGCTGCCCGCGGCCGCCTGGGGCGAGAAGGGCGGCACGGTGACCAATTCGGAGCGCCGCATCTCGCGCCAGCGCGCGTTCCTGCCGCCGCCGGGCGAGGCGCGGCCGGATTGGCGGATCGTCTGCGACGTGGCGGCGGCTATGGGCTGGGGCGCGGCCTTCGATTATGCCTCGCCCTGGGAGATCTTCCGCGAGTACGCGGCCCTCACGGCGGCAGGCAACGACGGTAGCCGCGACCTCGACCTTTCGGGCTGCCTCGACTGGCAGGCGGCGGACTATGAAGCGTTGCAGCCTTTCCAGTGGCCGCTGGCTGCCGGCAGCAGCGTGCCGGGCCGGAAGCGCTTCTTCACCGATGGCGGCTTCTACACCGAAGACGGCCGGGCAAACTTCATCGCCGTTGCGCCGCCGACGTCTCGGGCGGAGGATTCCGCGCCGCCCTTTCTGCTGAACAGCGGACGGGTGCGCGACCAGTGGCACAGCATGACCCGCAGCGGCCGCTCGCCGCGCCTGTCCCAGCACGTCGCCGAACCCTTCGTGGAGATGCACCCCGCCGATGCGGCGCGGCTCGACATCCTCCCGGCCGGCCTGGTCGCGCTCTCCAACCACCGCGGCCGCTACCTGGCGCGCGCGGTGGTGACCGAGCGCCAGCAGCCCGGCCAGCTCTTCGCGCCGATGCACTGGAGCGGCCAGTGGGCCTCGGCCGGTCGGATCGACGCGCTGGTAAGCCGGCGCCGCGATCCGCACTCCGGCCAGCCGGCCCTGAAGATGACGCGGGTCTCTGCCGCCGCGTTCCCGGCCGCGTGGTACGGCTTCGCCGTGGTGGTGCACCGGCCGCAGGCGGTCGCGGCCGACTACTGGGCGCTGGCGCGCACCGAAGGCGGCTGGCGTATCGAGCTTGGCGGCCTCGAAGCGCCCGCCGACTGGC
>WHTV01000099.1 GCA_009377535.1 Kiloniellaceae bacterium
GCCGGCTGCTGAAGGCGCAAGGCAAGGGCGAGGTCGCGAAGATCGTCGTCATGACGCCGGACGCGGCGGCGCGGGAAGCCCTCAAGAAAAGACTCAGGGAGCGGATCGCAGAAGGACTGGCACCGGAGGCGCACCTTCGCGTCGCGCAGCTCGTCTTCGGGCCCTACACGCCCTTTCCGGTCGAGTTCCGGATCGTGGGACCCGACGCAACCGTGTTGCGCGGCATAGCGGACGAGGTTCGGGGCGTGATGCGCGCCAATCCGAACACGCGGCAGGTGAACCAGGATTGGGGACAGCGATCCCCAACCGTCCGCTTCGTGTTCGACCAGGACCGCCTGCGGCTGATCGGCTTGTCGCCCGCAGAGGCCGCTCAACAGCTGCAGTTCCTCTTGACCGGCGTGACCGTTACCCAAGTGCGCAAAGACATCCGCCTCGTCGATGTCGTGGCGCGCAGCGCCGGCGAAGAGCGGCTCGACCCGGACCGACTTGCCGATTTCACGCTGATGTCGCGCGACGGCCGAATGATCCCACTCGGCCAGATCGGCCGTGTCGACGTGCGGATGGAGGAGCCGATCATGAAGCGGCGCGACCGCACGCCGACGATCACCACGCGCGCCGACATCGCCGACGGGATGCAGCCCCCTGAGGTTTCCCAGGAAATCCTGACGGCCTTGCGACCGCTTATGGCCAACCTGGCCGAGGGTTATCGTGTCGAGACGGGCGGCTCAATCGAGGAGGCGGCTAGCGCCAACGTCGCCCTGGCCGCGGTTTTTCCCGTCATGCTGATGCTGATGCTGATGGTCGTGATGTTCCAGGTGCGCTCGTTCTCGGCCACGGCCATGGTGATGCTCACTGCACCGCTCGGGCTGGTGGGTGCCGTGCCTATCCTGCTCGTCTTCAACCAGCCCTTTGGCTTCAATGCCATCCTGGGGCTGATCGGCCTCGCCGGCATCCTGATGCGCAACACGCTCATCCTGATCGGCCAGATCCAGACCAATCAGGAAGAGGGGCTCGATCCCTACCAAGCCGTGGTCGAAGCAACGGTGCAGCGGGCACGGCCTGTGATCCTGACAGCGCTCGCCGCTGTCCTTGCCTTCATACCCCTGACACATTCGGTGTTCTGGGGATCCATGGCCTACACGCTGATCGGCGGCACTGCCATCGGCACCGTCCTCATCCTGGTCTTCCTCCCGGCCCTCTACGCGATTTGGTTCCGTGTGACGCCGGCGACGGCGGATCTGGGTCGGGCAGAGCAGCAATTGCCGAACGACAAGTCATCCGGTACCGGCATTGCAATGCCAACCGCCGAAACCCGCTACGCTGCGGAAGGGTGGCCGGCGTCAGCGTCAGGCGAGTGATCGGCTCAACAGAAGGGCGACACCCAAGCCACGTTTGCCGCCTCGCACTCTCGGCGACGGTTTGCAGTCACCTGTAGTCAGGTGCGTTCATCCGCTCCTGGCACCTCAGAGACCAAAGACGCCGAGATAACTCGGTCCGAAGCCGAGCCGGGAGCGGACCCGCTGGCGGTCTAGACTCCCGCACCCTGTTCGCCTGCTGCAGGCAGATTTTCCCAGGATTCCCGCCGGCATCGCCGTTCGTGCAACCAGCGGCGCCGTTCGTGCGGCGCCGGCTGGTTTCGTGCAGCTGCCGTTGACCGCCTCTCGGGCGCTGTGGCCCGATCCTCTGCAATGAAGGCTGCAGCGGGCCGGCTCTTGCGGATTGTGGCAGCGCAATGATCGGCGGCCCCGAAATCGCCGCCGCGAACTGGGAAAGGGAGGAACCGACCCGTGATTCCGGGAGCCTTTGACTATGACGCGCCGACGACGCTGGACGAGGCCGTCGCGCTGCTCGCCGAACTCGGCGAGGAGGCGCGGCCGCTGGCCGGCGGCCACAGCCTGATCCCCATGATGAAGCTGCGCCTGGCGCCGCTGGAGCACCTGGTGGACCTGCGCCGCATCGACAGCCTGAAAGGCATCCGCGCCGAGGGCGGGGCGCTGGTCATCGGCGCCATGACCACCCAGGCGGAGTTGCTGGCCTCCGACCTCATCACCGGCCACTGCCCGATCATCCAGGAGACGGCGGCCCTCATCGCCGACCCGCAGGTGCGCTCCCTCGGCACCCTCGGCGGCAACGTGGCCAACGGCGACCCGGCCAACGACATGCCGGCGCTGATGCAGTGCCTCGATGCCGGATATGTCCTGGCCGGCCCCGGCGGCAGCCGCGAGGTGAAGGCGCGCGACTTCTACGAGAGCGCCTTCTTCACCAAGCGCGCGGACGGCGAGATCCTGACCGCCGTCAGGGTGCCGATTCCGCCGGCCGGCCATGGCTACGCCTACGAGAAGCTGAAGCGCAAGATCGGCGACTACGCCACAGCGGCGGCCGCGGTGGTGGTGACCCTGGCGGGCGGCAGCTGCAAGACGGCTGCCATCGCGCTGACCAATCTGGGCGAGACGCCGCTCTATGCCGCGGAAGCCTCGGCGGCGCTGGTCGGCACGCCCCTGGACAAGGCGGCGGTCGAGCGGGCGGTGGCCCTGGCCGAGGGCATCACCGCGCCGGCCTCCGACGGGCGCGGGCCCGCCGACTACCGCACGAAGATGGCGGGCGTGATGCTGCGCCGGGCCCTCCAGCGCGCCCTTGCGCGCGCCGCCGGCTGACCAGGAAGGAAACGAAAAATGGCGAAAACCCAGATCACCCTGGCCCTCAACGGCAGGCAGGTGGAGGCGCTGGTCGAGCCGCGCACCCTGCTCATCCACTTCCTGCGCGAGCAGATGCTGCTGACCGGCGCCCACATCGGCTGCGAAACCAGCCACTGTGGGGCCTGCACCGTCGACATGGACGGCAAGTCGGTGAAATCCTGCACGGTCTTTGCCGTGCAGGCCGAGGGCGCACAGATCGCCACGGTGGAAGGCCTGGCCGCGCCGGACGGCACGCTGCACGCCCTGCAGGAGGGCTTTGCCGAGATGCATGGGCTGCAGTGCGGCTTCTGCACGCCGGGCATGCTCATGCGCGCGCAACGCCTGCTGCAGGAGAACCCGGACCCGAGCGAGGCGGAGATCCGCATGGGCATCTCCGGCAACCTCTGCCGCTGCACTGGCTACCAGAACATCGTCAAGGCGATCCGCTATGCCGCGGACAAGATGAATGCTGCCCAGAAGGAGGCTGCGGAATGAGCGACGCTGCGATGACTGTCGAAGAACGCGAAGCCAACCTCAAAGGCATTGGCTGCTCGCGCAAGCGCACCGAGGACGCCCGCTTCATCCAGGGCAAGGGCAACTACGTCGACGACCTGAAACTGCCCGGCATGCTGTTCGGCGACTTCGTGCGCTCGCCCTACGGCCATGCGCGCATCAAGTCGATCGATGCCTCCGCGGCCCTGGCCCTGCCGGGCGTGAAGGCGGTGCTGACCGCTGCCGACCTCAAGCCGCTGAACCTGCACTACATGCCGACCCTGGCCGGCGACGTCCAGGCGGTGCTGGCGGAAGACAAGGTGCTGTTCCAGAACCAGGAGGTCGCCTTCGTGATCGCCGAGGACCGCTACATCGCGGCCGACGCGGCAGAGCTCGTCGAGGTCGACTACGAGGCCTTGCCGGTGCTGGTCGATCCCTTCAGGTCCATGGACCCGGATGCGCCCGTGCTGCGCGAGGACCTGGCCGGCAAGACCGAAGGCGCCCACGGCGCGCGCCGGCACCACAACCACATCTTCACATGGGACGTGGGCGACAAGGAGGCCACCGACCAGGCCTTCGCCCAGGCCGAGGTGACCATCAAGGAGCTGATCACCTATCCGCGGGTGCATCCCGCGCCGATGGAGACCTGTGCCTGCGTCGCCTCGATGGACAAGATCAGGGGCGAGCTGACGGTCTACGGCACCTTCCAGGCGCCGCACGTGGTGCGCACCGTGGCCTCGCTGCTGTCGACCATCCCGGAACACAAGATCCACGTCATCGCGCCGGACATCGGCGGCGGCTTCGGCAACAAGGTCGGCGTCTACCCGGGCTACGTCTGCTCGATCGTCGCCTCCATCGTGCTGGGGGTGCCGGTGAAGTGGGTGGAGGACCGCATGGAGAATCTCTCCGCGACCGCCTTTGCCCGCGACTACCACATGACGGCCGAGCTGGCAGCGACCCGCGACGGCAGGATCACGGCGATACGGGCGCACGTGCTGGCCGACCACGGCGCCTTCGATGCCTGCGCCGATCCTTCGAAATGGCCGGCGGGCTTCTTCAACATCTGCACCGGCTCTTACGACGTTCCCACGGCCTACGTGGCGGTCGACGGCGTCTATACGAACAAGGCGCCGGGCGGCGTCGCCTACCGCTGCTCCTTCCGGGTGACGGAGGCGGCCTACATGATCGAGCGGGCCGTGGACATCCTGGCCAAGAAGCTGGCGATGGACCCGGTCGAGCTGCGGCTGAAGAACTTCATCCAGCCGCATCAGTTCCCCTACCAGTCGGCGCTCGGCTGGGAATACGACAGCGGCGACTATCCGACGGCCATGAAAAAGGCCATGGAGGCGACCAGCTACGCCGCCCTGCGGGCCGAGCAGCAGGAAAGGCGCGCGGCCTTCGCCCGCGGCGAGACCCGGGAGCTGATGGGCATCGGCGTCGCCTTCTTCACCGAGATCGTCGGCGCCGGGCCGACGCGCAACTGCGACATCCTCGGCGTCGGCATGTTCGATTCCTGCGAGATCCGCATCCATCCCACCGGTGCGGCCATCGCGCGGCTCGGCACCAAGAGCCAGGGCCAGGCGCACGAGACCACCTATGCCCAGATACTGGCCACCGAGATCGGCATTCCAGCCGACGACATCATGATCGAGGAGGGCAACACCGACACCGCGCCCTACGGCCTCGGCACTTACGGTTCTCGCTCGACGCCGGTGGCCGGGGCCGCCGCGGCGCGCGTCGGCCGCAAGATCCGCGACAAGGCGCGCAAGATCGCCGCGCACTTGCTGGAGGTCGGCGAGGACGACCTGGAGTTCGAGGTCGACCGCTTCAAGGTCAAGGGCCTGCCGGAGAGGCAGAAGAACATGAAGGAGATTGCCTGGGCCGCCTACAACAACGTGCCCGAGGGCCTGGAGCTGGGGCTCGAGGCGGTCGACTACTACGACCCGCCGAACATGACCTATCCTTTCGGCGCCTACATCTGCGTGGTCGACATCGATGCCGACACCGGCGTCACCAAGGTGCGCCGCTTCTATGCGCTGGACGATTGCGGCACGCGCATCAATCCGATGGTCATCGAAGGCCAGGTGCACGGCGGCCTCACCGAGGCCTTCGCCATCGCCATGGGCCAGGAGATCCGCTACGACGAGGGCGGCAACGTCATGGGCGCCAGCTTCATGGACTACTTCGTGCCGACGGCCGTCGAAACGCCGGTGTGGGAGACCGACCATACCGTCACGCCTTCGCCGCATCATCCGATCGGCGCGAAAGGCGTCGGGGAGAGCCCCAACGTCGGCGGCGTTCCGGCCTTCTCCAACGCGGTGAACGATGCCTTCGCCCATCTCGACATCACCCACATCCAGATGCCGCATGACCATTGGCGGACCTGGAAGGTCTGCGAGAAACTGGGCCTGGTCGGCTGAGGCGCGCACCGCGATTACAACGGGAAAAGTGAAACAGGGGCGAAACTATGCAGCGTAACGAGATCGCCGATCATCTGGCGCAGGTCGGCTACGTCGCCGACAGTCAGTTGGCGATGGCCTTATGGCTCATGGAACGCCTGCAGCGTCCGCTTCTTCTGGAAGGGGCGGCCGGCGTCGGCAAGACCGAAGTCGCCAAGGCCCTGGCGCAGATCCACGACACGCGCCTGATCCGCCTGCAGTGCTACGAGGGCCTCGACGCCAACGCGGCGATCTACGAGTGGAACTACCAGCGCCAGCTCTTGGCCATCAAGGCGCGAGAGGGCCGCGGCGAAAGCGCCGAGGCCGTCGAGAAGCACATCTTCTCCGAGGAATTCCTGCTGGAGCGGCCGCTCCTCGCGGCCATCCGGCAGGAAAAGCCCGCGGTGCTGCTGATCGACGAGATCGACCGGGCCGATGAGGAATTCGAGGCTTTCCTGTTGGAAATCCTCTCGGACTATCAGATCTCGATCCCCGAGCTGGGCACCGTGCACGCGCTTTCGATTCCGCTGGTGGTGCTGACCTCCAACGGCACCCGCGAGCTGTCCGATGCGCTGCGCCGGCGCTGTCTCTATCATTTCGTCGACTACCCGACGGAGGACAAGGAGGCGCGCATCCTGACCACCCGTCTGCCGAAGATCGACTCCACCCTTGCCCTGCAGATCGCTGCCTTCGTGGCCGCCGTGCGCAAGGAGGATCTGCGCAAGGTGCCCGGCGTCGCCGAGACCCTCGACTGGGCGGCCGCCTTGGTCGGCCTCGAGGTGCGCGATCTGGCGACGGAGCCGAAGGTCGTGCAGGACACCCTGCTGTGCCTGCTGAAGACGCAGGAAGACCGCTTGGCCCTGGCCCCGGAAGTCACCCAGCGGCTGCTCGGCAAGGTCGCGTGATGGCGGCGGCGCACACGCCCGAAGCACTGGCCCCGGAGGCGCTTTCGCCGCTCGCCGGGGCACAGCTGCGGGGGCGCCTGTCGGCTTTCTTGAACCTGCTGCGCGAGAACGGCTTTCTGGTCGGCCTGGAGGACGCGAGCGACTGCCTGCGCTTCGCCGCAATGGCCGATCTCGCCCGGCCGGCGGCGCTGCGCGCGGGCCTTCGCTGCATCTGCTGCACGCGCCAGGCCGACTGGCAGCGCTTCGACGAGTTGTTCGACGCCTATTGGCTGAGGCGTGGGATCAAGGGCCTGCTGCGCGTTAGCGGCACGCCACCCAAGGGCAGGGGCGCGCGCAAGCTGTCGGAAGCGGGCGCCCCGGGCGGCAGCCTTGGCGCGCCCGACCGGGTTTCCCGCGAGGGCGAGGAGGCGGCCGGCAACCCGGCCGACCGGCAGGGCAAGCGCGCGGGCGCCTCGAGCAGCGAGTCGCTGGCGCAGGCCGACTTCCGGCACCTGGTCAGCGCCGAGGAACTGCAGCGCGTTCACGACCTGGCCGACCGCCTGGCCCGGCGCATGCGCCATCGTCTGAGCCGGCGCGAGCGGCAGCGGCGGCGCGGCCGGCGGCTCGACCTGCGGCGCACCATCCACCGCAGCATCGGGCGCGGCGGCCTGCCCATCGATCTCGCCTGGCGCAGGCGCCGCGACAAGCCGCTGCGTCTGGTCGTGGTGCTCGACGCCTCCGGCTCGATGAGCCAGTACAGCGCCTTTTTCGTGCGCTTCATCCATGGCGTGCTGGACCGCTTTCGCGAGGCCGAGGCCTTCGTCTTCCACACGCGGCTCATCCACGTGTCGCCGGCCTTGAGGGAGCGCAATGCGACCCGGGCGGTCGAGCGCCTGTCGCTGATCGCCCAGGGCTGGTCCGGCGGGACCCGCATCGGCGAGAGCCTCGCCGGTTTCAATCGGCAGCACGCGGCCCGCGTGGTGCACGGCCGCAGCGTGGTGATGATCGTCAGCGACGGTTACGACACCGGCGCCCCCGAGCTTTTGGGGCGCGAGATGGCCGCGCTGCGCCGCCGCACCAGGCGCATCGTCTGGCTTAACCCGATGATCGGTTGGCAGGACTACGAGCCGACTGCCGCCGGCATGCAGGCGGCCTTGCCCTATGTCGATCTCTTTGCACCGGCGCACAACCTGCAAAGCCTCGAGGCGCTGGCGCCCTATCTGGAGCGGGTGTGAGCCATGAGCGACGACGACGGCAGGCTCCTGGACCTCATGGCGCGCCTGCGCCGGGAGGCACAGCCCTATGTGCTGGCCACGGTGGTGCGCACGGTGGCGGCCACCTCGGCCAAGGCCGGCACCAAGGCGGTGGTGACGGCAAACGGCGAGATCCACGGCTGGGTCGGCGGCGGCTGTGCGCGCGGCGCGGTGCGCCGCGCCGCCGTCGAGGCCCTGGAGAGCGGCGAGGCGCGGCTGATCTCCGTGCAGCCGCAGGAGGATCTGGATGCCGGCGGCGTGGCGGCCGGCGAGGTGCGCGGTGGCGTGGAGTTCCATCGCAGTGCCTGCCCCAGCGGCGGCACCCTCGACATCTTCGTCGAGCCCATGCTGCCGCGTCCCCAGCTGCTGGTCTGCGGTGCTTCGCCGGTGGCGCGTGCCATCGCCGACCTTGCCGGGCGCAGCGGCTTTGCCGTCACCGTGGCGGCCCTGGCGGAGGACCAGGACAGCTTCCCTGCGGCGGACCAGCGCATCGCCGGCTTCGAGCTGCCGCCGGACTCGCCGGCCGAGCGCTTCATCGTGGTGGCCACCCAGGGTAAGCGCGATGGCGAGGCGCTGCGCGCGGCGCTGTCAGCCGAGGCACCCTACGTCGCCTTCGTCGGCAGCCGTCGCAAGGCGGCAAGCCTGACGGCGCGGCTGCGCGAGCAGGGCTTTCCAGCGGAGAAGATCGCGCGCCTGCGCTCGCCCGCCGGCCTCGACATCGGCGCCATCACGCCGGAGGAGATCGCGCTGTCGATCATCGCCGAGGTGGTGGAGCTGCGCCGTCGTGGCCGCCGCGGCCAGGCCGGTCGAGAGTCCAAGGACCATGACGCCGCCTGATGTGCCTCTGCCTCGCCCTGCCGCCGTTGATGGTTTTCGAGCAATGCGATCTTGGAGTTGATCCAGCCATGGACATGACCGGAAGCGAACGTATCGCCGCGCCGCGTGAGCGCGTCTATCAGGCCCTGAACGATCCGGAAATCCTGAAGGCCGCGATCCCGGGTTGCGAGTCCATCGAGATGACCTCGGACCGCGCGATGGTCGCCACCGTGGTCACCAGGGTCGGCCCGGTGAAGGCGAAGTTCCAGGGCGCGGTGACGCTCTCGGACCTCGATCCGCCCAACGGCTACACCATCAGCGGCGAGGGCAAGGGCGGCCCCGCCGGCTTCGCCAGGGGCGGCGCCAAGGTGCGCCTCGAAGAGGACGGTGCGGCGACCATCCTGCACTACGAGGTGAAGGCGGACGTCGGCGGCAAGCTGGCTCAGCTCGGCTCGCGCCTCATCGACTCCACGGCGCGCAAGCTCTCCGGCGAGTTCTTCTCGCGCTTCGCCGCGATCGTCGCGGCGCCGGCCGAACCTGTGCCGGCCGCCGTGAGCACGCCCGCCGCGGCGCCCGCCCGCAGCACCAACGCGGGGCGCCTGTGGATCTGGGCCCTGGCGGCGGTCCTCGCAGCCCTGGCCGCCTATATCCTGATTGCTGGATAGCGCCTGGATTTCAGCTCCCTGAAAGAAAGATTGAACCGCCGCCGGGATCGACCCGACCCACTCCCCTGGTATAACTTCGAAAGGGGAGGGAAGGGTGAGGATCGAAGCTCTGGCGGCGCATCGGACGGTTACGCTCTCGTACCTTGGCTACGCGCTCATGCTGGCGATCGGGCTGATCCATGACCTGGCGGCGGTGTTAGATCACGTCGTCTGGCAGCAGGCGGAGGCCGGGCAGTTCGCCGACGGCTGGCGGGACGTGAGCTATGCGCTGATGCACTTTGTCCGCTACGGCGCGGGGATGAGCACGGTCTTTGCGCTCATCGCCTTCGCGCTGGCCTGCCTGCCGAGCGGGAAGGCTTCCCCGACCGTCTCTTCGCACCGCGCCTACCTCCGACGTTGCGGCGCCTTCGCGCTCAGCTTCTGCGTGCTCCTCTCTCTGACGAACCAGCCTCTGGTCTACATCGCCGTGGAAATCGGCGCGGCCGTCGTCTTTGCCTGGTCGGCAGGGATTCTGGCCGCCGGCTGGCGGGCACATGCGGCCGGTGCCACTGTGGGCTCGCCGCCCGCTTGGCGCCTGGCCTTGCTGGCCAACGTCCTTGCCGTGGCGGCGGTGATCGCCGTTTTGATCGACCTGACGCTCGAGGGCGGTCGGCTGATTTCAGGTTAGCCCGGCCAGCAAGGGCTGGACGCATTCGAAGGGGATCGTTTCAATGGTACCGAGCTGGACGATAACGTTTTCCTACCTGGCTTACGCCGCGATGCTGGCGATCGGCGCGGCCTGCTGGCTGACGGTCCTCTTCGACCACATCGTCTACGCGCGCATCGAAGCGCAGCTGCTCGACCCGCGCTGGCTGGATTTCAGCAAGCCGCTGTACCGCTGGGCGCGGCCGGCGATCTGGACCAGCCTTGCCTGCGCCACTGTCGCCTTTGCGGTTGCCGCGCTGCCGGCCGAAGGCGAGCTTGCCGGCAGTCACAAGGCCTACCAGCTGCGCGCTGGGGCCGTCGCCCTCTGCCTGGCGGGCCTTCTGTGGTTGACCCGCGGGCGCATGGGCGCCTTCGACGCCGACGTGGGGGCGGTGCTGGTCTTCGCCTGGCTGCTGTGGATCCTCGCCACCGGCTGGATGGCCTACCTGGGCGGCACGGCCGTTACCGGTCCGACAGGCTGGTGGGCGGCTCTGGCGGTCGACGGCCTGGCCTTCGCCGCCTTTGTCGCCTTCTGGATCTATATCGAGATCGTGGGCTTTCGCCTGTTCTGACAGGCTGCCTCCGCCGGTGGCGCGGGCCGCTGGCCTTGCGAAGCGCCGCTTCGCTTCCTAGGTTAGCGCGCAAGCACGCGACAGCGAGGAACGTGAAACTTGGCCAGGAACAGCCCAGCGGGCAAGGCCGCCACCCCGGCGAAGCTGACCAAGGCGGTCAAGAGCGGCGATCGCCGGAAGGCTGCCGAGAAGCGCCCGGCGGAGAGTCCGGGACTGCGCTACAGGGGCGGCGCCAAGGAGACGCCACTCTCCCTCGCGACCGGCTCCTCAGCACCCGGGGCGGTGGACAACCAGTCGATCGAGCAGGCCATCGGCGCCCAGGTGCGCGCCCTGCGCAAGCGCCAGGACATGACGGTGGCCGAGCTCGCGGGCCAGGCCGGCCTCTCGGCGGGCATGCTCTCCAAGGTGGAAAACGGCGCCATCTCGCCGTCGCTGGCCACGCTCCAGAGTCTGTCCAGCGCGCTCAACGTGCCGCTGACGAGCTTCTTTTCGGACTTTGAGCAACAGCACGACGTTACCTACGTGAAGGCCGGCGAGGGCCTGACCATCGAACGTCGCGGCACCAAGTCCGGCCACCAGTACCAGTTGCTCGGCCATCCCTTCCCGGGCGATCTCGCTTACGAGCCCTATCTCATCACGCTGACCGAGGATGCTGACGTCTATCCGAACTTCCGTCACGGGGGCATGGAGTTCATCTACGTCCTGGAAGGCGAGGTGGGGTACCGCCACGGCAACCAGATCTACCACCTGGAGCCCGGCGACTCGCTGTTCTTCAACGCCAGCTCGGCCCACGGGCCGGAGGAACTGGTGAAGCGGCCGCTGAAGTTCCTCTCGGTCATCGTGTTCAAGCGCGAGGGGTGATCCACCCGCTTGCTGTCATGCACAGGTAACGGAGCGGCCCGGCGCCGCCGTTGGCCTACTGGATGACGAGGTTGTTGTGGACCTCCCTCACGCCGTCGACTGCGGCGGCCACCGAGCCGGCGCGGTCCTTGTCGGCTTGCGAGCCCACAAAGCCGCTCAACTGGACCTCCCCTCTTAAGGTCGAGACGTCGATCTGAAAGATGTTCAGGTCCTTGTCGTCGAGGAGCTTGGCACGCACCGTGTTGCTGATCACCGAGTCGTCGACGTACTCGCCCGCCGTTTCGCCGCTGCAGCCTGCCACCACAGGGCCGGCAAGAAGGCTGACGAGGAGGAGAGCTGTCAAGAGATGCCGTCTGTTCATTGCCATGCTCCTTCGATTTGCCTGTGCTTCTCTTGTCTCAACGCGGGTTGACGCTTTTGCAAGCCGCGGCGTTCTGGGGTCCGGCTGGCGGATCAAATCCGGCCCATAAGCAGCAGGACGAGGATGACGATCAGGATGACGCCGATGACACCAATGCCGCCGTGACCGAAGCCGTAGCCGTAGCCACCGATGCGGCCACTGAAGCCGCCAAGCAGGAGGATGATGAGGATGATGATTAAAATGAGCCCCAGCGACATGATTTTCTCCTCTTTCCGGGAACTATTTGGTTTCGATGGAGACGCCATTGTTATCGAGGTTGAGCTCGATGCCACTGGTCTTCTGCTGCTCCTGGTAGAGCAGATATCCGGACACACCGGCGGCGACGGCGAGCACCCCGATAACGAAATAGAGAACGTTACGGTTCATTTGTCCGGAGTCCCAATTGTGGCTTGCGCTTGCCGCAAGCATGCTGCGTCGCAAGCAGGTCCCTCAGCGAACTGGATCAGCATCCGATTTCCAGGCGAAACTAAGCGGCCAGACTATTGGGCGGCGAGCTGTTCAACTTTTTGGTTGCGCAAGCTGCGTCTCGGAAAGTCATTTGAACCGACAGTCGTCAGACGACCTCCGGAATCGCCCGCAATGATTGCGAAACAGGCCGTATCGGGAAACCATGGACCGCGCGCAGCGGGGGGTTAAGGCGAGGCTCACTCGTGATCATGTTCGTATCGATGATCGACGGGAAAGGCGGGTAGCCACCGCTCTCTTCGGCAGACCCAGGTCTCGTAAGTCGGGTGGACCAGGTTGTCCGAGTCCAAGGTCCCAGCATTGACCTCGATTTCGGATCCTCTTTTGTCGAAGACTGAGGAGCCGCACACCGGACAGAAGTGGCGAAAGCCATAATGCGCCGTTTCACCCGTCACGGTAACGACGGTGTCCGGAAAGACCGCGAAGGTGTAAAAAACTGCGCCGTACTGCTTTCGGCAATCGAGGCAATGGCAGATGCCGACGCGGCTCGGCTCGGCGTCTGTCGCCAGCCTCACCTTTCCGCATAAGCATCCGCCGGTAAAGTAGTGGCCTTCCATTCGGCAACCTCCTGCCGCTGCCGCTCGTCCGAGACGCGCCCCGGCATTGGCGAACGAGATTCTTGAGTGATCGGTTTAACCGATGTCTTAGCCGGGATTCCCCATATGGGTCCCTCCGACACGATTGAGCGTGACTCGAAGTCGCTCGGCGGGCAACCCCAAGCGTTTTGCAACGACGGCCGTGCCGATACCAGGGGATTGCGAGCCCGACTGGCCGTCGTCGCGTCCGATAGTGCCGGTCGTACCGTGCTGCGGACGCACCGGTCCCACCAGCGCTGTTGTTGCGGGTGAGGAGGACAGCGCCCTTGAATCTCCGCACATGACCTGCTATCTCCTGACTCTCCGTTGGGGTGCTCGAAAGGGCTGAGAGACGCGCGAAGGCGTCAACCCAATGAACCTGATCCGGGTAATGCCGGCGAAGGGAACGGGTCAGCCAATACCAGATTTTCGATCCGTTCTTCCTTCACCGGCCCCGCAAAGAGGGAGGGTGACAGGTGGCTGATGGCATCGCGCGCAAAGGCGGCGAGGGGCCTCCCATCGCGCTGACGATCGCCGGCTCCGACAGCGGCGGGGGCGCCGGCATCCAGGCCGATCTCAAGACCTTCGCCGCGCTCGGCGTCTACGGCGCCAGCGCGATCACCGCGATCACCGCGCAGAACACGCGGGCGGTCACCGCCGTGCATCCCGTGCCCATCGACATCGTCGCCGCGCAGCTCGACGCGGTGTTCGATGACCTGGCGGTCGCTGCAGTCAAGATCGGCATGCTGGGCGGACCGGACGTCATCGCCGCCGTGGCCGACAGCCTCGCGGGCCGCGGCGTCCCCGTCGTGCTCGATCCGGTGATGGTGGCGAAGTCGGGCGCTGCGCTGCTGCCCGATGCGGCGGTGGCGGTGTTGCGCGCGCGACTGTTGCCGCTGGCCGATGTGCTGACGCCCAACCTGCCGGAGGCCGCGCGCCTGCTGGAGGCCTCGGAAGCGACCTCGGAAGAGGAAATGCTGGCCCAGGGTCAGGCCCTGCTGGCACTCGGGGCCAGCGCCGTGCTGATGAAGGGCGGCCATGGCCGCGGTGCCAGCTGCATCGACCTGCTGGTCACCGGCGACGGTCAGACGCTGCGCCTGGAAGCGCCGCGGCGCGACACCCGCAACACCCACGGCACCGGCTGCACGCTGTCCTCGGCCATTGCCGCCGGCCTGGCCAAGGGGCAGGCGCTGCCGGCGGCGGTGCGCGACGCCCACGGCTACCTGCAGGGCGCCATCGCGGCCGCCGATGGCCTGGCCGTCGGCTCGGGTCACGGGCCTGTGCATCACTTCCATGCGATGTGGAGCTAGAGCCTTTCATGGTCATATTGAAGCAATTCTGTTGGCGAGCGGTGCGGCGA
>WHTV01000009.1 GCA_009377535.1 Kiloniellaceae bacterium
TGGCGGAGAGGGTGGGATTCGAACCCACGAGGCAGTTTCCCGCCCACACGCGTTCCAGGCGTGCGCCTTAAGCCACTCGGCCACCTCTCCTCACGCGCTGATGTCCCTGTCTTAGCGGCGCCGGGTTTCGCAAAGATGAACCCGGCCGGCCGTAAGCCCCGGAAGAGGGGGGATCGGCGCGTCAGCGGCCGGAAACTAGCCGAGGCCGCGCGGCGATGCAACGCCTACGGCCACAGCCAGGGACCGCCGCTGGCGGGCCGTGCCCGGGCCGCTGCGGTGGCCTTCGGGGCCTTGGGCGCGCAGTGGCCTCGCCCAGAGGTTGGCCGCCACGCCCGACGGCTGCTACTATCCTGACTCTTTCAAGGCTTCCGCGGAAGCCGGCTGGATCCGTGGCAGGGCGCGGGCCAAGACGGCGGAGTGGAACATCGGCAATTGGGGGCTCGATGATCGTTGGCCGCATCCTCGGCTGGGTTCTGCTGTTTTGCGCCCTGGTGCTGCTGGGATGGGACGCCGTGTCGTCGCTGAGCACCGGCACCTGGGGCTTCGTCGTGCTCGGCCAGCGCTGGTACGAGATCGACCAGGCGCTCGGCAGCGCCACCCTCAACACCCTGCAGGCCGGCATCGAGCGCAATCTCTCCGTCGGCCTCTGGGACAACGTCGTCGCGCCGCTGCTGCTGTGGCCGGCCGCAGCCGTCTTTGCGCTGCCCGGGCTGGTCCTGGTGTTGCTGTTCCGGCGCTGGGGCGGCACCCGTGCGCCGCGCAAGTTCACCAACCGCCGCTAGCGACGCGACTGGCCTTAGCTGTCGCTCATCTTCAGGGCGGCGAGGAAAGCCGACTGCGGGATCTCCACGTTGCCGATCTGGCGCATGCGCTTCTTGCCGGCCTTCTGCTTTTCCAGCAGCTTTCTCTTACGGCTGATGTCGCCGCCGTAGCACTTGGCGGTAACGTCCTTGCGCAGGGCCGAGATCGTCTCGCGGGCGATCACCTTGCCGCCGATCGCCGCCTGGATGGCGATCTTGAACAGCTGGCGCGGGATCAGGTCCTTCAGGCGCTCGCAGAGCAGGCGCCCGCGCGCCTCAGACTGCCCGCGGTGTACGATGATGGCCAGGGAGTCGACCGGTTCCTGGTTGACCAGGATCGAAACCTTCACAAGGTCGCTCTCGCGGTACTCCTCGATCTGGTAGTCGAAGCTGGCGTAGCCGCGCGACACCGACTTCAAGCGGTCGTAGAAGTCGAAGACCACCTCGTTGAGCGGCAGGCGGTAGATCAACATAGCGCGCGAGCCGGCGTAGGTCAGGTCGATCTGCTCGCCGCGGCGCTCCTCGCAGAGCTTGAGGATCGGCCCGAGGTACTCGTCCGGGACCAGAATGGTGGCGCGGATCCAAGGCTCCTCGATGTGGTCGATCTTCACCACATCGGGCATGTCGGCCGGATTGTGCAGCTCGAGCATCTTCCCGTTGGTCAGGTGGATCTTGTAGACCACCGAGGGCGCGGTGGTGACCAGGTCGAGATCGAACTCGCGCTCCAGCCGCTCCTGCACGATCTCCAGATGCAGGAGGCCGAGGAAGCCGCAGCGGAAGCCGAAGCCAAGCGCGGCGCTGCTTTCCGCCTCGTACTGGAAGGACGAGTCGTTCAGCGCCAGCTTGGACAGGGAATCGCGCAGATCCTCGTAGTCCGCCGCATCGACCGGGAAGAGGCCGCAGAACACCACCGGGACGCTGGGCTTGAAACCCGGCAGCGGCTTGGCGGTCGGACGCCGCTCGTCGGTGATGGTGTCGCCGACGTTGCAGTCGGCCACCGACTTGATCGAGGCGTTGATGAAGCCGAGCTCGCCAGGGCCCAGCTCCGGCAGGTTCACCATTTTGGGCGTGAAGGCGCCGACCTTGTCCACGAAGTGCGTGGCGCCGGTGCCCATCATGCGAATCTTCATGCCCGGAACGAGCCTGCCGTCGATCACGCGGACCAGGGCGATGACGCCCAGGTAGCTGTCGTACCAGCTGTCCACCAGCATGGCCTTCAGCGGCGCCGCGGCGTCGCCTTTGGGCGCCGGCAGGCGCTTCACCAGGGCCTCCAGCACCTCGGCCACCCCAAAGCCGGTCTTGGCGGAGATCGACAGCGCCTCGCTGGCGTCGATGCCGATGACCTCCTCGATCTGCTCCTTCACCCGCTCCGGCTCGGCCGCCGGCAGGTCGACCTTGTTGAGGACCGGAATGATCTCGTGGTTGTTCTCGATGGCCAGGTAGACATTGGCCAGAGTCTGCGCCTCGACGCCCTGGCTGGCGTCGACCAGCAGCAGCGAGCCCTCGCAGGCCGCCAGCGAGCGGCTGACCTCGTAGGAGAAGTCGACGTGGCCGGGCGTGTCGATCAGGTTCAGCTCGTAGAGTTCGCCGTTGGCGGCGGTGTAGTCGAGCCGCACGGTCTGGGCCTTGATGGTGATGCCGCGCTCACGCTCCAGGTCCATCGAGTCGAGGACCTGCTCCTTCATCTCGCGCGCGGTCAGCCCTCCGCAGAACTGGATCAGGCGGTCGGCCAGAGTCGACTTGCCGTGGTCGATGTGGGCGATGATCGCGAAATTACGGATGTGGGAAAGGTCGGTCATGCTGGCTTTGCGAACTGCCTCGGAGAAATCGCTGATACCGCACCGGGCGGGGATGTCCGGGCGCGCAGGAAGATAGGGCGGGCCGGCCGGCTAATCAACGCTCCCGAACAGGTGGCCGCGGGTAGCGGCGGGGTGCGCCGGTCGCAGCGGATATCCACCGCCCTCGCCGAATTGTCCCGAAGTCGTCACAGACCCTCCGCGGAGCGCCATGTTAGCCCTCAACCCCTAAACATGGGAGAATACCGGTGAAGAGCCACAACATCCTGATCGAGCCCTGGCGGGAGACCTCGAGCTTCACCTATCAGCGCGGGGAGCAGCTGTTCCGCTGGACGGTAAGCTATGAACAGGAAGGTGTGCGCTTCGGGCAAGGCATCGCACGGACCCACGCTGAAGCACGCCAGGCCGCGGAAGACTTCCTTGCCGAGCGCGGCATCGAACTGCACTGGCAGCCGGGCGCCAGCTCCACCACCCGCATCCTTACGCCGCGTTCCGGCAGACCCCGCTTTCTTCAGCTTTGAGTGACCGGGAATTTTTGTTAATCTACCCGAGATTTGGGGGGCATTGTCCCGATTCTTCACGGAATCTAAACGCCGGACGGGAAGAATGGGAAGACCTCAGGGCGCTGGGGACGAAACGATGCGGAGGGGTCTTATGGGAAGAATCTTCATGTCCGTGGGTGGCGGACTTCGCTTGGCAGCTTGCGTCGCACTTGCGGGAGCCGTCTTTGCAGCGATGACATCGCCCGCGACGGCGGCGCGCAACGAGGCGCGCTGGTACCAGCAAAACTATTGCATGGTGAAGGCTTACGAAGCGCTCGGTAACGGCGACTTCGCGACGTACGACAAGAACGCACGCCAGTCGCGAAGCACGTTGATTCGCGCCGGCGTACCCGAGCATCACATCCGGGAGCTGGAAACCTTCATCAGCAAGACCATCCGGCAGACCGCGGCCCATAACAAGGCCCATCAGGGGCCGCGCATCTGCATGCAGTGGTACAGCACCTGATCACCGAAAGCTCCAGACGGCCAGTCAGCCACGCGAGACGCGACAACGCGCGATAGGGCAGACTCAAAGGCCATAGGAACACGGCTCGGTCCTCTTGGGACTGGGCCTTTTTTTCTCCACCCCAGCGTTCTACCGGCTGTTGTATCCGTGCAACTGCCGGTACGCGACTATCACGGCCCAGTATTTTTTAACGTTTCGTTAACCATGGTCGTCGGAGGCTCGGTCCAGTCGCCATTTCCCCATTTGGGCAGGGATTTGCAGGGATGGATCTTAGAATTAGCGAAGCCGAAGCGCGCGAGTACGCGGCGATGACCTGGGCGCTCGCCGCGCGCGCCGAGGCGGCCGGCAATATCAAGCTGGCGAAGGAACTGGTGGAAAGGGCACGCAAGGCCGACGAGCTCTGGGCCCGCTACGCCACCACCCCGGGGCAGGAAGTGAACTGAACAGAGGCAGGTTCGGCGCCGGGACCAACGGTCCCGGGCCCGACGGCCGCCCGGCGGCTCAACCGCGCAGGCTGCCTCCCGTGGCGGCACTCACCTGGGCCACCACCTTGGCTGCCACCGCCTCGATCTCCTGATCGGTCAGCGTCGCCTCACGGGGCTGCAGCGTGACGGCAATGGCCAGCGACTTCTTGCCCGCCGCCACTCCCTTGCCCCGATAGACATCGAACAGCGCGACCTCGGCGATCAGCACCTTGTCGGCGCCGCGGGCGGCGCGCAGCAGCTTCTCCGCCGGCACGTCCTCATCCACCACGAAGGCGAAGTCGCGCGATACCGGCTGAAAGGGCGACAGCTCCAGAAGGCTGCGCTTCTGGCGGCCGGCGCGCGGCAGCGGAATGACGTCCAGGAAGACCTCGAAAGCCACCGCCGGTGCCTTGAGGTCCAGCGCGCGCTGCACCCGCGGGTGCAGTTCGCCGAACTGGGCCAGCACCTTGGGGCCGAGACGCAGCACGCCGGAACGGCCCGGATGGTACCAGCTCGGCGCGTCGCGGGTGACCTGCAGGCTGTCCACCGGCGCCTCGCAGGCGGCCAGCACCGCCTCGGCATCGCCCTTGGCGTCGAAGGCGTCGACTGGACGGGCGCTGCCGGCCCAGTGGCGCGGCTGCCACTCGCCGCGACGCAAACCGGCCGCCACAGTGGCCTGGCCTTCCGGCGTATCGTCCCGGTACAGCGGGCCGATCTCGAACAGGGCGAGGTCGCCGAAGCCGCGGTCGGCATTGCGCACCGCGGCCGCGGCGAGGTTGGCCAGCGGCGTCGGGCGCATGACGTCGAGGTCGGCGGAAATCGGGTTGGCCAGGGTCAGCGCGTCGGCACCGCCGCCGAAGAGTTCCGCCTGGCGGCGCGACACAAAGGAGAAGGTCACCCCTTCGTAGAGACCGCGCCAAGCCAGTGCCGTGCGCGCCGCCGAAACGCGACGCTGCGCCGGGGTCAGCACGGCCCGCGGCAGGGCACCGTCGCGCGGCAGCTCGACCTCGGGAATGTCGTCGTAGCCGTGGATGCGCATGACCTCCTCGACCAGGCAGGCCTCGCTCTCGATGTCGACGCGCCAGCTCGGCGGCGTCACCGTGAGGACGTCGCCGGCCTGGGCCACCGCACAGCCAAGGCACTCGAGGATCTCCACCTGACGGGCCGGCGCCACGGTCATGCCGCCAAGCTCGGCCACGCGCGCCGGGCGCAGGGTCACCTTGCGGCTTTCCGGCGGGACCTCGCCGGCGCTGGTCACCTCGCTGGCCTCGCCACCGCAGAGCTCGAGGATCAGGCGCGCGCCGACCTCCACGCCCCAGATCGCCGACTGCGGATCGAGGCCGCGCTCGAAGCGATAGCGCGCGTCGGAGAGGATGCCGAGGGTGCGCCCGGTGCGGGCCACCATTACCGGATCGAACAGCGCGACTTCCAGGAAGACGTTGGTGGTCTCGGCGCTGCAGCCGGAGAGCGCACCGCCCATGACGCCGCCGATGCCCTCCGGTCCGTTGTCGTCGTAGATCGCCACCATCTCGCCGTCGAGGGTATAGGTGTCGCCGTCGAGGGCGAGGATCTCGGCGCCCGGCTCAGCGAAGCGCATGACGACATCGCCCTTCACCTTATCGGCGTCGAAGACATGCAGCGGCCGGCCTAAGTCGTAGGTTACGTAGTTGGTGATGTCGACCAGCGCCGAGATCGGCCTGAGGCCGATGGCGCGCAGACGGTCCTGCAGCCACTTGGGGCTGGGGCCGTTCTTCACGCCACGGAAGTAGCGCCCGGCAACGTAGGGGCAGGCGTCCTGGCGGTCGGCCGGCAGGTCGCGACGCCACGCGATCGGGCTCTCGAAGCTGCCTTTCACCGGATCGGCCTGCAGCGGCTTCAGGTTGCCGAGGCCGGCGGCGGCGAGGTCGCGCGCCACGCCGCGTACGCCCAGGCAGTCGCCGCGGTTCGGCGTGATGGCGATTTCGATGACCGGGTCGGTAAGCCCGGCAACCTCTGCAAAGGCGGCGCCGAGCGGCGCATCGTCGGGCAGCTCGACGATGCCCTCGTGCTCGTCCGACAGGCCGAGCTCGCGCTCGGAGACCAGCATGCCGTTGGACTCCTCGCCGCGGATCTTGCCGGCCTTCAGCGTCAGGTCGCCGCCGGGAATATAGCTGCCGACCGGGGCGAAGACGCCCTTCATGCCCGTCCGCGCGTTGGGCGCGCCGCAGACCACCTGCACCTCGCCCTTGCCGGTATCGACGATGCAGACCTTCAGACGGTCGGCGTTGGGGTGCTGGCGCGCCTCCTTCACGTAGGCGACGGTGAAGGGCTTCAGTGCGGCAGCCCGATCCTCGACGCCCTCGACCTCAAGGCCGATCATCGACAACTTGTCGGTGAGCTCCTTCAGCGAAGCGGCAGTGTCGAGGTGATCCTTCAGCCAGCTCAGGGTGAACTTCATGGCGCTACATTCCCCTCACCATGGAGGGAATCTCGAGCGGCACGAAGCCGTAGTGCTTCAACCAGCGCAGGTCGGTCTCGAAGAAGATGCGCAGATCCGGAAAGCCGTACTTCAGCATGGCGATGCGCTCGATTCCCATGCCGAAGGCGAAGCCCTGGTACTCGTCGGGATCGATGCCGCAGTTGGCCAGCACCTTGGGGTGCACCATGCCGCTGCCGAGGATCTCCAGCCAGTCCTTGCCCGGACCGATCTTCAGCTCGCCCCCCTCGCGGCTGCAGCCGATGTCGACCTCGGCGCTGGGCTCGGTGAAGGGGAAATAGCTGGGCCGAAAGCGCAGCGGCAGATCCTCGACGCCGAAGAAGGCGCGGCAGAAGGCCGTCAGCGTGCCCTTCAGGTGGCCCATGTGGCTTTTCTTGTCGATCACCAGCCCTTCGACCTGATGGAACATCGGCGAATGGGTGGCGTCGTGGTCGGCGCGGAAGGTGCGGCCGGGCACGATGATGCGGATCGGCGGCTTCTGCGACAGCATGTGGCGGATCTGCACCGGCGAGGTATGGGTGCGCAGCACCTTGCGGCTGCCATCGGCCGCCGGGCGCATGTAGAAGGTGTCCATCTCCTGGCGCGCCGGGTGCGCCTCGTGGATGTTGAGCGCGGTGAAGTTGTAGTAGTCGTCCTCGATGTGCGGGCCTTCGGCGACCGAAAAGCCCATCTCGCCGAAGATCGCCACCAACTCCTCGAAGGTCTGGCTGATCGGGTGGATGCGGCCGACTTCCGCCGGGCGCGCCGGCAGGGTGACGTCGACCGCCTCGCTCGCCAGGCGCACCTCCAGAGCGTTTTCCTCGAGGTCGGCGCGGCGCGCCTCGAGCGCCTCGCTGATCGCTTCCTTCACCCGGTTGAGGCTTTGGCCGGCTTCCTTGCGCTCGTCCGGCGACAGGCTGGCCAGGCTTTTCAGGCGCTGGGTGACCTCGCCCTTTTTGCCGAGCGCCTGCACCCGCAGGCTCTCCAAAGCCTCCAGATCGCCGGCCGCGGCCACGCGATCCAGCAGGCTGTTTTGCAGTTCCTCGAGGTTCTCCATAGCCTAGACGCCTACCTCTGCCCTCCCGTCCGGCGCGCCCCCGAAGAGGAAGCGCGCCTCAGGCGACGGGATCGGTCTCTGGTCTTTGCGGGAAAGCTCAGGCCTGGGCGGCCTTGGCCTGCTCCACCAGGGACTTGAAGGCATCGGGCTCGCGCACCGCCAGGTCGGACAGCACCTTGCGGTCGAGCTCGATACCGGCCCGCTTGATGCCGTTCATAAACTGGGAATAGGTGAGGCCGTGTTCGCGGGCGCCGGCGTTGATGCGCTGGATCCACAGGGCGCGGAAGTTGCGCTTCTTTACGCGACGGTCGCGATAGGCGTACTGCAGGCCCTTCTCGACCCGCTCGATGGCCACGGTGAAGACGTTGTTGCCACGGCCGCGATAGCCCTTGGCGCGCTTCAGGATCTTCTGGTGACGGGCGTGGGTGGTGACGCCGCGCTTGGTTCTTGCCATGTCGGTGCCCCCTTACTTCGCGTAGATCAGGAAGTTGCGGCGCACGATCTTGGCATCGGCTTCGCACATGATGGAGGAGCCGCGGGCATTGCGGATCATCTTCTGGGGGCGCTTGCGCATGCCGTGGCGCTTGCCGGCCTGACTCATGATGACCTTGCCGGAGCCCGAGAGGCGGAAACGCTTCTTCGCCCCGGACTTGTTCTTCAGTTTGGGCATTTTGCATCCTTTCCGAACGAAACGAGACAGTAGGAGCGGCTGGGCATGCCCTTTAGCCGGACCGCTCAATCAAGAACGCGGGGTTATAGCCGCCCGGCCGGGGGATTGCAAGCACCGGCGGCTGGCCGGGCAGGCGGCCGGAAGGCCCGCAAATCCGCCAAAAAGCCCCGCACGGGTGGGCCGCCGTCAGGCCTCGTCCGGCAGCTGGGCGGCGAAGCCCTTAGCAGCCATTTCCGCCGCCTTCCGGAGCGCGGCCGGGGCCATCCCGTCGCGCGCCGAGGCGGAGAGGCCGGCCAGGGTCACCGTGACGTAGTCTGCCAGCACGTCGGCCGCCTCGGGGTACTCCTCCGCGATGCGCCGGTACAGCAGCTCGCGGCCCCTGTTGCGCAGCGTCTCGGTGAGCCGGCGGACCTCCGGGTCGCTGCAGTTGCGGGCGCTGTCGAGCACGAGGCAGCCGGGCAGGGCGCCCGGCGCACCATAGATCTCCGCCGCGCGGGTGAGCATCCGGCCGATTACCTGGGCGACGGAGCCGTCCTCGGCCAGGGTCGCCGGGATAAAACCGCCCGCGGTCTCCGCATAGCGCCTGAGCGCCCTCTCGAACAGCCCCTTCTTGCTGCCGAAGGCGGCATAGAGGCTGGGGGGCTTTATGCCGATCGCCTCGCTCAGCTCGGCCACGCCGACGGCGTCGTAGCCGCGGGCATGGAACAGCGCCATGGCGGTTTCCACGGCCTTGTCGGTGTCGAAGGCGCGCGGGCGGCCGCGGCCGGCATCACATTTTTTAGCGATCGCTATATTTTTCACTTGCAGCCCTCCCCTTCCGACATATGTAGTGCCCACTAAAATATTCCTCAAGGAGAAGTTTCATGGCTACGTTGAAGGGAAAGAAGG
The DNA here is from genome assembly GCA_009377535.1 of Kiloniellaceae bacterium. Taxonomy (GTDB): domain Bacteria; phylum Pseudomonadota; class Alphaproteobacteria; order Kiloniellales; family Kiloniellaceae; genus Pelagibius. Next base: position 9,139 of record WHTV01000009.1, read on the forward strand.
CGCTGGTCCTGGGCGGCAGCCGCGGCATCGGTGCGGCGGTGGTCGAACGGCTGGTGGCCGAGGGCGCCGAGGCGGCCTTCACCTATGCAGGCTCGAAGGAGGCCGCGTCGGCGCTGGCCGCCAAGACCAAGGCCAAGGCCGTCCAGGCGGACAGCGCCGACCGCGAGGCCGTGGCCAAGGTGATCGCCGGGCAGGGTCCCCTCGACATTCTGGTGGTCAATGCCGGCGTCGCGGTGGTCGGCGATCCGCTGGAGCTGGATCCCGCCGAGATCGACCGCCTGATCGACGTGAACGTGCGCAGCCCCTACCACGCCGCCGTGGAGACCGCCCGCAAGATGCCCGACGGCGGCCGCATCATCGTCATCGGCTCGGTGAACGGCGACCGCATGCCGTTTCCCGGCCTCGCCGCCTATGCGCTCAGCAAGTCGGCGGTCCAGGGCCTGGTGCGCGGCCTGGCGCGCGACCTGGGGCCTCGCGGCATCACGGTGAACAACGTTCAGCCGGGGCCGGTCGACACCGACATGAACCCGGCCGACGGCCCGATGAAGGAGACGATGCACTCGGTGATGGCGATCAAGCGCCACGGGCGGCCGAGCGAGATCGCCGCCCTGGTGGCCTTCCTGGCCGGACCGGAAGCCGGCTACATCACCGGCGCCCAGCACACCATTGACGGTGGTTTCGGCGCCTGAGACGGCACCGCGACCCATTCAATGAGATCTGAAAAGGCAAGGCCGCCTGCTGCGGCAGGCGGCCCGGGCCTTCTTCAGCGAGGTGTCACGCCCCGCGGCACCCCTCAACGGGGTGCCATCACCATCGTCATCTGGCGGCCTTCCAGCTTGGGAAACTGCTCGACCTTCGCGGTCGCTTCCATCTCCTCGCGCACGCGGTCGAGCACCTGCTTGCCGAGATCCTGGTGAACCATCTCGCGGCCGCGGAAACGCATGGTCACCTTGACCTTGTCGCCTTCCTCGATGAAGCGGTGGATCGAGCGCATCTTCACCTCGTAGTCATGGGTGTCGATGTTGGGCCGCATCTTGATTTCCTTGACCTCGATGATCTTCTGCTTCTTCCGGGCCTCGTTCTTCTTCTTCTGGGCCTCGTAGCGGAAGCGGCCGTAGTCGAGGATCTTGCAGACCGGCGGCTCGGCGTTGGGCGAAACCTCCATCAGGTCCAGTCCGACGCTCTCGGCCCTGCGTCGAGCATCGGCCGTCGATACGACGCCGACCTGCTCTCCGTTCTCGTCGACCAGGCGAACCTGGGGCGAGGTGATCATATCGTTGACACGCGGCCCATCGCGGGACGGCGCGCTATCAAAAGGTGGACGTGCTATCGCTTAGCTCCTCATTGCTGTTGCAGGGTTCCCCTCTCAGGTGATTGTCCTGTTCGGGTCTTTTTTACGATCCCACCGCCGGCGGCCGGGACCTCCCCTCAAAACATGGGGGCCGGACCTCCTGTCCCGCCCGGCTTCTCTCTGCACAAGGCCGGTTGTCCGGCCGGGGCCTTTTGCCTAAGGCTGCGCCTCCCGCGGCGCCACTGCGCCCGGGCCTGCAGCCTCGGCCTTGATCCTAGCCACTGCTTCGCCGAGCGCAAGGACCTCTTGCTCCTGACTGCCCAGGCGGCGCAGGGCGACCTTGCCCTCTTCCGCCTCCCGCCGGCCGATCACGGCGATCGCCGGCACCTTGGCTAGCGAGTGCTCGCGCACCTTATAGTTGATTTTCTCGTTGCGCAGATCCGTCACGACCCGCAACCCGGCCGCCCGCAAGGCGCCAGCAACCTCTTCGCCATAGCTGTTGGCGTCGGAGGTGATCGAGGCCACCACCACCTGCACCGGCGCCAACCAGAGCGGGAAGCGCCCGGCATGTTGCTCGATGAGGATGGCCAGGAAGCGCTCGAAGGATCCGAGGATCGCCCGGTGCAGCATGACCGGGCGGTGTTTCTCGCCGTCCTCGCCGACATAGCTGGCGCCGAGGCGCTCCGGCAGCACGAAATCGACCTGGAAGGTGCCGCACTGCCAGTCGCGCCCGATGGCGTCGCGCAGCACGAATTCCAGCTTCGGGCCGTAGAAGGCGCCCTCGCCGGGGTTCAGCGTGTAGTCCAACCCGGCCTCTTCGACGGCGTCCCTCAGGGCACCCTCGGCCTTGTCCCAAGTTGCATCGTCGCCGGCGCGCACGGCCGGGCGGTCGGAGAACTTCACCACCAGCTCGTCGAAGCCGAAGTCGCGGTAGACGGAGCGCAGCAGGTCGCAGAAGGCCACCGTTTCGCTGTTGATCTGGTCCGGCGTGCAGAAGATGTGGGCGTCGTCCTGGGTGAAGGCGCGCACCCGCATCATGCCGTGCAGCGCGCCCGAGGGCTCGTTGCGGTGGCAGGCGCCGAACTCCGCCATGCGCAGCGGCAGGTCGCGGTAGCTGGTGATGCCCTGCTTGAAGATCTGCACGTGGCCCGGGCAGTTCATCGGCTTCACCGCCAGCGAGCGGTCCTCGGACTCTGCGATGAACATGTGCTCGTGGAACTTCTCCCAGTGGCCGGAAGCCTCCCACAGCGAGCGGTCGATGAGCTGCGGCGTCTTCACCTCGACGTAGCCGGCAGCCTCCAGGCGGCGGCGCAGGTAGCTCTCGACCGTGCGGTACAGCGTCCAGCCCTTGGGGTGCCAGAACACCGACCCCGCCGCCTCTTCCTGCAGATGGAAGAGGTTCATCTCCCGCCCGAGGCGCCGGTGGTCGCGCTTCTCCGCCTCCTCCAGCATGGTGAGGTAGGCCTTCAGCTGCTTCTCGTTCTCCCAGCAGGTGCCGTAGATGCGCTGCAACTGCGCGTTGCGCGCATCGCCGCGCCAGTAGGCGCCGGAGATCTTGGTCAGCTTGAAGGCGTGGCCGAGCTTGCCTGTTGCGGGCAGGTGCGGCCCGATGCAGAGGTCGAGCCAGGCGCCCTGGCGGTAGATCGAAATCTCCGCGTCGGCCGGCAGCGTCTCGATGTGCTCGGCCTTGTACTTCTCGCCGAGGGAAGCGAAGTGGCGGATCGCGGCGTCGCGCTGCCAGACCTCGCGCGTGATGGTCTCGTTGCGGTCGACGATCTCGTGCATGCGCTTCTCGATGACCGCGAGGTCGTCGGGCGTGAAGGGCTCGGAACGGGCGAAGTCGTAGTAGAAGCCGTTCTCGATGGCGGGGCCGAACGTCACCTGGGTGCCGGGATAGAGCTCCTGCACCGCCTCGGCCAGCACGTGGGCGCAGTCGTGGCGCAGCAGCTCCAGGCTGTCCTCATGGCCGGCGGTGACGATCTCCACCGCCGCGTCGCGCTCGATCGGCCGCGCCAGGTCGCGCAGTGCGCCGTCGACCTTGATGGCGAGCGCGGCCTTGGCGAGGCCCGGCCCGATGGAGGCCGCGATCTCACCGCCGGTGACCGGCCCCTCGAAGGCGCGCGTGCTGCCGTCGGGCAGGGTGATCGAGAGCTTATTTTCCGTCGTGACTGCCATGATATTCCCGGAAATCCGGGCCCTGTTTGAAAGCGGCGGGAATTTTAGAGGGATTAAGTGACCTGTCAAGGAGCGGTCCGGCGGCGGCCGGCCCGGGAACGGGTCAAGTTCGCGTGGCCTGGGAGCGGGCGCCGGCGCGCAAAACCTCGCGGTAGATCCCCAGGGTGCGGGCGCACATGAGATCCTTGGAGAACTCAGCGCGCACGCGGGCGACGGCCGCGTCGTGCAGGCGGGCCCGTACGTCCGGCGCCAGGAAAAGCGCCTTGCGCAAGCCGGCGGCAAGCGCCGCGGCGTCGCCGGAGGGAAACAGGAAGCCGGTGCGCTCGGCGATGATCTGCTCGCGCGCGCCGCCGTGGTCGCTGGCCACCACCGGGCGGCCCATGGCCTGCGCTTCGCCGATAGTCCGGCCGAAGCCCTCCGGATCGGTCGAGGCGGAAACCACCACGTCGGACAGCATGTAGGCTGCCGGCATGTCGTTGCATTCGTCCATGATGGAGGCACGGTTGCCCAGGCCGTAGCGCGCGATCAGCGCCTCCAGTTCCCGCCGATAGGCGCCGCGGCCCTGGTCGGAGCCCACCATGACGCAGCGGTAGTCGATGTCGCTCAGCTGGTTCAAGGCCTCCAGCAGCAGCGTCTGGCCCTTCAAGCGGCTCAGTCGCCCGGGCATCAGGATGAGCGGCACGCCGTCGGGCAGCCGCCAGCGCGTCGAGAGCTGGATCATGCGCTCGGCGGAGACGCGGTCGGGGTCGAAGCGCGCGATGTCGGTGCCACGCCGAATGACGCGCAGGCGCGCGCGGTCGACGTTGTAGTGCTGCCGCACGTGCTGGGCGATGAACTCCGAGATGGCGATCACGCGCTCGCCGTCGGCCATGACCTGGTTGTAGCGCTTCTTGAGAGCGCTGGTGAAGTTGTAGGCCGCATGGAAGGTGGTGATGAAGTGCCGCCCGGTGCGCTGGCAGGCCGCCTTCGCCGACCACGCCGGCGCGCGCGAGCGGGCGTGCACGATGTCCACGTTGTAGGCCGTGATTATCTGTTCGAGGCGCGCGATGTTGCGGTACATCACCAGGGGATTCTTGGAAGCCGCCGGCAGCTTCAGATGCAGGGCGCCGGCACGCCGCAGATCGTTCTCCATCGGCCCGCCCTCGGAGGCGACGATGGCCGTGCCACCGTCGGCGACGATGGCGCCGGCGATCTCGATGGTGCCGCGCTCGACCCCACCGCTTACCAGGCTCGGCACGACCTGCAGCACCACCGGGCCGTCGCTGGACGGCGCCCGTTGGACCTGAGTCACGTCGATGTTAACGTCTGGAACGCTCATGCTCATTGCTTTTTCCGCCCCAGGAAGACCTCCTGCGCGGAAGGACCGTTGCCACAAAAATCCGTTTACCGGGAGTTAGCATGCCGCATTCCGACTTGCCGGTCGACCCTCCGCCGCAAAGTTTAACGCGCGCAGACGGCACGGTCCTCGCCTATTACAAGACGACGGCGGGAAAAGCCAGGACCGAGGTGGCCAATCCGCCGGGACTGGTCTTCCTCGGCGGCTTCATGTCGGACATGTCGGGCAGCAAGGCCCAGGCGCTGGAGGCCTACGCCAGAGCGCGGGGACGCGACTTCCTGCGCTTCGACTACCGCGGCCACGGCGCCTCTTCCGGCCGCTTCGAGGAAGCCACCGTCGGCGCCTGGGCCGACGATGCCGTGGCTGTGCTGGACGAATTGACCGCCGGGCCGCAGATCCTGGTCGGCTTCTCCATGGGCGGCTGGATCATGCTGCTGGCGGCGCTCGCCCGGCCGCAGCGCGTGGCCGGCCTCGTCGGCATCGCCGCCGCGCCGGACTTCACCGAGGACCTCATCTGGGCGCGCGCTACCACAGCACAGCAGGCGGCACTGGAAAGCCTCGGCTATGTCGACAACCCCTCCGACTACAGCGAGACGCCCTATCGCATCACCCGCCGCCTGATCGAGGAGGGACGCCGGCATCTGCTGCTGGCCAAGCCGATCCCGCTGACCTGCCCGGTGCGACTGATCCACGGACTGGCCGATGCGGACGTGCCCTGGCAGACCAGCCTGCGTCTCGCCGAGGCACTGGAGAGCCGCGACGTCGAGGTCACCCTGGTGAAGGGCGGCGGCCACCGGCTCTCGGAGCCCCAGGATCTCGCCCGCCTGGAACAGGTGATCGAGGCGCTTTCCGCCGGTTAGAGCCGTTCCGCTGCGAGGATGGCGGCGAGGCCGGCCCGGTAGTCGGGATAGGCGAGGGTGACGCCGAGTTCCTCGTGCAGGCGGCGGTTGGAGACGAGGCGGTTGTCCTCCCAGAAGCTGCGCGCCATCGCCGACATGTCGGTCTCTGCCAGCGCGATGAGCGGCGGCGGCGCGACCCCGAGCAGCTCGCAGGCAAAGGCGGTCACCTCGGCCGCCGCCGCCGGTTCGTCGTCGCAAACGTTATAGATCCGCCCCGGGTTCGGCCGGGCGATGGAGGCCTCGAGCACGGTGGCGATGTCCTCCACGTGAATGCGGCTGAACAGGTGGCCGGGCTTGTCGATGCGCCGGGCGCGTCCGCTGCGCACGCTGTCGAGGGCGCTGCGGCCGGGGCCGTAGATGCCGGCAAGGCGGAATACCTGCACCGGCAAGGCGCGCTCGGCCTGCAACGCCAGCCAGCCAGCCTCCGCCTCGATACGGCGCCGATTGCGGCCCTTGACGCCGCGCAGCTCCGAAGTTTCGTCGACCTCGGCGCCTTGCCAGTCGCCATAAACGCCGGTGGTCGAGAGATAGCCGACCCAGGCGAGTTCGGGCAGGGCGGTGATGTCCGCGGCGAGGCAATCGAGCACGGGGTCGCCCTGCGCGTCGGGGGCGATGCTGACCAGCAGGTGGGTGGTGCCGGCCAGGGCCGCGGCCTCCAGGGGATGGTCGCGGTCGAAGACGAAGGCCGCGATTCCCTCGGCCCTCAGCTCTGCCGCCTTGGCCGCTTGACGCGTGGTGCCGGCGACGGCCCAGCCGGCCGCGGCGAGGCGCCGCGCCAGCGCCCGCGCGCTGAAGCCGAAGCCGACGCAGAACAGGCGACCAGGCGGTGGCAGCGTCGGCAGGAGGTTCGGCGGGGACGACATGGCGGTTTCAACCTTCCGGCATCTCTTCTATAGATTCGCGGCGACCATCGGCGCCGCCCGCACCATACGGCGGCGCAAAGGGCGAGGACCAGACCTGCTATGAGACTTTCCGCAAAACCTGGGTCCCGGACGTGGGTCCTGCTGCTGGCGGCAGCGCTCGCGGCCTGGCCGGGCGGCGGCGCAGCGCAGAACGCCGACATCGAACAGGCGGCCCAATACCAGGCCTGCATGGACCTCGCCGACACCGCGCCCGACGAAGCGCTCGAAGCGGCCGAAACCTGGGTGGATCTCGGCGGCAGCGACCCGGCGCGCCACTGCGCCGCCGTGGCGCTGATGCGGCTCGGCCACTACGAGGCCGCCGGGCAGGAGCTGGAAACGTTGGCCGGCAGCCTGGAGCCGAACTACACCTTCCTGCAGATTCCCCTGCTGATCCAAGCAGCGCAGGCCTGGCTCGCCGCCGGCAACGTCGAGCGCGCCTACGCGGTGCAGACCGCGACCCTGGCGCGCGAGCCCAACAACATCGAGCTGCTGGTGGACCGCGCCATGACCACCGCCGGCATCGGCAACTTTACCGCGGCAATCGCCGACCTCGACCGCGCCCTCTCCCACGCGCCCAACCGGGCCGACATCCGGGTGCTGCGGGCGAGCGCCTACCGCTTTCTCGACGAGCGGGAAGCGGCGCTGGCCGACGTCGAGGCGGCACTGGCACTCGATCCGCGCAATCCCGAAGGCCTCCTGGAGCGCGGCAACCTGCGGCGCCTGAACGGCAACGACGCCGGCGCCCGCGACGACTGGCTGCTGGTCACCCGCGTCGCCCCCGACACGCCGGCCGCCGCCGCGGCGCAGGCCAACCTTGCCAAGCTCGACGTGAAGGTGGAGTGACCCGTCCTGGATGCTCGGATCGCGTCCGAGCGGATAGCCGCTAGAAATCCAGGTCGGCGTAGTGCTTGGGCGGCTGCACGCCGGAGATGTGGTCGGCCAGGATGGCGCGGAAGCTGGGCCGCGACTTGACGCGGGCGTACCAGTCCTTGGCGCCGCCGTGATCGATCCAGGGCACGTCGCCCAGGTAGTCGACCGCGGAGAGTTCCGCCGCCGCCACGATGTCGGCCCGCGAGAAGGCGTCGCCGGCCAGCCAGCGCCGCCGGTCGCAGAGCCAGGCGATGTATTCCAGGTGGTAGTGGATGTTGGCGAGGCCGGCGCGGATCGCGCCCGAGTTCGGCGTGCCGAGCTTCAGGAAGCGCTTCATGATCTTTTCGTCCACCAGGTTCGCCGTGACCTCACGGTGGAACTTCTCGCCGAACCAGCTGGCGAGGCGCCGCACCTCGGCGCGGTCGGCCGGGTTGTGGCCGAGGAGCGTCGGCTCGGGATAGCGCTCCTCCAGGTATTCCGCGATCACCGCCGTGCCGGGGATCGAGGTGCCGTCCTCGTCGACGAAGACCGGCACCTGGCCGGCCGGATTAAGGCGCAGGAAGACCTCGCGCCGCTCCCACACCTTTTCGGTGCGCAGTTCGCAGTCGAGTTCCTTTTCCGCCAGGACGACCCGGATGGCGCGGCAGCCGGGATCTATGGCGATGTGGTAGAGCTGGCGCATGGCCGCGGACTATAAGCGCCCCGTCCGCGCCTGGGTAGAGTCAGCTACGGGTCCAACACCAAAGAGGGCCCTCAGGTCGGCTCCGCCTCAGGGACTACGCCCCCGAAGCGCCCGCCCGAGGGGTCCACGAAAGCCGTGGTCAAGATGCCCCCGGCCATGGTGAAGGCATAGGCGGCGGCCTCTGTCCGCTCCCGCGCCGAGCGGGCGGTGCTGAAGAGGTCCGGGGAGACAGGCTTATCCCCCGCGGCACGGATTGCCTCGAACATTTCCCTCATCGCCGGGATTTCGTAGGCGATTTTCGAAGACATGTGCATGTTGCGCAGCGTCTTCTGCAGGGCCGGATCGCCGTTGATCGCCGCCTCGATCTCCGCCGCCCGCGGATCGTCGCTCGTGACCGCCATCGAGCCATCTTCACGCAGCTTGATCGAGAGTTCCAAGTCACCTTCGATGTCGAGGTCCGCCATCATCTGTTGAATGGCGGCTTCCGCCTTGCTCCTATCACCCTGCGGGGTGATCACCTCCAGATCGTTGAGGGAAATCCACGTCACCTCCTTGCCGTCCGCGGTGCGCAGCTTCACGATTTCCTGAGCCGATCCCGAAAGGGTGACGCTGTCACCCTCATTGCCGCTGCGGCCGGTTGCCGCGCTCTGTGCGGCGGCGCCGGCAGCGGTGCTGCGCTGGCTGGCCTGCTGGGCCGCCGCAAGGACACGTGCCGCCTCGGCGGCGGCGCTGGATCCAATGGCTTCGGTCATGCTTGCTCCCTCCAGGATCGATTGTCCCAGCGCCTTCGCAAGCATCGTGCCTCATCGGCCACCGGCCTCAAACGCCCGCAATCCCGGCGCTGAAAGGCAGCGAGCGCCACCCCCGAGGGAACGGCGCTCGCTCTTAACGATATTTTTTGCCCGGCAAATTCAGCCGGCAGGAATTCCCGCCTCAGGCCCGGGCGGCCGCCTCCTCCGCCTCGCGGTTCACGGGATGCGCCAGGCGCTGCAGCATTTCGCGCGGCACCACCTGCCAGAAGCGTCGCTTCTCATGCTCCCAGTCGATCAGGATCTGCTGGGCAAAGGCCGACTGGGTTTCGCGCCAGTGCTCGCCGACCAGTTCGCGCAGCTGGAGCTCCCAGTACTCGGTCTCGATGCGCTGATGGATCACGCTGTCGGGATTGATGCGCTCAGGCAGCAGGTCGGCGGCGTCGTAGACGAACGCCATGCCGCCGGACATGCCGGCCGCGAAGTTCGGGCCGACCGGGCCGAGGATGACGGCGATGCCGCCGGTCATGTACTCGCAGCCGTTGGAGCCGCAACCCTCGACCACCGCCATGGCCTCAGAATTGCGCACGCAGAAGCGCTCGCCCGCCTGGCCGGCGGCGAAGAGCTTGCCGGCGGTAGCGCCGTAGAGCACCGTGTTGCCGATGATGGTGTTCTCGTTGCTGACCAGCGGGCTGGAGGTCAGCGGACGCACCACGATGGTGCCGCCGGAGAGCCCCTTGCCGACGTAGTCGTTGGCGTCGCCGAAGACTTCCAGCTTCAGGCCCTGCACCGCGAAGGCGCCGAGCGACTGCCCGGCCGAGCCGCGCAGACGCACCGTCATGTGGCCGGGATTCAGCCCCGTCATGCCGAAGCGCCGGGTGATCATCGACGACAGCTTGGTGCCGATGGCGCGATGGGTGTTGCGGATCGAATACTGCAGCTGCATCTTTTCGCCGTCTTCGAACAGCGGCTTGGCGTCGGCGATGATCTGGGCGTCCAGGGTCTCCGGCACCTCGTTGCGGCCGACCAGCGTGCAGTAGCTCGGCAGGTCGCCGGCCTCTGCCTGCACCAACAGCGGATTGAGGTCGAGGTCGTCGAGATGCTCGGCGCCGCGGCTGACCTGCTTCAGCAGGTCGGTGCGGCCGATGATCTCGTTGAGGCTGCGCGCGCCCAGGCGGGCCAGAATCTCGCGCACCTCCTCGGCCATGAAGCTGAACAGGTTGACCACCTTCTCCGGCGTGCCGGTGAACTTCTTGCGCAGCGCCTCGTCCTGCACACAGACGCCGACCGGACAGGTATTGGAGTGGCACTGACGCACCATGATGCATCCCATGGCGACCAGCGAGGCGGTGCCGACGCCGAACTCCTCGGCGCCGAGGATGGCTGCGATCACCACATCGCGGCCGGTTTTGATGCCGCCGTCGGTGCGCAGGGTGATGTTGTGGCGCAGGCGGTTCAGGGTGAGCACCTGGTGCACCTCGGAGAGACCCATCTCCCAGGGCACGCCGGCAAACTTGATGGAGGTCTGCGGCGAGGCGCCGGTCCCGCCGACGTTGCCGGAAATCAGGATCACGTCGGCCTTCGCCTTGGCCACGCCGGCGGCGATGGTGCCGATGCCGGAACGGGCCACCAGCTTCACGCAGACCTTGGCGTCTGGATTGATCTGCTTGAGGTCGTAGATCAGCTGCGCCAGATCCTCGATCGAGTAGATATCGTGGTGCGGCGGCGGCGAGATCAGCGTGACGCCGGGCGTCGCGTGACGCAACTTGGCGATCATCTCGGTCACCTTGAAGCCGGGCAGCTGACCGCCCTCGCCGGGCTTGGCACCTTGAGCCACCTTGATCTCGATCTCGCGGCACTGGTTCAGGTACTCGGCGGTCACGCCGAAGCGCCCCGAGGCGACCTGCTTGATCGCCGAATTCTCGTTGTCGCCGTTCTGGCGCGGCGTGAAGCGGGCCGGGTCCTCGCCGCCCTCGCCGGAGTCCGACTTGGCGCCGACGCGGTTCATGGCGATGTTGAGGGTGCCGTGCGCCTCGGGCGACAGCGCGCCCAGCGACATGCCGGGCGTGACGAAGCGCTTGCGCAGCGCGGTGATCGACTCGACCTCCTCGATCGCTACCGGCGCGACACCGTCCACCTTGAAGTCGAGCAGGTCGCGCAGCGTGCTCGGCGGCTGGCTGTGCACGCCGTCGGAGAATTTGCGGTAGGTGGTATAGGAGTCCGTCGCCACGGCGTGCTGCAGGGTGTGGATGAGGCCGGCCTCCCAGGCGTGGCTCTCGCCGCCGCGGCGGTAGCGATAGAAGCCGCCGACCGGCAACGCGACGAAATCCTCGCTCCAGGCGCGCGCGTGCAGCGCCAGCACCTTCGCCTGGATGCCGATCAGGCCGATGCCCGACAGGCGGCTCGGCATCGGCATGAAGAACTCGTCGACCAGGGTGCGCGACAGGCCGACCGCCTCGAAGTTGCAGCCGCCGCGGTAGGAGGAGATCACCGCGATGCCCATCTTCGACATGATCTTCAGCAAGCCCTCATCAACCGCCTTGATGTAGCTCTGAACGCAGTCTTCCAGCTGGCGGTCGCCGAACAGGCCGCGGCGATGCCGCTCGCCGATCGACTCCTGCGCCAGGTAGGCGTTCACCGTGGTGGCGCCAACGCCGATGAGAACGGCAAAGTAATGCACGTCGAGGCACTCGCCGGCGCGCACGTTCAGCGACACGAAGGTGCGCAGCTTCTGGCGCACGAGGTGAGTGTGCACCGCGCCGGTGGCGAGGATCATCGGAATGGCGACGCGCTCGGCACCGACGACCTCGTCGGTCAACACTACGTGCTCGCAGCCTTCGCGCACGGCGTTCTCCGCCTCCTGGCGGATGCGGTCGAGCGCTTCGGCCAGCGCCGTCTCGCCGCCGTCGGGCGCGAAGGTGCAGTCGATGCTGGCCACGGCGTCGCCCATGTGGGCGACCATGGCGTCGAACTCGGCATTGGACAGCACCGGCGATTCGAGCTGCAGCATGCGCAACTGCGCCTCGTCCTCGTCGAGGATGTTGCCGAGGTTCCCGAGGCGAGTCTTCAGGGTCATCACGCGCCGCTCGCGCAGCGAGTCGATCGGCGGATTGGTGACCTGGCTGAAGTTCTGGCGGAAGAAGTGGTGCATCCCGCGATAGCGGTCCGACAGGACCGCCAGCGGCGTGTCGTCGCCCATCGAGCCGACGGCCTCCTTGGCGTCTTCCACCATGGGATGGAGGATCAGCTCCAGATCCTCCATGGTGAGCCCGTAGTTGAGCTGGCGGCGGCGCAGGGCCTCGCCCTCCCAGCGAGTCGGCTCGCCGTGATCGGGACGCAGCAGGTCGTCGATCGAGGTGACGTTGGCGATCCACTCGCCGTAGGGCTTCTGGGCGGCCAGGTAGTCTTTGATCTCGCCGTCGTGGTAGAGCTTGCCTTCGCGCAGGTCCACCGCGAGCATCTGCCCCGGACCGAGGCGACCCTTCTCGATGATGTTCTGCTCGTCGATGCGCACCATGCCGGTCTCGGAGCCGGCGAACAGCAGCCCGTCCTTGGTGATGGTGTAGCGCAGCGGCCGCAGGCCGTTGCGGTCCATCCCGGCAATCGCCCAGCGCCCGCCGAAGCCGCAGACCGCAGCCGGGCCGTCCCAGGGCTCCATCACCGCGTTGCAGTAGCTGTAGAGGTCGCGATGAGCCTGCGGCATGGAGGGGTCCTGGCCCCAGGCCTCCGGGATCAGCATGGTCTTCGCCATCGGCAGGTCGCGCCCCGCGCGCACCATGAGCTCGGCCACTGCATCGAGTGCGGCGGAATCCGAAAGGCCGGCGGAGATCACCGGCTTCAGGTCCTCGACATGGTCGGCGAAGGTTTCCGAGGCCATGCGGCACTCGTGTGCCTGCATCCAGTTCACGTTGCCCTTCAAGGTATTGATCTCGCCGTTGTGGGCGAGGATGCGGAAGGGCTGCGCCAGGCGCCAGGTCGGGAAGGTGTTGGTCGAATAGCGCTGGTGGAAGATCACGAAGTTGGAAGCGAAGCGGTCGTCCAGGAGATCGGGATAGAAGGACGACAGCTGCTCGGCGAGGAACATGCCCTTGTAGATGATCGAGCGGCACGACAGCGAGCAGATGTAGAAATCCTGGATCGACTCCAGCTCGGCCGCCTTCTCGATGCGCCGGCGGATGATGTAGAGGTCGATTTCGAACTGCGGATTCGGAATGCCGCGCGAGTTGGCGATCATCACCTGCTCGATCTCGGGGCGGGTGGCGTTGGCCTTCTCGCCGACGATCTCCGGGTGCACCGGCACCTGGCGCCAGCCATAGATGCGGTAGCCGAAGTTGAGGATCTCGCGTTCGACGAGCACCCGGCAGCGCTCCTGCGCGCCGAAATCTGTGCGCGGCAGGAACACCATGCCGATGGCAAGAGTTTCCCCGCCCGGCTCGTGGCCGGTGCGCGCGACGTGCTCGCGGAAGAAATCCTGCGGGATCTGCAGGTGAATGCCGGCGCCGTCGCCGGTCTTGCCGTCGGCGTCGACCGCGCCGCGGTGCCACACCGCCTTCAGCGCCTCGATGCCGGCGACCACCACGTCGCGTCGCGGGGAGCCGTCGAGCGAGGCGACGAGGCCGACGCCGCAGGCGTCATGCTCATCCGCCGGGTCGTAGAGGCCCTGGCTGCTCAGCCTTTCGACGTTGCGCTTCCAGGCGGCGACGAAGTCGTCGCCTTGGGTGGCAGTCGCGCCGAGGGGTCGCTGTTCCGTCATGACATCTGTCTCCCGCGAGCTCTACTCGGCGGCCACGGCGGTAGCTTCCGCCTTGGCCTGGATGTAGGTGTGGATCTGCTCCGCCGCATCGCGGCCGTCGCGTATCGCCCAGACCACCAGCGAGGCGCCGCGCACGATGTCTCCGGCCGCGAAGACGCCGTCCAGCGCGGTCATCTTGGTCCTGAAATCCGTCAGCACAGTGCCCCAGCGGGTGACCTCCAGTCCCTCGGTGTCGAAGAGCTTCGGCAGATCCTCAGGATCGAAACCCAGCGCCTTGATCACCATGTCGGCCTCCAGCGTGAAGTGGGAGTCCTCGATGATCTGCGGCGTCTGCCGGCCGGTGGCATCGGGCATGCCGAGGTGGACGCGCTGGGCGCGCACCGCCTGCACGGTCTCGTCGCCGAGGAAAGCCTCCGGCGCCGACAGCCAGACGAATTCGACTCCCTCCTCCTCGGCGTTGGCGACCTCGCGCTGCGAGCCCGGCATGTTCTTGCGGTCGCGGCGGTAGAGGCAGCGCACCGCCGTGGCACCCTGGCGCACCGCCGTGCGCACGCAATCCATGGCAGTGTCGCCGCCGCCAATCACCACCACCGCCTTGCCGTTGGCGTCCAGCGTGCCGTCGTCGAATTGCGGCACGGTGTCGCCGAGGCCCTTGCGGTTGGACGCGGTGAGAAAGTCCATCGCCGGGAAGATGTTGCCGAGGCCGCAACCGGGCACCTTCATGTCGCGCGCCTTGTACACGCCGGTGGCAAGAAGGACGGCGTCATGGCGCGCCCGCAGCGCCGCGAAGCTCTCGGTGCCGCCGACGTCGCAGTTGAGGTGGTACTGGACGCCGCCGCGCGCCAGCAGGTCGGCGCGGCGCTCGACCACCTCCTTCTCCAGCTTGAAGTTGGGAATACCGTAGATCATCAGGCCGCCGACGCGGTCGTAGCGGTCGTAGACATGCACCTGATAGCCCTTGCGGCGCAGTTCTTCGGCAGCAGCCAGGCCGCCCGGCCCGGCACCTATGACGCCGACGGACTGCGGGCGTTCGCGCACCGGCTTGACCGGCTGCACCCAACCCTCCTCCCAGGCGGTATCGGTGATGTACTTCTCGACCGAGCCGATGGTGACGGTGCCGTGGCCGGCCTGCTCGATCACGCAGTTACCTTCGCAGAGCCGGTCCTGCGGACAGATGCGCCCGCAGATCTCGGGGAAGTTGTTGGTCGACTGGGAAAGCTCGTAGGCTTCGCGCAGGCGCCCCTCGGCGGTCAGCATAAGCCAGTCGGGGATGTTGTTGTGCACCGGGCAATGCACCTGGCAGAAGGGCACGCCGCACTGCGAGCAGCGCGCGGACTGGTCGGCCGCTGCCTTGGAATCATACTCGTCATAGATCTCGCCGAAATCGTGGCGGCGCAGCTCGGCGCTGCGCTTTTCCGGCATGGCGCGCCCGAGCTTGACGAACTTCAACATCTTGCTGGCCATAGGCTCGATTCCCGAAATCTTTCCGATCGGTTCCGCGCCTCGGCTGGGCCGGGAGCGGTTGCTCTGGTAGTGGCTCCCTGCCGCCAGGAGGCGGCGCAAGGCCGCCGCCGGGCGCACGTCTATAGACGAAGAACCCGCAGCCTGCCAGGGAAACCATGGATATAGGTCAGAATGTATGACCTATATGTTTCTGGATTGGCGCCAGACTATCAAAAGCGGCAGCATTCTGCGAGGGGTTTCCGTCCAACTAGTCCCGTTATGGTATTAAATTGCGACGTGGACTGTTAACCTTGAGGTGCTATAAGCCGCCGTCGCTGGCCACATCCGCCCTGGAACCGCTCCTTGCCGCTCTTGCACATCGTCATCCTGGCCGTCGTCCAGGGCATTACCGAATTCCTGCCCATTTCGTCCTCCGGCCACCTCGTGCTGGCTTGGGAAGCCTTTGATGCCGTCGGCATGACCGCCATCCAACAGGCCAAGAACGATCGCCTGACCCTCGACATCGCCGTGCACGTCGGCACCCTGGCGGCGGTCTGCGCCTATGCCTGGCGGGACCTCGGCCAAATGGCCGGCGGCGTCGGCCGGCTCGCGGTCGGCCGCTGGACGCCCGGCGCGCGCCTCGCCGCGCTGCTGGTGGTCGGCTCGCTGCCGCTGGTCATGGTCGGCGTGCTGTTCAAGGAGGCCGTGACCAGCCATCTGCGCGACATCGAGGTGGTCGCCTGGGCGACCATCGGATTCGGCGTCGTGCTCTATATCGCCGACCGCAGCACCCTGACCCTCAGGCGCGTCGAACACATGACCTTCGCCGCCGGCTTCGTCATCGGGCTGGCGCAGATCCTGGCGCTGATCCCCGGCACCAGTCGCTCCGGCATCACCATGACGGCGGGCCGCTTCCTCGGCTTCGAGCGGGTCGAGGCGGCGCGCTTCTCCCTGCTGCTGGCGATCCCGGCGATCATCGGGGCGGGCAGCCTGGCCGGCTACGACCTCTACCAGAGCGGCAACGTCACGCTCGGCCACGAGGCCATGGTCGGCGCCGCGCTGGCCTTCGTGGTGGCGCTGGTTTCCATCATGCTGATGATCGGCTGGCTGCGCCGAGCGTCCTTCACGCCCTTCGTGGTCTACCGCATCCTGCTGGGCATGGCGCTGCTGTGGTGGGTCCACGGCGGCGCCTGAGGCACCGCCGACCGGCAGCTAATCTCAGGTCGACCTCCGGCTGCTGAAGCGCCCGCCGGCGCGGTAGCGCTCCAGATAGCTGGGAATCACCGCCTCCGGCGCGGTCGCCTCGATGCCCAGGTCCTTCAACGTCAGGGCGTCGGGCGAGACCACGTTGTCATAACGCAGTTGGGTGACCTGGTCGCGGGTCAGCGGCGGCTTCGGCAGCAGCTCCAGGAAGGCCGCCTGCAGGCGGGCGAGGCCAAAGGGCAGGCCGACCAACGCCCGCTTGCGGCCGATCACCTTCAGCAGCAGCTCCATCAGCTCCCGAAAGCTATAGATCCTGGGCCCGCCCAGTTCGTAAATCTTGCCGCGGCAGGCCGGATCGTTCAGCGCCCGCACCACCGCGCTGGCAACGTCGCCGACATAGACGGGCTGGAAGCGGGTCCGTCCGCCGCCGACCAGGGGCAGTGCCGGGGAAATGCGGGTCATCCTGGCGAAGCGGTTGAAGAAGTCGTCCTCCGGGCCGAAAACGACGCTGGGCCTGAGGATGACGGCCTCCGGGAAAGCCGCGCGTACCGCCGCCTCTCCCTCACCCTTGGAGCGGGCATAGCTGGCGGCGGCTTCCGGCCCGGCGCCGATCGCAGAGAGATGCACCAGCGAGGTCACGCCGGCCTCCGCCGCCGCCGTGGCGATGGTCTTGGCCCCCTCGGCGTGCACCGCCTGAAAGCGCTGCCGGCCGCCTTCGAAGAGGATGCCGACGAAGTTGACCGCGGCATCGGCGCCGTTCAGCGCCGCCGCCACCGCTTCACGATCCTGCACAGGCACGCAGATCGGGGTGATCTGGCCGATCTCGCCCAGCGGTTTCAGGAACTTGGCACGCGCCGGATGACGCACCGCAACGCGGATGGTCCAGCCGTCGCGCGCCAGCTGCTGCACCACGTAGCGGCCGAGAAAGCCGGACCCACCAAAGACCGTCACAGTACCGCTCATAAAGCTAACCTCTCACCTGCGCCGAAAGACCGCAACAGCGCGACAACCGGCAATCCGGCCGATGTATACAAAGACGGGGATCAAGTTGACAGCCTCAATTGACCGCCTATTTTGAGCTGCCGGCCGCTCTCGGCGGCGCCCACCCTTGGATTCGCTTGACCGGAAAACCACGTGGCCACTCCCGAAATTCACCTTCACAAGGGCGACCTGCCGGCGGGACTTTCCCTTGGTGCCGTGATCGCCGTCGACAGCGAGACCATGGGCCTCGACCTTGCCCGCGACCGGCTCTGCCTGCTGCAGCTCTCCGCCGGCGACGGCGTCTGCCACCTGGTGCAGTTCGCCCGTGGCGATTACGGCGCGCCCAACCTGAAGGCTCTGCTGGCCGATCCGGGGGTCACCAAGCTGTTTCACTTCGCCCGCTTCGACGTGGCGGCGATCCGGCGCTATCTCGGCGTGGATTGTGCCCCCGTCTACTGCACCAAGATCGCCTCAAAGCTGGTGCGCACCTACACCGACCGCCACGGCCTGAAGGATCTCTGCCGGGAGTTGCTGGGGGTCGAACTGTCTAAGCAGCAGCAGTCTTCGGACTGGGGCGCGGCCGAACTGACCCAGGAACAGCTGGCCTATGCGGCCTCCGACGTCTTGTATCTACACGACCTACGCGCCAAGTTGGACGTGATGCTGGCGCGTGAGGGGCGTGATGTCCTGGCCCGCGCCTGCTTCGACTTCCTGCCGACGCGTGCCGCCCTCGACATCGCCGGCTGGGAGGAAATCGACATCTTCGCCCACTAGGGGCGGCAGCCGTTCGGACCGCGGATTCCCTGAGGTTCAGGGGCTGCTCCGCTTGATCCAACACCCCCCGGGTCGTAGAAGGTGTGTGCGGCAGGGCTCGTGGAACGAGTCTTGCTTAAGAGGCTTTCAAGGCGCGGGGTGGCCTGTGCTAAGGTGTGCTGGACGCGCGCAGCGGCGCGGGGTTGTGGGGGATGCCGCGCGCCGGCGCCGCGTACCGGTAGAGATACTGCGGTCGCGGCCAGACGCCCTTCGGGTCCCGACTCCCGGGCGCGGCATCGCCTGCCACCTGGGGAAGAGCCGAGAGATGGACAAGGCATGAAGGCACAGTTGGAATCCGAAAAGGCAGAGTCCGTGGCGGATCTGGAGGTCGCACGGCGCGTGCTGGATGTCGAGGCGAGGGCGCTGAGGACCCTGGCTGGCCTGCTCGACGGCGGCTTCGTCGAGGCCGTCACACGGCTGGCCGCGGTTGAGGGGCGCGTCATCGTCACCGGCATGGGCAAGAGCGGCCTCGTCGCCCGCAAGATCGCCGCCACGCTGGCCTCTACCGGCACGCCGGCGCTCTTCGTCCATCCTGGTGAGGCAAGCCACGGCGATCTCGGCATGATCACGCCGAAGGATGCACTGATCGCACTGTCCAATTCCGGCAACACGCTGGAACTGAGCGACATGATCACCTATGCCAAGCGCTTCGCCATTCCGCTGGTGGCGATGACGGCACGGGCCGATTCCGCCCTGGCCGAGGCGGCTGACGTCGCCCTCATCCTGCCCGGCGCTGCCCAGGGCGCCCCGGAGGCCTGTCCCATGGGCCTGGCGCCCACCACGTCCACCACCCTGATGCTGGCGCTCGGCGACGCCCTGGCGGTGGCCCTGCTGGAGCGCAAGGGCTTTTCCACCAGCGACTTCAAGCTGCTGCACCCTGGCGGCGCGCTCGGCAAGCGCCTGCTGAGGGTTGCCGACCTGATGCACGGGGCCGACGCCCTGCCGCTCTGCGCGCCCGACACCGTCGTGTCGGAGGCCATCCTCATCATGACCGCCGGCCACTTCGGCTGCGTTGGCATCGTCGACGCCAACCGCCGTCTCGTCGGCATCATCACGGACGGCGACCTGCGTCGTCACATGAACCGGGATATCCTGACCCTGCACGCCGCCGAGATCATGACGCCCAAGCCGCGCACCATCCGCGCCAACGCGCTGGCGGCCGAGGCAGTCTCCTTCATGAACACCAGCTCGCCGCCTTTCCTTTGCGTCTTCGTGGTCGACGAAGACGGCCCGCCGGAACGGCCGATCGGCATCTTGCACATGCACGACTGCCTTCGTGCCGGCGTGATTTGACGGGACGGCAGCAGCACATGGCGCACACCGCAGTCCATCGCGAAATCCGGGTGCCGCCGGGCGGCACCGCTCGCGGCGAGACGGGCGATTTCCTAATCCCTCCGCCGCCGCGGCTGTCCGGGCGCAACACCTACAGCCTCTTCGTCAGCTCCATGAAGCTGCTGCTGCCGGCGCTGGCCGCCGGGCTGGTGCTGCTGGTGGTTGCCTGGCCGCAGCTGATGCCCGACATCAACCGCTCCGGCCTCGACTTCAGCAAGATCGCCCGCGACCAGGCCAAGACGCTGAACATGCTGAATGCGCGCTACAGCGGCGTCGACGAGAACAACCAACCCTTCAACGTCGCCGCCGACATGGCAACACAGACGCCGGACAACGAGAACGTGGTCGAGCTGCAGCACCCCAAGGCCGACATCCGCGCCACCGAGGGACTGGTCGCGCTCTCCGCGCGTGTCGGCCACTACCATCGCGAGGAGGAGATGCTGGACCTGATCGGCGGGGTCCACCTGACCCACGACGAGGGCTTCGACATCGTCACCGAGGCGGCGAGCGTCGATCTGAAGGAGGGTTCGGCGGCCGGCGACTCGGCCGTCAGCGGGACGGGCCCCTCCGGCGAGCTGCAATCGGAGGGCTTCCGCCTCAGCGAGCGTGGCCAAGTCATCGTCTTCACCGGCAAGAGCCGCCTGCTCATCCAGCCGGCGGCCAAGGACAGCCTGCCCGGGCGGGAGGGCAGGCCATGATCCGCGGCCTGCAGGCTCTCCCTTCGCCGCGGCGCCTGGCCGCGGGCTTGCTGCTGGCGGCGACCTTCGCAGTCATCTCCGCGGCGTCGCCCGGGCGGCCCGCCTTCGGTCAGTCGGTAGAGAACCTGCGCAAGAGCGACCAGCCGCTGGAGATCAATGCCGACGACGGCATCGAGTGGAATCGCAACGACAAGACCTACATCGCCCGCGGCAATGCGCGCGCCGCCAGTGGCGACGTCGAAGTGCTGGCAGACGTGCTGACCGCCTACTACCGCGAGCCGGACGAGGGCGCGGAGGGCGAGACGGAGATCTTTCTGCTGGAGGCCACCGGCAACGTCCGCATCAATTCGCCGGAGGGATCCGTCTATGGCGACAAGGGCCAGTACAAGCTCGACGAGCAGATCTTCGTCATGACCGGCGGCGATCTGCGCCTGGTGAGCAAGGACGACGTCGTCACCGCGCGCGACAGCCTCGAGTATTGGGAAGGCCAGCGCAAGGCGGTGGCGCGCGGCCAAGCCCACGCGACCCACGAGGACAAGCAGATCAAGGCCGACGTACTGACCGCCAACTTTCGGGAAGATGCCGAGGGCGACCTCGCAGTCCATCGCATCGATGCGGTCGGCAACGTCGAAATCCTCACCGCCAAAGAATATGCCCGCGGGCGCAAGGGCGTGTACTTCGTCGACGAGGAGCGCGCCGAGCTGGAAGGCGAGGTGAAAATCACGCAGGGCGAAAACCAGCTGGACGGCAACTATGCCGAGGTCAACATGGCCACCGGCATCAGCAAGCTGCTGGGCGCGCGGCCGGGCAGCGCCGGGCAGCCCACCCAGGTAAAGGCCCTGGTGCTGCCGCGCGCCAGCAAGGACAAGGAAGCCGGCGACGAGGTGCCGGGGGCGGACGAAGCGGCGCCGGCTGCCGAGGCCGGCGACAGCGGGTCCTGACGGAACCGCGACGCATCATGAGGATTGGGGGTCGGACTGGTGAGCGAGACGCGCAACAAGGCAACGGCGGCGAGTGACGCCGGCAGGGCCACCCTACCCGCCGGCGCTGCGGAAGGCCCGCGCCTGGTGACGGACAATGTCGGCCTGATGGCCGTCAACATCGGCAAGAGCTTCAAGAAGCGGCCGGTGCTGCGCGGCGTCACCCTGTCGCTGCAGCGGGGCGAGGCGGTCGGCCTGCTTGGCCCCAACGGCGCCGGCAAGACGACCTGCTTCTACATCGTCACCGGGCTCATCTCGCCGGACTACGGCTGGGTCACCCTCGACGGCCACGATATCACCGACATGCCGATGTACCGCCGCGCGCGCCTCGGCATCGGCTACCTGCCGCAGGAAGCGTCGATCTTCCGCGGCCTTACCGTGGAGCAGAACATACGCGGTGTGCTGGAAGTCATCGAACCCGTGCGCGAGAAGCGCGAGGTAACGCTCGAGAACCTGCTGGCCGAGTTCTCCATCACCCACCTGCGTCGCACCCCGGCGGTCGCGCTTTCCGGCGGCGAGCGGCGACGCGTCGAAATCGCCCGGGCGCTCGCCTCGCAGCCCAACTTCATTCTGCTTGACGAACCGCTGGCCGGCATCGACCCGATCGCTGTCAGCGACATCCGCGATCTCGTCTCGCACCTGAAGGACCGCGGCATCGGCGTACTGATCACCGACCACAACGTGCGCGAAACCCTGGAGATCGTCGACCGGGCCTATATCATCCACGACGGCGTCGTGCTGATGGAAGGGGCCCCCGACGAGATCGTCGCCCATGAGGACGTCCGACGCGTTTACCTGGGCGAAAGGTTTAGCCTCTAAAAGGTTAAGCGATATGGCGGCGACACAAAGATTGGAACTGCGCCAGCGCCAATCTCTGGTCATGACGCCGCAGCTGCAGCAGGCGATCAAGCTGTTGCAGCTTTCCAACCTGGAACTAGCGGCGGAAGTGGACCGAGAGCTCGAGCAAAACCCACTGCTCGACCGCGACGAGGGCGCTAACGACAGCTTGCTGGAGGGCCCTTCGGTGGACCAGCAGGCGGAGGCAGCCGATTCCGCAAACGAAGGCGAGGCCAGCGAAGGCCCCCGCGACATCGACGTCCTTGAACACTCGACCGCGGAACAGCTGCCCTCCGCCGCCGAGGCGCCGCTCGATACCGACTATGAAAACGTCTACACCAACAGCGCCGCCGGCGAAGGCCCCGGCAGCGAGCCCGCCTTCTCGACGCAGGGCGCGTCGAGCACAGGCGACGACGGCGAGTACTCGCTGGAGCAGCGCCTGTCCGAGTCCATCAGCCTGCGCCAGCATCTCACCGTGCAGATGCAGATGGAGATTTCCGACCCCACCGATCGGGCGATCGGCGTCTGCCTGATCGACCAGCTCGACGACAACGGCTACCTGAGCGTCGATCTGGTCGAACTGGCCGCGCAGCTCGGCTGCCCTCTGGAGCGGATCGAAGACGTTCTCGCCGTGCTGCAGGGCTTCGAGCCGACAGGGATCTTCGCCCGCTCGCTCGCCGAGTGCCTTGCCCTGCAATTGAAGGAACGCGATCGCTACGATCCCGCCATGCAGGTGCTGGTGGAGAACCTGGAGCTGCTGGCCAAGGGCGAGCATGCCCGGCTGCTCAAGATTTGCGGCGTGGATCACGAGGACCTCGCCGACATGATCGTCGAGATCAAGGCGCTCGACCCGCGCCCGGCCTTGACCTTCGAGGGCGAGGTGGCGCAGCCGGTTGTCCCCGACGTGCTGATGCGCCCGGACCGCAAGGGTGGCTGGATCGTCGAGCTGAACAGCGAGACCGTGCCGCGGGTGCTGGTCAACTCCGACTACTACGCGCAGGTCTCCGCCCACGTGCGC
Source organism: Kiloniellaceae bacterium (assembly GCA_009377535.1). Lineage (GTDB taxonomy): Bacteria > Pseudomonadota > Alphaproteobacteria > Kiloniellales > Kiloniellaceae > Pelagibius. The sequence continues at coordinate 32,101 of WHTV01000009.1, forward strand.
TCCAAGAAGGAGCGCGAGTACCTGAATGATCGCCTGCAGTCGGCCAACTGGCTGGTCAAGGCGCTGCACCAGCGCGCCACCACGATCCTGAAGGTGTCGACCGAGATCGTACGCCAGCAGGATGCCTTCTTCCGCCAGGGCGTGGAACACATGAGACCCCTCACGCTGCGCGACATCGCAACCGAAATCGAAATGCACGAATCGACGGTCAGCCGGGTCACGTCCAATAAGTACATGGCGACCCCGCGCGGCACCTTCGAGTTGAAGTACTTCTTCACCGCCTCCATCCCCGGCGCCAACGGCACGGCCCACTCGGCCGAGGCGGTGCGCCACCGGATCAGGCTGCTGATCGACGCGGAGAACTGCCGCTCGATCCTGTCCGACGACACCATCGTCGAGCTGCTGCGCAAGGACGGCGTGGATATCGCCCGGCGCACCGTGGCCAAATACCGTGAAGCCATGCGGATCCCGTCGTCAGTGCAGCGCCGGCGCGAGAAAGCGGGCCTGGTCAACCATGTCTAACCATTTGATTTAGCCCTGTTTTCCTTGCCGGGTCGGCAGCCGTTAACCTTTGGAGACCGCCTATTGACTCGACCTGGGGCCGTCTCTATGTTGCGCCCGCCTAGCCTATAGGGCATGCTGTGGAGGTGGTAGGCCGCCTCGTTTCAATCCATACAAGTGGTTATGCAGCTCTCCGTTAAAGGAAAGCAGCTGGACGTCGGTGACGCGCTGCGAACGCACGTAGACGAAAGCCTTTCTCGAATTCTCGACAAGTACTTCGGGGATGCGCTGGAGGTTACGGTGACGCTTTCGCGAGACGCGCATCTCTACCGTGCCGTCATCTCGGCGCATGTAGGACGTGGCATTCAGCTGGAAGCTCATGGCGATGCAAATGAGCCCTATCCCGCTTTCGACGGCGCGGCCGACCGCCTGTCGAAGCGGTTGCGCCGCTACAAGCGGCGTTTGCGGGACCATAACAGCAAGGCTGTCGAGGCAGATCCTTTGCCCGCCCAGCAGTACATTCTGGCTGGCGACAGCCTCGAGGAGTTAGGAGAAGAGTGCAGCGCGGACGGGCCGCCGGCCGTTGTTGCGGAAATGACAACCGAAATTCCGATGCTCACGGTAAGCGAGGCGGTCATGCGCATGGACCTGGCAAACCTGCCGGCCATGATGTTCCGCAACAGTGCCCACGGCGGCCTGAACATGATCTACCAGCGCAGCGACGGAAACATCGGCTGGATCGACCCCCGCGGAAATCGCGGCGAGTGATCCGCCGAGCACAAAGAGTTACTGATGGATATTTCTGATCTGATCTTACCTCAGAGCGTGATCGCGAACCTTCGCGTCACCAGCAAGAAGCAGGCTCTTCAGGAACTCGCCAAGAAGGCCGCCGATCTTACCGGACAGCCCGAAAGAGCGCTGTTCGAGGTGCTGATGGAGCGCGAACGCCTCGGCACCACCGGCGTCGGCCATGGCATCGGCATCCCGCATGGCAAGCTGCCGGAACTCGACCGTCTCTACGGGCTCTTCGCCCGCCTGGAGACGCCGATCGATTTCGACGCCATCGACGAGCATCCGGTCGACCTGATCTTCGTGTTGCTGGCCCCGGAGACTGCCGGCGCGGACCACCTGAAGGCGCTGGCCCGGGTGTCTCGCCTGTTCCGCGACCGCCCGGTCTGCGACAAGCTGCGCGGCACCGACAGCGCCGAGGCGATTTACGCACTGCTGACCCAGAGCCAGGCCAGCCACGCGGCTTGAGGCGGCTGCCGCTGCCGCCAATCCACTCTAGTGTACGCTGAGCGGCTCCAGGCCGTTCTGGCGCACCGCAACGAAGGCAACTTCGTGATTGGCCAGTGCGGTGATGGGGGCGCCGTCGGCGGAGTGGATCATGAAGACGTCCTTGCCGTCGCGCTCCTCCTTCTTCACATAGGCGATGTCGTTGATGCCAAGCAGCAGGAAGTCGTGCTGCGACAGTTCGCTATAGGTGACCTGCTGGTTCATTTCCGTCCCTCCACCTCTTGTTCGGGGCGAATATCTTCAAGGACCTGGCCGGCGCCTTCGGCGACGTCCTCGGTCCTGATCTTGATGGTGCGCACTTCCGGCTCGACGACCCGGCGTTCCAGGTCGATATGAAGCAGGCCGCGCTCGAGCGTGGCGCCGCTGATCTCGATGCCCTCGGCCAGCACGAAGCTGCGCTGAAACTGGCGGGCTGCAATGCCGCGGTGCAGATAGATCCGGCTCTGATCGTCGACCTGCTTGCCGCGGATCACCAGCTGGCGGTCCTCGATCTGCACCGAGAGATCCTCTTCGGTGAAACCTGCCACTGCCAGCGTAATGCGCAGGCGATTCTCGCCGAGCTGTTCGACATTGTATGGCGGGTAGCCGTCAGCGGTCTTGGAAATTCGGTCGATGGCCTGCTCGAACTGCTCGAAACCGAGCAGGAGCGGGCTGTTGAAGAGCGATAGTCGTGTCATAGATCCTGCCTCCTCCTTTGTGAGCAAGGCTGTACTCCGGTTGCACGGGGTCGGGCACCGCATCCCGGCTGCCCGCCCGCCAGCGGCCCGGAAAGCGGCGCCGCCTAGGATTAGATAGGGTGCCGCGGCAGGCAATCAAGCGGCGGCGAGTAGCCTGGGGCAGCGGAAAACCTGATCCGGTTGCCGCGATTCCTGAATGATTTCTAGGCTTGGCGCCGGCCCCGGGAGGTTCCGACGAAGACCGGCTGCGGCGCCGGGCGGCCGAGCAGGTAACCTTGGCCCATGTGGACGCCGAGGCTGCGCAGCTTGGCGACCTGATCGTCCAGTTCCACCATCTCTGCAATGGTCTTGATGTTGAGGTCCGCGCAGAGCTCGCAGAGGTTACGCAACATCAGGCTGTCGCGGTCGGAGCTCAGCAGGCGGCGGGTGTAGGTGCCGTCGATCTTCACGTAGTCGACCTCCAGCGCGCGCAGGTACTGGAAGGAAGCGGCGCCCGCACCGAAGTCGTCGAGGCACATGGCAAAGCCCCGAGCCTTCAGGGCATTGAACACCCGGCTGACCCGCTCCAGGTCGTGCATGCGCGAGGATTCCGTGGCCTCGAACATCAGGCGTCCGGCAAGGTCGGCGTGCTTCTGCAGGAGGCCGATCAGCGCCTCGACGAAGACGTCGCTCTGCAGCGACAGGCCGGAAAGGTTGACCGCCAGGTTGACCGGCGAACTCTGCACCCGCTCGGCCATGAAACCCATGGCGCGTCGACAGCATGCGAGGTCGAAGTCCTGGATCAATCCGACATCCTCTGCGAAGACGATGGTCTGGTAGGGCGATTCGCCGTGGGCGAAGCGGGCCAGTACCTCGAAATGCGAGATCTCGCGGGTCTCCAGGTCGACGATCGGCTGGAAGGCGAAGTCGAAGCGGTTGCTGGCGACCACCGCCTTGAACGACGCGATGCGATCCTGCGTCTCCATCACCTGCTCGTGGAAGGAGGCGGCGAGGCTGGCGACTCCGAGAGTGCCGCTGCCCTGGGACGCGACCTTGTTTATGGTGTAAACCAGCGCCTGGGCCGCTTCCTCGCCGGTCAGTTCGTTGGTCGAGGTGGTGATCGTGGCCTGCTCGACATTCAGGCCGCTGCCGGTGGGATCGAAGGCGCGGGCTAGCTCGGCCAGCTGGCGGCGCACTTCGGTGCCGACGCCGGTGCCGGCCTCATGAACGATACCGAAGCGGTCCTCGGCGATAGTGCCGGCCGTGTCGCTGTCGATGGCGCCGCTGCGCAGCACCGTGGCGGCATCGGTGTAGAAGGCCTCCCAGCGGTCGTTGCCGAGACGCTCGCGGAAGCCTGCCGCCCCGACGAATTCGATAAAGGTGATCTCCACGTCCTGGCCCGTCGCGCGCGCCGCCTCCAGGGTTTCCGCCGCCGCCGATTCAAAGCCGTCGCGGTACAGCAGCCCGCCGCCGGTACGCGCACCCGTCGACCGCGCCGCCTTGGCCAGACTGATGTTGGCCACCGTGAGGGTGCAGTAGATGACGTCCTTGTGGCCGGGAATGCGACAGGCGTTGAATGCCACCTTGACCGCCTGCGGCAGGTGCCGCGGCGCTGCCTTGCCTTTGGCGACCTCGACCGGACAGATCGAAACAAGGATCGGGCCGCAGCGTTTGCCCGGCGCCAGATCGCCGATCTTGGCGACGAGCAGGGCGCGGTCCTCCTCGACGAAGAGGTCGAGCCAGCCGCGGCCGATCACCGCGGCGGGCGGACCGCCCAACAGCTGGTTGGTGGCACCCACGGCATAGCGGATCTGGCTGTCGTCGCCGACCTCCAAAAGCAGGTCGGAAGCGGCAAACGCAAAGGCAAGGAAGCGGTCGCGCTGCTCGCGCAGCTGCTCGGCCTCCGTCAGCGCGATGTCAACCTCTTGGGTTTCCTTGGCTTGCAACCTTCGGTGCCCCTCTCATGACCGCCGACCGGCCCCGCAGCGCCGCCCAAAGGGGTGAATGCTAACGGAAATGATAGCAATTCTACCGCCAGAACCCTTAGGGCTTGCTTAAAGCCGGCCATGGCAAGGCTTCCGTTAGCCTTAACCCGCGTCAACTCATTCGAAAAGCCTAGGTTTCTTCGCGTGTGCTGATGAATCTGAGGCGCTCGCCGTGCAGTTCCACGGCGCTCAGCGAACCGCTCATGAAGACGCCGCTGTCGACCCCGATGCGGTGGCTCAGCGCGGTCGGGCCCTCCGGCGTGTGGCCATGCACCACGGTCACCGGATGCGGCCAGCCGCGTCCGCTGAGGAAGGGCTCGCGGATCCACAGCATGTCATGCTCCGTCTGCGCCTCCAGCGGCAGGGCCGGGTTGAGCCCGGCATGCACGAAGACGTAATCGCCGATGCGGTGCTGCAGCTCGAGCCCCTGGAGGAAGTCGAGCCGCTCCGGACCCAGGCTTTCCCTGAGCGCTGCGGCCAGTTCCGCCGGATCTTCCATGCGGGCGTCGGGCGCCAGCATCTTCAGGGTCTCCTCGCCGCCGAAGCGCCACCAGCTGAGCAGCCGCGGCAGGCTGAGATCCTCGCCGGTCGCCGCCTCGATCAGGTAGACCTCGTGGTTGCCGATGAGGCGGATCTCCTCGACGCCCGGCTGGCCGAGCCCGGCAGCCACCAGGTCGAGGGTCTGCAGCGGCTGCCAGCCGCGATCGACGTAGTCGCCCAGCCAGACCACGGAGACCTGCTCGGCATCGTGTTCCAGCGCGATAATGCCGGCAATGTGCTCCTGCAGGACCCAAAGATGATCGGCATGGGCATGCACGTCCCCGATGGCAAAGACCGCCCGCTCGGCCGGCAGCGATTGCGGCGCGGGTTGCCAGGCGGTGGTTTCGGCGATGATGCGCGCCATGCGCTCTCCTGCAGGAAGACAGGGAGCCAGTCTAGCCGAGCGGCGAAACGGCGCAAATCGTCCCTGCAAGCCGCAAGAAAAGGCCGGCGCCCCCCAAGGAGGGGCCGCCGGCCGCAAGGTGAGCAGGATTAGGGCTCAATGGGAGGCTTCCGCAGAAGGCCTCGGGTCCGACGAACCGCCCCCACGGAAGGCGTCGGGGATCAGTTCGTATAGATCGCAGTATCGACCGTCACCGCGCCGCCGACCAGTAGCACCTTGGTCTCATCACCGCCGATTCCGAAGTCGTTGTCGTTGATGAGGGCCAGGGTACCGTCGCCGAGGAAGGCGATCCCTTCCAGCTTGGTCGGCGCCTCCGGGAAGTCGCGGGCGGTATCGATGCGCAGGGTCTTCGCCAGGGTGACGATGCCGGTGCCGGCGAGCTCGTTGCTCAGCTCCAGGCTCGGCGCCGTCGCCGTGTCGTCCCACTTGCTGCCGAGGATGTTGGTCGCCCCCGCGAGCGACACTTCGTGCAGCTTGGTGGTGGCGTCGGTACGCTCGAGCACCAGCAGCCGGTCGGGGCCGATCGCCGCCAGCTCGGAGACGCGCGGTGCGCTCTGCTTGTCGGAAGGATCGAGGCCGAAGCTCTGCGGCTCATCCAGCGGATAGACGTACTCGCCGACCAGCTTGCCGCTTGCACGCTCCATCTTGAACAGGCGGGTGTTCTTCGCCTGCGCATAGGCCTTGGGGTCCGGGTTGTCGAGCGGGTTCTGCAGCATGAAGTAGAGGAATTGCTCGTCCGGCGAGACCGCCATCGATTCGATGCCGCGGTTGGCGTGGCGCTTGGAGAGGATGGCCGGCAGGCCGCCGACGATCTCGGTATCGGCGGCCTTGTAGTCGTCCACCGCGTCTGATGGCACGATGCGCTTCAGGATGCGCCCGTCGGCGGCGACATGCAGCACCGACGGGCCCATCTCCTCGCCGATCCAGAAGCTGCCGTCGGAGAGCTTCACCAGGCCCTCGGCGTCCACCGTGTTCGCGTCGTAGGCGAGCTTGTTGCCTTGGGCGTCGAGACCCTGGTCCGTCTTAGCCACGCTCTGGGGGTTCAAGAGGCCGGTGATCGCAAGGCCGGAGGCCGTCTTCAGCGCAATGACGTCCTTCACCGCAAAGGTGCCGGCGGCCGGGTCTAGCTCGAGGCGGTAGATCGACGGCGTGTAGTCCGGCGTCGGATAGAAGCGCGCGCCCTTCACGTCCTTGCAGAGTGCCTGACTCGCCTCGCCCATGATCTTCTTGGCAGCGCCACAGGTGAAGTTGGGCCCGCGGTCGGAGACCACGTAGATCACGTTGGCCGGATCGCTCGGATGGCGGAAGGCGGCCGAGCCGAGGCCGATGGAGAAGGCCGTGGTCTTGCCGCCCGCATAGGTAACGGTCCGCCAGTTTGCCAGCGGGTCGTCGCTGGTGAGCAGCTTGATATCCATGCCAACAGCCTGGGAGGCCGGTGCCAGGGCGATCAGCCCCGCCAGCACAAGGGCGCGTCGGTTCATCGTGTTTTCCCCCAAAAGAGATTTGCCATGAAAGACTCTAGGGGGCCGGCGATGTCCCGGCGGTGACGGAATGCGGAAGGATTTATGACGGCGAGGCCGCCGCTAAGGTGCGAGCGCGGTGCCGATGGCGCTGCCGATCTCCTCGGCGACCTGGGCATCGGCCATGTCCGTGGTGTTCACGAAGACGGTCGCGTAGCCGTTCTTCCACGCGATCACCGTGGCGTCGGCAAAGAAGTCGTCGGCCTTGCAGGCATGCGAGCCGTGGGTGCGCAGGGCACGCTTGCTGTCGACGCTGGCCCTGAGGCCGGAGACGAAGGGCCCGGAGCAGCCCTCCTGCAGCGCGGCCAGGGCATCCGAGAGAATCCGCTCGGCGCTGCGGCCGTCGTCCAGCTGTTCCCAGTAGAAGCCGGTCAACAGGTCGCCGACGCCGTAGACGTAGTCCATCTCGAGTGACACATCGACCTCGGCAGCCGGCTTCACCCAGAACTCGACTCCGACCACCTTCTCCAGCAGGCCGCTCAGCTGCGCGAGCTGCAGGCTCGGGCGCGGCGGCCGCGGCGCCTGCTGCGGCGGCGCAACGGGCGCGGCGGCGAAGGGATTGCTGCTCCCCCCAAAGGGATTTCTGTCGGCCTCGACGACGGCGCGGCTGTGGTCGCGGAAGCACCGCTCGAGGCGGTCGAGGGCGCGGGCACTGCCATCAAGCACGAAGTCGAAGCGCCGCGCGTCGCTCACCACGGTGAGCCGCCTGCCCCGGCTCAGCGCATCCCAGACGCGTAGCTCCGGCTGCAGCTCGACCAGCACCGAATGCAGCACCGCGCGGCCTTCGACGCGCTCGGACCACAGCCGGTCGATGCTCACGGTGAGCGGGTAAGTTGCGTACTGCTCGAGCTGCCAGCGCGGGTCGCTGATGAAGAAGGCAAAGCCTTCGGCCTTGCGGATGAAGGCGAGGGTCATGCCGTTGTCGAACTCGGCGGAGATGAGGCAGAGGCTGAAGCTCTGCCGGCCGGTGCCGTCGTCGTCGTACTGGGCGTGGCCGGCCCAGTCGCCGGCCGCGAAGCGCTCGCCGACCTCGAAACTGCGGGCGGGCGAGACCGGCCCGAGGGCGGCGAGTCCGGAGATGAAGACGAGGCCGACCAGACGGCCTCTGAACCTGGATCGGCACGGCATGATGCTGCCTCCCGCTGCCCTTCTTTCTCTACCGAAGATGCAGCGTAGCAGCGTCTATTCAACCGTGCGAGTCATTTGTTCTGTTTTTGTTCGGACAACTGCTACGGCTGCGCGGGGCTGTGGCCGTGGCTGCCGTGGGCCGGCGGCTCGTCGCCCGCCGCGTAGCCGCGCAGGGCGTTGTACTCGGCCACCTGGGCCGGGCTGAGCAGCGCCCGGGCCGCCAAGTGGCTGCGCAGATGGACGTAGCGCAGGTCACCCTGCAGCGCGCCCAGCGCCGCCAGGCGCTCGCGCAGGGCCGCCTCGTCCGCCCGGCCGCTGCGGAAGGTGTGGTCGAGGGCCGCTTCCTCCGCCAGGATCGCCGCACCCAGTCGCTGCGCCTCGGCCTGCATCTGCCGGAACAGCGCCTCGAAGGCGGCACGCTGGGAGGCGGTCAGGCCGAGGTCGGTGCCGAGGTCCAGCACGTGGCGCGGCCCCGGGTAGCCGTTCAGCTCCGCCGCCAGCGCCAGCGACATGCCGCGCCCGGCAGCGAGGTCGTCGATCTGCTGCGCCGACAGGGCCTTGATGTCGCGCGCCGGCCAGCCGGCATAGGGGCTGGCGGTGTCGGCCACGGCCGCGCCGGCCATGAGGATTGCCGCAAATACCGCTGCCAGCGTCGTCTTCATCGTCGTCCTCCGCCCAAGGTCGTTCTAGCGCTCGGAAATCTGATCGTGCCGGGTCCGGATCTCGGCCGGCCAGCGGCTCTTCAAGTAGGAGAGCACCGCCCAGATCTCGGCGTCGCTTAGCTTACCCTCATAGGCGGGCATGTCGCTCTGATAGTCGGCGCCAGCGAGCGCCGCCAGGCCCTGCTTGGTGAGCGCGAAGAGCTGCTCGGCCGGATGGTGCCAGGTGTGACCAGTCTCGTCGTGCGGCGGCGCCGGCAGGCGGCCGTCGGGGCGGCGCTGGCGCCAGTTGGGCTGGCCCTCCAGCTCGGTGCCGTGGCAGGCCGCGCAGTGCTCGGCATAGAGCCGGGCGCCCAGCGCCACCTTCTCCGGGTCGTCCGGGTCGAGCGCCGCGCCGGCACCGTTCCCCGTCGCGAAATAGGCCGCCGCCCCCGCCGCCGCGGCGAGGCCGGCCAGGCCGATCACTATCCAGCGAGCCTTCCTCGGCATCCCCCGATCTTCCTTTCGCCTTGCCTGCGCGGCAGCCTGACGCTTGCAGCGACGGGAAGGTCAAGGCGTACCGGCTGGCCTCCGTGACGCCCGCCATAGTTTGAGAAATCCGGGCTAGGCCAGCGCCTTGAGGATCGCCTCGCCGCAACCGCGGGTGTCGGCGCTGCCGCCGAGGTCGCGGGTGCGCCCCTGCGGGTTCACCAGCACGCTCTCCACAGCCGCCTCCAGCTCCGCCGCCGCAGCGCTCTCGCCGAGGTGGTCGAGCATCAGGGCGGCGGTCCACACCGCGGCGACCGGGTTGGCGATACCCTTGCCGGCGATGTCGGGCGCCGAACCGTGCACCGGCTCGAAGAGCGAAGGGAACTCGCGCGGCGGGTTGAGGTTGGCCGCCGGGGCAATGCCGATGGAGCCCGCCACCGCGGGACCGAGATCGGAGAGGATGTCGCCGAAGAGGTTGGAGGCGACCACCACGTCGAACCAGTCGGGGTGCTGCACGAAGTGGGCGGTCAGGATGTCGATGTGGTACTGCGCCGTCTTCACGCCGGGATACTGCTCCGCCATGGCGGCAAAGCGTTCGTCCCAGTAAGGCATGGTGTGCACGATGCCGTTGGACTTGGTGGCCGAGGTCACGTGCCGGCGCCGGCGTTTCTCGGCGAGCTCGAAGGCGTACTTCAGGATGCGGTCGGTGCCGCGGCGCGTGAAGCAGGACAGCTGGGAGACCATCTCCTGCTCGGTCCCGGCGTAGAGCCGCCCGCCGATCTCCGAGTATTCGCCCTCGACGTTCTCGCGCACCACGATGAAGTCAATGTCTTCCGGGCCGCGCCCGGCCAGCGGCGAGGTCATACCCTTCAGCAGGCGCACCGGCCGCACGTTGGCATAGAGGTCGAGCTCGCGGCGCAGCGGGATCAGCAGGCCCCAGAGCGAGACGTGGTCCGGCACGCCGGGAAAGCCGACCGCGCCGAGGTAGATGGCATCGAACTCCTTGACCTGGGCGATGCCGTCTTCCGGCATCATGCGGCCGGTCTCGGCGTAGCGCTGGCAGGACCAGTCGAAGTGCTGCCACTCCAGGGCGAAGCCATGACGGCCGGCGACCGCCTCGGCCGCACGCTGGCCCTCCGGAATCACTTCCTTGCCGATCCCGTCTCCAGGAATCACGGCGATGCGGTATTTGCGATCAGCCATCCGAATCTCGCCATCCTTGGGTCACTGGAGGCCTCGAATAGGGCATCGGAGCGTTTTCGGCAAGCGGCGGCGGGACCCATTGCACCTCACGGAAAACGCCGGGGACTTGCAAATTGCCGCCTTCGCCAAATCGGCGCATAAACCAAGATCTTTGCACGGAGGGGTCGCAAGGTGAGGAGATATCTACCCTACCTCATTCCCGCGGGGCTGGTGGCGGTCGCCATCTTCATCGTCCTTGACCGGCCCGATGATCCGAAGATGTTGGGGTTCACCTTGGCAGAGATCGATCAGCTTCGAGATGATGCCGGTAGGATCTCTCCGGAAGAGCTTCAGAATGAACTCCAGCGATGGGCGGCGGAAATGCAGACGCAACTGCCCGTCGACCTCCCCACGGACAGGGAAATCCTGGCATTGGAGATCTATGACCTCACGGTCGAGGCTCGCATCCGGCTTTCCGTCCAGGAAAGCTACGGGATCAGCCAAGCTCTTGCCCAAGATCTGAGGGAATCCGATGCGGACGCCTGTCGGAACGAGACGATGCGCCGACTGCTTGAAGCCGGCGTCGAGGTCGTGATGGCGTTCGAGGATCACGACGGCGACTTCATCCGCAATCACCTGCTACGCAAGGCGTCCTGTCGGGGATAGGGCCGCACAGGAGCAACCCCGAAAAGCAAGAAGGGTTCGACCTGACGGATCGAACCCTTCCTGAAAACTTGGTGGAGCCGGACGGAATCGAACCGACGACCTCTACAATGCCATTGTAGCGCTCTCCCAACTGAGCTACGGCCCCATGGGAACCACCGGTTGAACCTGTCTAAACGGCTGCCGCCCGGCGGCGTGGAGCGGGAAATTAAGTATCCCGCCGTATCAAGGCAAGAGAAAACTCGTGGGCTCCCGTCCCCTTCCTTGGGCGCCGCTTCCGCCTGCCGGGCCTGGACCGGCGCGGCGGAGTATCGACGCCAAGGGTTACTCTTAGGCTAACGCCAGGATGTCAGGTGTCTTCGTCGTCGTCACTGACCACGACTTCGGCCACGTCGTCGTCGCCCAGGTCCGAGGTATCCTCGATGAAATCGTCATCGTCCTTGCTCTTGCCGACGACCGCATCGGCCTCCTCATCATCGATTTCGAAGTCGTCTTCGACGTCCTCGCTATCCTCGCCCTCGGCGGCCACGGGCTTCGGCTTCTTCGGCTTGGCCGGAGCCTCGGGCTTCGGCGCACTGCGCGGGCGGCGCGATTTCAAGAGCGCCTCCGGATCGAACACCGCCCCGCAGGAGGGGCAGACGATCGGCGATTTCAGCAGGTCGTAGAACTTGGCCCCACAACTCTGACAGCTGCGCTTGGTTCCCCATTTCGGATTTGCCACCAGCGCGTACCTCCACAGGTCTGCAGTTCATTGGTTGGGCGTGGCAATTGCCATGATCGTGCATCGCTGTCAAAAGGTTATTGCCGCCTGCCGGGCCGGACCCCGGCGGCCCGGCGGAGCAGGGGATTGCAGCCACCCCCGAAAGGCCGATAGAAACTGTTCGAACATCGGCGGAAGGTCTGCCGGAATACTAGCCAGACACCTCCCCAGACAAGGAAGCCGCCTCCCGTGAAACCCATGACTGCCAGGCCGGGCACGGCGCTTTCAGGCAGCGTCCGGCTGCCCGGTGACAAATCCATCTCGCACCGCGCCCTGATGTTCGGTGCGCTGGCAGTGGGGGAAACCGTCATCGACGGTCTGCTGGAGGGCGAAGACGTGCTGCGTACCGCCGCGGCGATGCGCGCGTTGGGTGCCCAGATCGAACGCGATCCGGCCGGCCGCTGGCACGTCTGGGGGCGCGGTATCGGCGCCCTGGAGGAGCCGGCGGACGTGCTCGACATGGGCAACTCCGGCACCGGCGCGCGCCTGCTGCTGGGCATCCTGGCGAGCCACCCGCTGACCGCTGTGCTGACCGGTGACGCCTCCCTGCGCAAGCGGCCGATGGCGCGGGTGACCGAGCCGCTCTCGGCCTGCGGCGCCGTGTTCATCGCCCGCGAGGGCGGCCGCTTGCCGCTGACGGTGATCGGCGCCCGCGATCCGCTACCGCTCGACTACCGCCTGCCGGTGCCCTCGGCCCAGGTGAAGTCGGCCGTGCTGCTGGCTGGCCTGGGCGCACCGGGCGAGACGCGGGTGGTCGAGCGTGAGGCGACGCGCGACCACAGCGAGCGCATGCTCGGCCACTTCGGCGCCGTCATCCGCCGTCGCCAGATCGACGACGAAGGCCACGCCGCGCAGGAGATCCTCCTCACCGGCCAGCCGGAGTTGATCGCGCGCGCCGTGCAGGTGCCGACCGATCCCTCTTCCGCCGCCTTCCCACTGGTCGCCGCCCTCCTGCTGCCCGGCTCCGAGGTGCGCCTGGCCGGCGTCGGCATGAACCCGCAGCGCAGCGGTCTGATCACCACGCTGCAGGAGATGGGCGGCGACATCGCCATCGAGAACCGGCGCCACCAGGGCGGCGAGCCGGTCGCCGACCTGGTGGCGCGCGGCAGTCGCCTGAAGGGGGTGGAAGTGCCGGCCGAGCGCGCGCCCTCGATGATCGACGAGTTCCCGATCCTCGCCATGGCCGCCGCCGCCGCCGAGGGGCGCACGGTGATGCATGGCCTGGGCGAGCTGCGTGTCAAGGAAAGCGACCGCCTGGCCGCCATCGCCCGCGGCCTCGCCCGCTGCGGCGTCGGCGTCGAGGAGCAGCCGGAGAGCCTGACCGTCGCCGGCTGCGGCGGACGCCCGCCCGGCGGCAACGCGCAGGCCATCGAGACCGAGCTGGACCACCGCATCGCTATGAGCTTCCTGGTGCTCGGGCTCGCCGCCGAGCGTCCGGTGCTGATCGACGACATGACGCCGGTAGCGACCTCCTTTCCCGACTTCGCCGACCTCATGCAGGGCCTCGGCGCCGAGTTCGCGGCGCCGGAGGGCGCCCTCAAGTGGCAGCCATGATCGTCGCCGTCGACGGGCCGGTGGCAGCCGGCAAGGGCACCCTGGCGCGGCGCCTGGCCGCCGCCCTCGGCTGCGCCTACCTCGATACCGGGTCGATCTACCGCGCCGTGGCGGCCAAGATCCTGGTGGCCGGCGGCGACCCGGAGAACGCCGAAACAGCCGCCGCCGCCGCCAGGGACCTGGAGCCCATCGACCTCGAACGCGACGACCTGCGCCTGGAGAAGGTCAGCCAGGCGGCCTCCAAGGTGGCCGCCATCCCGGCGGTGCGCGCCGCCCTGCTGGACTTCCAGCGCCGCTTCGCCGCGGCGCCGCCGCGGGGCCTGAACGGTGCCGTTCTGGACGGCCGCGACATCGGCACCGTGGTCTGTCCGGGCGCCGATGTGAAATTCTTCCTGACAGCTTCGGTCGAGGCGCGCGCCGCCCGGCGCCATAAAGAGTTGCTTGAACGGGGCGAGCAGAGTATATACGCGCGCGTTTTGCAGGACTTGCGCGAACGGGATGCGCGCGACAGCGGGCGGGCGACCGCCCCTTTGCGGGCCGCGGAGGATGCGGTCCGGCTCGATACCAGCGCGATGGACGCCGATCAGGCCTTCGAGGTCGCCATGGCGGAGATCGCCCGGCGTGGGCTGGCGCGTCAGCCGGGGTAACCCCAAAATGGGTGTTCTCCGAAGCGGGCCGTCAGGAACGGTTTCAGGAAAATCGGTTTTCCGGCTGCCTTTCGGGGCCGTCCCGTGCAAGCCAGCAAGACGTTTTCGCCCGGGATGGTCCCGGGAAGACCGGCGGCAAACCGCCCGGCCTGGATAGTGAAGAAGAGAAAGGACGTCCCCACATGGCAGAAGCAGCCACCAACACCGTCGCGAAGGAAAGCTTTGCGGCCCTGCTCGATGAATCTCTCGGCACTGACGATTCGCTGGAAGGCAAAGTCCTCCGCGGCACCATCATCGCCATCGAAGGCGACACCGCGGTTATCGACGTCGGCCTGAAGTCGGAAGGGCGCGTCGCCCTGAAGGAATTCGCCGAAGCCGGCCAGATGGCGGAGCTGAAGGCCGGCGACGAGGTCGAGGTCTACCTCGAGCGCATGGAGAACAAGAACGGCGAGGCCATGCTGAGCCGTGAGAAGGCCAAGCGCGAGGAAGCCTGGACGCTGCTGGCCAAGGCCTTCAACAACAACGAGCGGGTGACCGGCATCATCTTCGGTCGCGTCAAGGGCGGCTTCACCGTCGATCTTTCCGGCGCCGTGGCCTTCCTGCCCGGCAGCCAGGTCGACATCCGCCCGGTGCGCGACGTCAGCCCGCTGATGGGCACCCCGCAGCCCTTCCAGATCCTCAAGATGGACCGTTCGCGCGGCAACATCGTGGTGTCGCGCCGCGCTGTCCTCGAGGAAACCCGCGCCGAGCAGCGTTCGGAGCTGGTGGCCAACCTGAAGGAAGGCCAGGTGCTGACCGGAGTGGTCAAGAACATCACCGACTACGGCGCCTTCGTCGATCTCGGCGGTGTCGATGGCCTGCTGCATGTCACCGACATCTCCTGGAAGCGCATCAACCACCCGACTGAAGTGCTGTCCATCGGCCAGCAGGTGCAGGTGCAGGTGATCCGCTTCAATCCGGAGACCCAGCGCATCAGCCTGGGCATGAAGCAGCTGGAAGCCGATCCCTGGGAAGGCGTCGCCGCCAAGTACCCGGTCGGCACCAAGTTCACCGGCCGCGTCACCAACATCACCGACTACGGCGCCTTCGTGGAACTGGAGGCCGGTATCGAGGGCCTCGTCCACGTCTCCGAGATGAGCTGGACCAAGAAGAACGTCCACCCGGGCAAGATCGTCTCCACCTCGCAGGAAGTCGAGGTCATGATCCTCGACGTCGACGAGCAGAAGCGGCGCATCAGCCTGGGCCTAAAGCAGTGCGGCTCCAATCCCTGGGAGTCCTTCCTGGCCAACTATCCGGTCGGCAGCGAGCTGGAAGGCGAGATCAAGAACATCACCGAGTTCGGCCTCTTCGTCGGCATGCCCGGCGAGATCGACGGCATGGTTCATCTCTCCGACCTCGACTGGAACCTGTCGGGCGAGGAAGCGGCCAAGAGCTACAGCAAGGGTGATCTCCTCAAGGTCAAGGTGCTCGACGTCGACGTCGAGAAGGAGCGCGTCAGTCTCGGCGTGAAGCAGCTCGGCGAGGATCCCTTCGCCGGCAGCACCGAGAACCTGAAGAAGGGCGACGTGGTGACCTGTACCGTGCATCAGGTGGTCGAGAACGGCATCGAGGTGCAGGTGGGCGACGGCGGCCCCATCGGCTTCATCCGCAAGGCCGAACTGTCGCGCGACCGCAGCGAGCAGCAGCCGACCCGCTTCGCCGTGGGTGAGAAGGTCGATGCGCGCATCACCGCCGTCGATCCCAAGACCCGCAAGATCTCGCTGTCCGTCAAGCAGCGCGAGATTGCCGAAGAGAAGAAGGCTGTCGCCGACTACGGCTCCACCGAGTCCGGTGCCAGCCTGGGCGACATCCTGGGTGCCGCCATCTCCGAAGCCGCACGCAAGCGCGGCAAAGGCGACCAGGACGAGGACGGCGACGAGGACGAGGACGCTTGATCCCGCCGCGGCCGCGCCCTCGGGCGCGGCCGCGGACCATCGCAACTGCCCATTCAGCGGCCCGCCGGAGCACCGGCGGGCCGCTTTCTTTTGGCTGGGCCTTAGCGGCCCTGGCGAAAACGCAGAGATTCCACGAGTCTCTGCCGTTTTCTTGTTCTCGGCATTCATCGAAAAAACGTTTGTTCTGAAAGGCTTATCCTTGACGCCTGAGCGTTCCTCTGGCAACGTTTCCCTCACTTGCGCCCGGAGCTCGAGCCCCGGACGCACAAAAAGCAGCGCGGAGCGCAGGCCGGAGCAGGGGAACGACCTCAAGGGTTACCTGGGTCCAAGGGAAAATACCGGCGGCCGTACCGTGATCTGCGGGAGGTAAACGGGATGGGGACACCGACCGCTTCGCGGATCGGGAGGGGATGACGTCGCTATGACAAAATCTGAATTGATCCAACATATCGCGGATCTCAATCCGCATCTCTATCACCGTGACGTTGAGCGTATCGTTACGACGATCTTCGACGAAATCAGCGAAGCCCTGGCGCGGGGGGACCGGGTAGAGCTGCGCGGTTTTGGCGCCTTTTCGGTGAAGCGCCGCGAGGCGCGCGTCGGCCGCAATCCGCGCACCGGCGCGGCGGTCAGCGTGTCGGAGAAGCACGTTCCCTTCTTCAAGACCGGCAAGCAGCTGCGCGAGCGCCTGAACAGTCGCTGAGGCCTCGCCGGTCCCGGTTACCGAGCCCGGATTTCTCAAACTATGGCGGAGCGTCATAGTTTGAGAAATCCGGGCTAGGGCCTCGCGATGCGGCGTCGATTGGGCTAGACTCGGGCCGAACTTGCGGCAATCCGAGTGGTGTTTGCGCCTGTGCACTACGTCTACTGGATCATCACCTTCCTGTTCCTGATCGTCTTCGTGACTTTCACGGCGGCGAACCTGCAGCAGGTGGCCATCGATTTCTGGCCCTTCGAGTACCATCTCGTCCTGCCCTTCGCGCTGGTCCTGCTGGGCAGCCTGTTGAGCGGCTTCCTCATCGGCGCCTTCCTCATGTGGCTGCGCTTCGGCGCCGCCCGCGCCCGCGCCCGTCGCGCCGAGCAGCGCGCCGCCCTCCTGGAGCGCGAGCTTGTCGATCTGAAGCGCAGCGCAGCGGCGCCGCGCAGCGCCGCCGCCGGCACACCGCAATTGGCAAACCCCGCAAGCGGGCTGAAGTCGGCCGCCGGTGGTCGCTGAACCGGTGCGGGCGGCCTGATGCGCATCGTTTCCGCCGCCGAGGTCGAGGCCGCCCTCGACTACCCCTCGCTGGTCGAGCGCCTGCGCCAGGCCTTCCGCCGCGACTTCCAGGTGCCGGTGCGCCATCACCACGACATCGAGGTGACCGGCGGCAGCACGGCGACGCTGCTGCTGATGCCGGCCTGGCAGGTCGGCCGCCACATCGGCATCAAGATGGTGACGGTGTTTCCCGACAATGCGGAAAAGAGCCTGCCGGCGGTCATGGGCATCTACGTTCTGGTCGACGGCAGCAACGGTTCGCCGCTGGCCTTGATCGACGGACCCACCTTGACGGTGAAGCGTACCGCCGCCGCCTCGGCGCTGGCCTCCAGCTATCTCTCGCGCCCCGATGCGGAGCGCCTGCTGATGGTCGGCACCGGCGCGCTGGCGCCGCAGCTCATCGTGGCCCATGCGGCCGTCCGGCCGATCTGCAACGTGCTGATCTGGGGCCGCAGCGCCGAGAAGGCGCAGCGCCTAGCCAAGCGCATGAACCGCCGCGATTTCCGCGTCGACTGGACCGACGATCTGGAGACGGCCGCGCGCGGTGCCCACATCATCTCCTGCGCCACATTGTCGAAGGTGCCGCTGATCCACGGCGACTGGCTGCAGCCGGGCCAGCACCTCGATCTCGTCGGCGCCTTCCGTCCGGATATGCGCGAGACTGACGACGCGGTGATGCGCCGCGCCCGCGTCTTCGTCGACACCCGTGCCGGCGCGACCAAGGAGGGCGGCGACATCGTGCAGGCCGTTGAGACAGGCGCGCTGTCGGTCGACGACATCGCCGGCGATCTCTTCGAGTTGACGCGCGGCGACCGCAGCGGCCGGCGCTACTACGATCAAGTCACGCTTTTCAAGTCGGTCGGCACCGCCGTCGAGGATCTCGCGGCGGCGCAACTGGTCGTCGAACGGTCTTAGAGCAGTGCGGATCCGAGGAGGAGCACTGCATGGCCGAGCGGGGGCACGGCCAGCGGCCGATTTCGCCCGGTGGATCTCGGGGCGCTGGATTTCGCAGCGGCCCGGCGCTATGCAGGACGCGGCGCCGCCGGCATGAAGCCAGGGGGCTTGTCCCTGGGGCCCGGACGACGGCGGGAGCGGCGAGGCCTCGCAGGAAGGTTCCAAGCTAATGAAGGTCATCATCATCGGGGGCGGCATCGTCGGTCTGTCGACAGCCTGGGCCCTGGCGCGCAGCGGCCACGATGCTTTGCTCTTCGAGCAGGGGCCGCTGCCCCACGCGGGCGGGGCCTCCTATGACCAGCACCGCCTGATCCGCCTGCCCTATGCCGACCAGCCCGGCTACTGCGCCATGACGGTGGATGCGCTGAGGTCCTGGGGCCGGATGTGGGACGACCTCGGCGAATCCCACTATGCCGAGGTCGGCAGCCTGGCGCTGTCGACGGAGGAGGGCGACTGGGCCGATCTCTCGCGCCAGACCCTCGACCACCTGGGCCTCGACTACGAAACCCTCGACGCCAAGCAGATCGAGGCGCTCTGCCCCTTCATGACCGCACCGCCGGAGGCCTGGGGCCTCTACAACACGACCGGTGGCCTGCTGTTCGCCTCACGCATCGTCGACTCGCTCATCCGCGACCTCGGCCGCCGCGGCGTGACCCTGCGTGGCGAGACCCGCGTGGTCGGCGTCGACCCCGGCACCGGCGCCGTCGTCCTGGAGAACGGCAAGCGTGAAACCGCCGACGCCATCGTGGTGGCCGTCGGCGCCTGGACCGCCAAGCTGTTCCCGGAAACCAAGCGCCGGGCGGTGCCGCACCGCCAGGTGGTGGCCTACATGGCGCCGCCGGAAGCCCATGCCGAGAGCTGGGCCAAGGCGCCGGTCATGGTCCACCTGCTGAACGAGGTGGACATCTACGCCGCGCCGCCGGCCGGCGGCAGCGAGCTGAAATTCGGCTGCGGCCAGCACCGCCGCCCGGGCGACCCAGACAGGCTGGACCCGCTGGGCGACAACGAGGCGGCGGAAGTGGCTTCCGCCTTCGCCCCGCTGCTGCGCGATTTCGCCGACTACAAGGTGTTGCGCGGCCAGGTCTGCCCCTACGCGGTCTCCCCCGACGAGCGCTTCGTCACCGAAAGCAACGGGCCGATCCTGCTGATCGGCGGCTGCAGCGGGCACATGTTCAAGTTCGGCGCCCTGATGGGCGAGCAGCTCGCCCGCACCGCGACCGGCGAGACCTCCTTCAAGGACTTCCGCCTCTGGGCGGAGGGCCGTCATCAGACCCTGACCCGCGCCTAGAGACCCGCGGCGGAGGATCCCGGTCGGAGAACGGCGGGGATGACCGGCTGGCGACGCTCTGCTAGGAAGGGGCGATGACCACGAAACTCGCCCCCCATGAACGCATCTTCGTCGGCCTCGACACCGCGGACGTCGACAAGGCGGCGCGCATCGCGCGCCAGCTGGTCGGCGCCGTCGGCGGCGTCAAGATCGGCAAGGAGCTGTTCACGGCGCAGGGACCGGACGGCGTGCGCCTGGCCGCCGGCGGCGCGCCGCTGTTCCTCGACCTGAAGTTCCACGACATCCCCAATACCGTGGCCGGCGCGGTGCGTGCCGCCGTCCACCTACGGCCCAGGATCCTCAACGTGCACGCCTCCGGCGGGCGCGCCATGATGGTCGCGGCCGCCGAGGCCGCGCGCGAGACGGCCGAGGATCTCGGCATCGAGCGGCCGAAAGTGATCGGCGTCACCGTGCTCACCAGTCTGGACGCCGCGGACCTCGCCGAGGTCGGCCAGCTGGGCCCGCCCGAGGCCCAGGTCGAGCGCCTCGCCCGCCTGGCGCAGGACAGCGGCCTCGACGGCGTGGTCTGCTCGGCCCGGGAGATCGTCCTGCTGCGCAAGGCCTGTGGCCCGGACTTCCTGCTGGTTGTGCCCGGCATCCGCCCGAGCTGGTCGGCCGCCGGGGACCAGAAGCGCATCATGACGCCCGAAGATGCCATCGCCGCCGGCGCCGACCACATCGTCATCGGTCGCCCGATCACGGCGGCGGACGATCCCCTGGCCGCCGCCCGGCGCATCGCAGCCGACCTGGACGCGGCCGGCGTCGAGGCGTGACGCTGCCAATATCATGAGCAATCCCAACCAGCCGCCGCCCCAGGCGGTGGCGAACCTGCCAATCGGCGAGACGGTGCTCGGTGCCTTTGCGTCGGTGGCCGGTCAGTTGGGCCTGGTCGCCCGCGCCGCCAAGGGCGCCTTCCTGCTGCTGGTAATGGCATCGCTGATCTCCCTCGCGCTGCCGGCCGGTGGCAGCTCCAGCCTGTTCCTGGTGCTGGTGAGCTTCGCGGCGACCTGCCATTTCGGCGTCAACTGGTGCCGCGTCATGCTGCTGGGGCCTGCCGGCCTGCCGGCCCGCGCCCTGATCTGGCGAGAGCCGCACTGGCGCTTCTTCGGTCACGGCCTGCTGCTGTTTCTCGTCATGATGCTGCTCACCCTTCCCATGACCTTCATCGGTTCCGTCCTTGCCGGCCTGCTCGGGCTCGCCGGCACGGCGGATGCCGGGCCGGGGCTTGGGGTGGCACTGGTCCTCCTGCTGGTCTTCGTCGGCGTCCTCTATGTGCTGGCGCGGCTCGGTTTCATCTTCCCGGCCATCGCGGTGGAAGAGAGCTACGATCTGCGTCTTGCCTGGCAGCACACCGCAGGCCAGGGGGCCAGGGTCACCGCCGCGCTCTTCGCCGCCGGCCTGCCTGTCGTGCTCGCCCAACTGGCGCTCACCGCCTTCCTTTTCGACAGCCTGTTCGACATTTCCATCACGCAGATGCTGCCGGCGCCGGGCGGCGAGCTGCCGACGGCAGCACCGCCCCCTTCCGACAGCCTGCCGCAGGAAGCGCCCTCGGTGTTTGCCGTCCTCCTTTTCGACCTGGTCGCCGCGGTCACCAACTTCCTCTCCTTCGCCGTGCTGTTCTCCCTGCTCTGCCTGGCCTTTCGCACCTGCACCGGCTGGGTGCCGGCGGGTCCGGCCAGCCTGCCGGCCGCACCGCGGGACGAGGACCGCGACGGCAGCAACGACGGCTTCTAGCCCGACCAACACCACGAATGGCGGGAGCGCTTCGGGTGAACCGGTTGACTCGGGCCATCTCCGAGAGGCACTAATCCCGCGCCATGAGCGTGCAAGTGAAAATCTGCGGGATCTCGACAGTTGAGGCGATGACGGCCGCCGTGGAGGATGGCGTCGCCTTCGTCGGGCTGGTGTTCTATCCGCCGAGCCCGCGCGCCGTCACTCCTTCCCAGGCGGCGGCGCTGGCCGCGCTGGTCCCGGCGGGCATCGTGAAAACCGGCCTGCTGGTCGATGCCGAGGATGCCACCATCGAGGGGATCCTGAAGGAGGTTTCGCTCGACCTGCTGCAGTTGCACGGAGGCGAGAGTCCGGAGCGGGTGGCCGCGATCAAGCGGCGCTTCGGCCTGCCGGTCATGAAGGTGGTGAAGCTGCGCCAGGCGGGCGACCTGGAGGCGGTGGCGCCCTTCCTCGCCGTGGCCGACCGGCTGCTGTTCGACGCCAAGCCGCCGGCGGCCATGACAGGCGCGCTGCCGGGCGGCAATGCCGTGGCCTTTGACTGGACCCTGCTGTCCGGCAGGAGCTGGCCTCTCCCCTGGATGCTGGCCGGCGGGCTCACATCCCAAAACGTAGCGCAGGCGGTCGCCGTCTCCGGTGCGCCGGCGATCGACGTTTCCTCCGGCGTGGAGGACGCGCCGGGGAAGAAAAATCCGCAGAAAATCGCGGCTTTCCTGGCGGCCGCGCGCGCCCTTTAGGCGACCCGGAATGCCCGGAAGTCCGGCCTGCCGGGCATTGCAGCCGCCGCCCTAATGGGGCAAAGTCCGCCCTTCGTAACCAATAGTGATGCGAAGAAGGGCAAGACGTCCCCCATGGAGACGCTGAACACCTACCGCGGCGGCCCTGACGAGGGGGCATTTCGGCATTTTCGGCGGCCGCTTCGTCGCCGAGACCCTGATGCCGCTGATCCTCGACGTCGAGCAGGCCTACAAGGCCGCCCGCAAGGACGCGAGCTTCCAGGCCGACTACGACTACTACGCCAAGCACTATGTCGGCCGGCCGAGCCCGCTCTACTATGCCGAGCGGCTGACCGCCGAGCTGCGCAAGGGCGCCGACGCCGACCCAAGCGCTCCCCGGGGCGCCAAGATCTACTTCAAGCGCGACGAGCTGAACCACACCGGCTCCCACAAGGCCAACAACGTGCTGGGGCAGATCCTGCTGGCGCGGCGCATGGGCAAGACCCGCATCATCGCCGAAACGGGCGCCGGGCAGCACGGCGTCGCCACCGCCACCTTCTGCGCCCTCTTCGACCTGCCTTGCGTGGTCTACATGGGCGCCACCGACATCGAGCGGCAGGCGCCCAACGTGTTCCGCATGAAGCTGCTGGGCGCCGAGGTAAAGCCGGTGACCAGCGGCACCGGCACCCTGAAAGACGCCATGAACGACGCCCTGCGCGACTGGGTCGCCAACGTCGAAAACACCTTCTACATCATCGGCACCGCGGCCGGTCCGCACCCCTATCCGGCGATGGTGCGCGACTTCCAGTCGATCATCGGCCGCGAGACCCGCGAGCAGATCATGGAGGCCGAGGGCCGCCTGCCCGACGCGCTGGTCGCCTGCATCGGCGGCGGCTCCAACGCCATCGGTCTGTTCCACCCCTTCCTCGACGACAAAGATGTGCGCATCATCGGCGTCGAGGCCGCCGGCCACGGCATCTCCAGCGGCGAGCACGCGGCGTCGCTCACCGGTGGCCGCCCGGGCGTTCTGCACGGCAACCGTACCTACCTGCTGCAGAACGACGACGGCCAGATCACGGACGCCCACTCGATCTCCGCCGGGCTCGACTATCCCGGCATCGGGCCGGAGCATTCCTGGCTGCACGACGTCGGCCGCGCCGAGTACGTCTCGGCGACCGATGCGGAGGCGCTGGATGCCTTCCGCCTCTGCTCGCGCATCGAGGGCATCATCCCGGCGCTGGAGCCGGCTCATGCGCTTGCCTATGTGCGCAAGCTGGCGCCGCTGATGGGACGCGACCAGATCATCGTCATGAACATGTGCGGGCGCGGCGACAAGGACGTCTTCACCGTCGCCAAGGCCCTGGGAGTGGAGCTGTGAGCGGAACCAGCCGCATCGAGCGGCGCTTCGCCGCGCTGAAGGCCGCCGGCCGCGGCGCGCTGGTCACCTTCGTGACCGCCGGCGACCCCGACCCGGAGACCTCGCTGGCGATCGTCAAGGGCCTGCCGGGTGCCGGCGCCGACCTCATCGAGCTCGGCATGCCGTTTTCCGACCCCATGGCCGAGGGTCCGCCGATCCAGGCCTCCAGCCTGCGCGCGCTGCAGGCCGGCATGACTCTGGCGAAGACGCTCGCCATGGTGCGTGCCTTCCGCAAGGACGACGGCGACACGCCGATCATCCTGATGGGCTACTACAACCCGATCTACAGCTACGGCGTGGCGCGTTTCGTCGCTGACGCCAAGGTCGCCGGGGTCGACGGCCTCATCATCGTCGACCTGCCGCCGGAGGAGGACGAAGAGCTCTGCCTGCCGGCGCTGAAGGCGGGGCTGCACTGGATCCGCCTGGCCACGCCGACCACCGACGACAAGCGCCTGCCGACGGTGCTGAACAACACCAGCGGCTTCGTCTACTATGTCTCCATCATGGGCATCACCGGCACCGCCGCGGTGCCGACCGACCACGTGCGCGCAGCGGTGGCCCGCCTGCGCCGCCACACCGACCTGCCGGTCGCCGTCGGCTTCGGCATACGCACGCCGGAGCAGGCCGCCGCCATCGCCGGCATCGCCGATGCCGCCGTCGTCGGCTCGGCCATCGTCGATGCGGTGAAGGCAGAGCTGGACGCCGACGGCAAAGCCAAGCCGGGGCTGGCCGCCAAGGTGCTGGCGCTGGTAGAATCCCTGGCCCACGGCGTGCGCGGCAGCCGCGCCGCCTAATTTTCGCGGGAGCATCGCGCCCATGAACTGGATCACCAACTACGTCAGGCCGAAGATCCGCGCCCTGGTGCAGAAGCCGGATGCGCCGGACAATCTCTGGGAAAAGTGCTCCAGCTGCAGCCAGATGATCTTCCACCGCGAACTGGAGAACAACCTGCGGGTCTGCCCGCACTGCGGCTTTCACATGCGCATCGCCGCGCGGCGGCGCCTCGAGCTGCTGTTCGACGACGCCGCCTTCAAGGTGATCGAGCTGCCCGAGGTGCCGCTGGACCCGCTGAAGTTCCGCGACCGCAAGCGCTACACCGACCGCCTGCGCGAGGCCCAGGCCAAGAACGGCGCCGATGAGGCCATCGTGGTGGCGCACGGCACCATGGGCGGCAAGGCGACCGTCATCGCCGTCTTCAACTTCGCCTTCATGGGCGGCTCCATGGGCATCACCGTGGGCGAGGGCCTGCTGGCCGCTGCGCGCCTGGCGGTGCTGCAGGAAGCACCGCTGATCGTCATCCCCGCCTCCGGCGGCGCGCGCATGCAGGAGGGCATCCTTTCGCTCATGCAGATGCCGCGCTCGGTCGCCGCGGTGGAACTGGTGAAGGAGGCGGGCCAGCCCTACATCGTCGTGCTGACCGACCCGACCACCGGCGGCGTTTCAGCCTCCTTTGCTATGCTGGGCGACATCTCGCTGGCCGAGCCCGGCGCCGTCATCGGCTTCGCCGGGCAGCGGGTGATCGAGGAGACCATCCGCGAGTCGCTGCCCGAGGGATTCCAACGCGCGGAATACCTGCTCGACCACGGCATGGTCGACATGGTGGTGCGCCGCGGCGAACTGCGCGACACCCTGGTGCGCATCCTCGCCCTGCTGCGCGACAAGGTGCCGAGCGCCGAGGTGGTGTCGATCAAGGGCGATGGCCGCAAGGGCGGCGCGCGCAAGCCGGCCGCCGCCGAGACGGCGCCCGAGATCGAGATTCTGCCGCCGCCTCTGGCCAAGAGAACGGAAGCTGGCGCCGTCGAGACCGCCGGAAACACCGAGGAGGGCGATGCCCCCCGCCGTTGACGCGCCGACGCCGGCCGCCACCGGCGGCAAGTCCAGCGATGCGGTCCTCGACCGCCTGACCCGCCTGCATCCCAAGGTCATCGACCTCTCGCTCGGCCGCGTCGAACGGCTGCTTGCGTTGCTCGGCCATCCCGAGCGGCGCCTGGCGCCGGTGGTGCATGTCGCCGGCACCAACGGCAAGGGCTCGCTGATCGCCTTTCTGCGCGCCATGCTGGAAGCCGCCGAACGGCGCGTGCAGGTCTATACCTCGCCGCACCTGGTGCGCTTCCACGAGCGCATCCGACTCAGCAGCGGCCTGATCGACGAGGCGGCACTGATCGCGCTGCTGGAGCGCTGCGAGGCGATGAACGGCCCGCAGCCGATCACCTTCTTCGAGGTCACCACCGCCGCCGCCTTCCTCGCCTTCGCCGACGACCCCGCCGACATCCTGCTGCTGGAAGTCGGGCTCGGCGGCCGGCTCGACGCCACCAACGTCATAGCGCGGCCGCGTCTGACGGCGATCACGCCGATCGCCCTCGACCACCAGCAGTTCCTCGGCACCACGCTGGAGGCGATCGCCGGCGAGAAGGCCGGCATCATGAAGCCGGGCGTCACCTGTGTCGTCGGACCGCAGGACGCGGACACCCTAGCCGTGCTGGAAAGCCACGCGCGTGCGATCGGCGCGCCGCTCTTTGCCTGCGGACGCGACTGGCATTTTCGTGCCGCGGCAGGGGGATTCCGCTACGAGGACGCGAACGGAATTCGCGATCTGCCGAAACCTTCGCTGCTCGGCAGCCACCAGATCGCCAATGCAGCCCTGGCCGTGGCCTGCGCGACGCAGCTTCAGGCGTTCGGGCTGGCGGACGCCGCTCTGGCGGCGGGCGTCGCGCGCGCGCTCTGGCCGGCACGCCTGCAACGCCTCATCAAGGGCCCGCTCGTGGAAGCCCTCCCTTCGGATTGGGAGCTGTGGCTCGACGGCGGCCACAATCCGGCCGCCGGCCTTGCCCTCGCCGAGACCCTGAAGGACTGGCACGACCGCCCGCTCGAACTCATCTACGGCATGCTGGATACCAAGGTGGCCGCCGGCTACCTCGAAGCCCTGGCGCCGCATGCCCACGCGCTGAAGGCGGTGCGCATTCCCGGCGAGGCCGCGAGCCTGTCGGCCGAGACGGCGGCCGGTCACGCGGCGAAGGCGGGCATCGACGCCGAGGCTTGCGGCTCGGTCATGGAGGCTCTGCAGGCGCATGTCGCAGCGGCGAAAGGGCCCAGCCGCATTCTCATCTGCGGGTCGCTCTACCTCGCCGGCCAGGTGCTGCGCGACAACGGCTGAAGCCGGTATTCAGTAGTTGTTGGTTATGGCGACGTAGTCGGGATCTTCCTGGGCGTCGCGCTCGTGCATCAGGAATTCATAGTAGCCGCAGCGCTTGCGGCCGGGGTACTCGCGGCAGATCTCGGGCCGCGCCTCGTAAACCGTGCAGCGGCGCTTTTCCGTATCGAAGAAGGCGCAGATGCTGCCGAAGTGCTCGTCGTCCTGGTGGCGCAGCACGCGCGGGCGCTCGTCCATGCCGTCTTCCTTGAAGCCCTTCTTGGTGAAGCGCTTCTCGGCCTGCTCTTCGGTCACCTTGAAATGCTCGGCAAGCCGCTTGATGTCCTTCGGCTTGGCATGGATGTTCGGATAGGAACAGCAATAACCCGGACACTTCAGGCAGTCGTACTTAACTTTCCCCACGTCGGCCTTCTCACCTGGTCGTTGTTCGTCGATGGAACGCGAAGGCGGACCTTCGGCACTCGCCGTCCGCCTGTCAAGACCAGCGTCCTGCAGCGGGAAGAATCCAGCGGTTGCAAACAGAAACCCCGCCGGATTTCTCCGGCGGGGTCCGTGGCATCTGTACTTGGGGGATAAACGTACTTTCGGGGGAATCACGTATTTGGAGGTAACTTACCTTGTTACCCTTAGGTATGTAGGTCCTCAGACGACGGATTCAACCCATTCCATCAACTGACCCTTGCCGACGGCCCCGACCTTGGTGGCGGCGACCTGCCCGTCCTTGAACAGCATGAGGGTGGGAATGCCGCGCACGCCGTACTTCTGCGGGGTGTGCGGGTTGTCGTCGATATTGATCTTGGCGATCGTGACGCGGCCGTCCATCTCTGCAGCGATCTCTTCCAGCGCCGGTGCGATCATCTTGCAGGGGCCGCACCATTCGGCCCAGAAATCGACAAGGACAGGGCCAGCTGCCTTCAAGACATCCTGCTCAAAGGTGCCGTCGCTGGTGGCTCTTGTGGTCATGGAAACATACCCCTGTGAGGATACTGCCGAAGGGCCGGGCTGGCCCCAAGGTCTGTTATGAAGTTGGCCTAAATGTAGGGAGCGGCATATGGCAGCGTCAAGGCGCGTGACCCGCCAGCAGCGCATCGCTGAGTTGCATCAGGCGGGGCTGATCCGTCCAAAGCAGATAGCTGCGAATTGTCCGTCCGGGGTAGATTCGCGCCAGCAGCGCGCGGTAGGCCGCCATCTGCCTGAGATAAAGGGCCGGCACGTCTTCGGCGCGCGCTGGCGCCGGCCGCTGACTCTTGTAGTCGATGAGCCAGATCGCGTCGTCTTCTACCAGAAGGCGATCTATCTGCCCCGCAAACACCTGTGGCCCCGAGGCCGACTCGACCAAGCCTGCCAGCGGCACCTCGGCGCGGCTACCCGGACCGAAGAGCGGCGCCAGTTCCGGCGCCTCGAGCACCCGCAGCACCTCATCAAGAATCTCTTCCTGCTGTGCCCTTGTCAGGTCATGCAGCGGGCTGGCCAGGAAGGCCCGGCCGGCGAAGCCCCGCTGTTCCACCGGCAGCTCCGGGAGCGACTGCAGCAGGCGGTGGATGATCAGGCCACGGCGGAAGCGCAGGCCGGCATCGCGCCCGAGCGGCGAGTGCGACGGCGGCTCGGTCTCCCGCGGGCGCGAAGGGGCCAGGGGCTGCGGCGGGGCCGGCTCCGCCGGAGCCGGGCGCCTTGCCCAGGCCGGCAGCTCAATTAATTCGGCGCTCGCCCTCAGCGGGCGCAGCTTCTCCACCGCAATCGGGACGCTTTGGGGCAACTGCAGGCGCCAGCCGGGACCGGCCCAGCCGTCGGCGCCGATGTCGCTGGTGAAATCGAACTCGACAGCCTCGGCCTCGCCGCCCTCGGCGAGGCGTGACAGCGCTCCTTCTGCCAGCTCGTACCAATTGCCGGCGGAGGCTGAGCGCTTGGTCTGCCAGCCGCAGAGGTAGAGCCGGTCCTCGGCGCGGGTCAGCGCCACGTAGAGCAGGCGACGATATTCCTGTTCCTGCGCAAGCTGGCGGGCGGCGCGCGCCGCGCCCAGCAGCGGCAGGTCGTAGTCCCGCTTCACCGGCCAGACCGCGAGCGGCGGCCGCGCCGAGCGATCGTCCACCCAGAGCAGGCCGTCAGGCGCGTTGGGCAGCTGCAGGGTGTCGGGCAGGATCACCACCGGCGCCTCCAGGCCCTTGGAGCCATGCACCGTCATCAGGCGCACGGCGCCGTGCTCCTGCTCGAGGTCGCGCTTGATCTCCAGTTCGCCGGCGGAAAGCCAGTGCAGGAAACCTTCGAGGGAAGGTGCGTTTTCGCGCTCGTAGGCCAGCGCCAGCGACAGGAACTCATCGAGCGGATCGGCGGCGTCCGGGCCGAGGCGCGCCAGCAGCTTCTCGCGGCCGCGCCCGGCGCCGAGCAGTGAGGCGTAAAGCTCGAAGGGCGCCACGTAGTCGGCCCGCGCCGCAAGCGCCTCTAAGAAGTGTCGCGCCGAGGCGAAGGCGGGATCATCTTTCGCCCACTCGCCGAGGCGCTGCCAGAGGCTGCGGCGGCCGCGGTCGTAGGCCAGCGCGAAGAGCTGGTCTTCGTCGAGTCCGATGAGCGGACCCTTCAGCACGCAGGCGAGGCTGAGATCGTCCTCCGGCAGCAGCAGTACCCGGCCCAGCGCCATGAGGTCCATCACCGCCAGCTGTTCGGTCAGGTTCATGCGGTCGACGCCGGCGACCGGCACGCCCTGCCTCTTCAACTCGCGTACCAGCTCGGTGAGGAAGGCGTTGCGCCGGCGCACCAGCACCATGATGTCGCCGGGTTGCAGGCGCCGGCCGCGCGCCTCCAGCCGGCAAGCCGGATCGTCGGCGCCCTCGTGGCTGACCGTCCAGTACCAGATGCGTTTGGCCACCAGGCGGGCGAGGCGCAGCAGCGCGGCGCTGTCGCTGCGGCCAGGCAGCGGCAGAGCCCAGGGCTCCTCCGCCGCCGCCGCCGCGGGCGGTGCCGGCGGCCAGAGTTCGATGAGGCCGGCCTCGCCGGTACGCTTGGCCCGGTGGCTTATCTCCGCCTCGCCGAACAGCACGCCGTCCTGCGCCGCCGTGGCTGCGAAGACCGCATCCACCATGCGCAGCACGGCCTCGGTCGAGCGAAAGGAAACCGCCAGCGAGACAGGGCGCCAGTGGTGCTGCGCAAGCTGTGCGCGCGCACGGAAGAGATCGCGCATGCGCTGGAACTCGGTGGGGTCGGCGCGCTGGAAGGAATAGATCGACTGCTTGGGATCGCCGACGGCGAAGACCGTGCGCACAGTCTCCGCGCTGTCTTCATGGGCGCCCAGGCCCGCAAAGAAGTCGCCGGTCAGTTGCTCGACGATGCGCCACTGTTCCGGGCTGGTGTCCTGCGCCTCGTCGACCAGCAGGTGGTCGAGGCCGCCGTCGAGCTTGAAGAGCACCCAGGAGACGCCGCCCTGGCGTGCCAGCAGGCGGGCCGAGAAGTGGATGAGGTCGTCGTAGTCGAGCAGCACCCGCGCTTCCTTGTGCCGCTGGTAGGCGGCGAGGATGGCGTCGCCGAGGATGAGGAGAGCCCGCGTCGCCCGCGCCACGGTGAGCGCGTTGCAGCGTTGGGCCAGTGCCAGCAGGCGGTCGGCCTCCTCGGCCATGACTTTCGCAGCGTCAGGGTTTGCGGTGGCGAGCTTCTTCGTCAGCTGATCTACGAAGGGCTGCCCGTCTGTCTTTAGAAACAGTCGCCTGTAGTCCTCGAAACCGGCAACGCGGGTCTTTGCATCTGACGCCAGCCATGCGGCAAGCTTGGCGCCTTTTGGCTGATCCGTCTTTGCAGTTCCCGTCCTGCAGACCTCGACAGCCAGCATCAGGGCCTCGCGATCGAAGGCGCCTTCCTCGCAGGCAGCGGCGGTCAGGCCGTCGACCGTTTCGTCGGGGTCGACGCGCAACAGCGCGAAGACCTCGGCCACCAGGCGATCGACGTTGCCGCGTGCCGCCTTCAGCTCGGCGAAGCGGCCGCGCTCGTGAATCAGTTGCTGCATGACCTCGGTGAAGCGGTCTTCCTGCAGGTGCGCGGTGAGCACGGCGATGGCTTCGGAGAGGCGCCCCTGGCCCTCCAGTGCCTCGCCCAGCACCTCGACCCTTGCGGTGTCCAGCAGGTCCGCCGCCTCGTGCTCGTCGAGCACCCTGGCGTTGGGCGCCACGCCGGCTTCCAGCGGGAAGCGCCCGAGCAGCGACTGGCAGAAGGCGTGGATGGTCTGGATCTTGATGCCGCCGGGGGTATCCAGCACGCGGGCAAAGAGGGCGCGGGCGCGCGGCAGCAACTCGGACTCCACCTGCCCGCCGAGCAGGTTCTCCAGGCTCGTGCGCAGGGCGGCCTCGTCGGCAGTCACCCAGCCGGTCAGCCGGTCGGAGAGGCGATTGGCCATCTCCGCCGCCGCCGCCTTGGTGAAGGTGAGGCAGAGGATCTTGGCCGGCGCGCTGCCGCGCAGCAGCAGGCTCAGCACACGGTCGACCAGCACCTTCGTTTTGCCGCTGCCGGCGGAGGCCGAGACCCAGACCGAGCTCGCCGGGTCGGCCGCCTGGCGCTGCGCCGCCGTCGCCTCGGCGATGATTCCTTCAGCCAGCATCGTCATGGCGTGTCGGCCCCGACCGACCACTCCGCGATGCGCGAGAGATGGTCGTAGTCGCCAAAGCGCGGCGCCCGCTCCGGACGTGGCTGGCAGGCATAGGGCGTCGTCGGATCGTCGAAGGCCGCGACGAGACGCAGGAGGCCGGCCAACGCCTCCTCGGCGAGCTGGACCGGATCGCCCTGGCCGGCTGCCTGGGTCTCGCCGGGCGGCGTGCCGCCGGAGAGGCGCCAATAGGAGAGCGCCCCCACCGGGCCCGGCGGCAGCCCTGCGAAGCCACCGGCCGCGGCGATGGCCGCCTCCAGGGGCAGCTGCGGCGCGAAGCCGCGATCTACGGCGCTGCGCGCGGGCGGCGCGCCGGTCTTGTAGTCGATGATCTCCAGGCTGCCGTCGGTTCGGCGATCGATGCGGTCGGCCTTGGCCGTCAGGCGGAAGCGGCCGCCGGGCAGATCGAGATCGAGCGCGCCTTTGATCTCCACGAAGCTTTCGGCGATCCCGGCGCGGCGCGGCCGCTCCTCCGTGACGAACCAAGTGGCGACGCGCAGGAAGCGCGGCCACCAGAAGGCGAAGGCCCCAGGCTTGGCGCGGATCGGATGGAACACCTCGGCGCCGATGCCGACGAGGTCGTCGAGCGCCGTCGCCGGCAGCGCCCTGGGATGCAGCCTCATGAAGCGCTCCAGCGCCGCGTGCACCAGGGTGCCGCGCTCCGCCGCGCCGGGATCGGCATCGAGCGGATCGAGCGGCCGCAGACGCAGGATCTCGCGGGCGTAAAGGGCATAGGGATCGCCCATCCAGGTCTCGATGCGCGTCACCGAAAGTTCGCGCGGGCGCGCCGAGACCGGCGGGCAGGGCAGCGGCGGATCGAGGCGCAAGGTCTCGTGCGGTTCGTCCAGCGCCGCGGCCCAGGCCTTCAGTTGTTGCTCTTCGCGATGGAGATCGGCGGCGAGCCCGAGGCCCTCGCGCAGGGCGTCGATGCGGCGCAGCCAGCGCGCCGGCACGGTGGGCGCCCCCGCGACCCGCTCGGCGCGCGTGAGATAGACCCGCGGCGCGCAAAAAGCCTGGAAGAAGTCGTGGGCGGCGAGGCCGATGCGGCGCTCCGGCAGCGGCAGGCCGAAGGCCGACTGCATCGGCCGGCTGAGCCATGGGCCGGGGTCGACCTCGGCAGGCCAGCTGCCCTCGTTGAGACTGCCGAGGATCAGCAGGTCGGCGTGCTGCAGGCGGGCCTCCAGCGGGCCGAGGATGGCCACGCGCGGATGCAGACCATAGCGCGGCCGCACCGCGCGTCCGGCCATCAGCGCCTCCAACGCCGCCGGGTAGTGCAGGCCGCGGGTGACCGGCGTCGCCAGGCCCGCCTCGCGCAGCTCGCTGGCGAAGGCGGCGGCTGCTTCACCGGCAGCGCCGGCCCAGAGACGCTCGGCGCCGCTCTCGACGTCGGAGGCGGCCAGCGCCTCCGCCGCGGCAAGGTGTGCGTCGACCAGGTCGCTGAGGCGCGTGGCATCGCCGCCGAGAGCTTCGGCAAAGGGTGCGAGGGCCTCGGCGAGGCGGTCGAACCAGGCCAGCAGCGCCTCCGCCGCGCGGCTCTCGGTAAGCGCCTTGCGCAAGCCTTCCAGGCCGGGCGCCGGGCGGGCGCCCCGCAGCACCGCGAGCTCCAGCGCGCGCACCTTGCGACGAAAGGCCGCCGGAGACGCGCCGCCAGCGGCGAGCGGGTGTTTCAGAGCCGCCAGCAGGGCGACTGGCGCGAAACGCTCCGCCACCATCTCGGCGGTCAGGCGCAGGAACACGCCGGGCGGCATTGCAGCGAGGCTTTGCCCGGCGGAGTCGTCCACCTCGATAGACCAGCGCTGCAGGTTGGTGGCGACGCGGCGGGCAAGATCGCGGTCGGGCGTCACCAGGGCGGCAGTGCGGCCCTGCTCCTCCACCTCGCGTCGCAGCAGCAGGGCGATGACCAGCGCCTCTTCGCCGGGGTCGGCGCAGTCGGCTCGCCGCACGCCCTCGAGGGCCCGGTCGAAGTCATCCGACCCGGCCTCGTGCCAACGCGCGGTGCCGCCGGGTGGGCGCAGGGCCAGGTTGGCAAAGCGGGCACGTGCCGGGTCGACCTCAGGTACCGCCTTTTCCGCCCAGGACGCGACGGCCTCCCGCTCGATACCCAGGCGGTTGAGCAGCTGCGCCATGCCGAACTGCGGATGGCCGGGGTCGTTGCAGATCTCGCGCCAGATTTCCGCGTCGCTCTCCAGGTCGAGACCGGGCAGCACCACAGCGCCCTGGGGCAGGCCGGCGATGGTGCGCAGCAGCTCGGCGGTGGCCGGGATCGAGCCGGTGGAGCCGGCGGCGACG
Organism: Kiloniellaceae bacterium; assembly: GCA_009377535.1. Taxonomy (GTDB): domain Bacteria; phylum Pseudomonadota; class Alphaproteobacteria; order Kiloniellales; family Kiloniellaceae; genus Pelagibius. The sequence goes on from WHTV01000009.1 coordinate 65,458, forward strand.
ACCGGCGCGACCGGCGGCCTGGCGCGCCAGGCCGCGCTCTGCAGCTCGGCCAAACGGCGACGGCGCTCGGCCGGGCCGATGCTGCCGAGATCCTGCAGGATGCGCGGCCAGGCCTCCGTTACGATGCGCAGGAACTCCAGGGTGATCTGCCAGTGCCCGGCATAGTCCTCCGGCACCAGGTCTTCGAGCGCGGCGAAGTCGAGGCCTTCGGTCTCCACCTGGTCGAGCAGACGCGCCAGTTCGGCGGCGAGGCGGATGGCCTGGTCCTCGCTGGTCGCCGGGCTGCCGGACTCGGCGGACAGGGCGCGGCTGTGGCTGAGAATGCAGGAGGCGAGCAGCAGCTGGCGCTGCACGGAGGAGATCGCCGGCGGCAGGTCCGCCGCGCCGGCGGTGGCGAGCGACGGGGCCTCGAAGAGCAGCTCGTCCGGGTCGAGATCGCCCAGCGGCTGCAGGCGCGGCAGCAGCAGAGGCGTGCCGCCGGAGGCGCGCAAAAAAGCGGCCTGCAGCGCACGGCAGGCTCGGCGCGTCGGCAGCAGCACGGTGGCGGCGGCCAAGCTGTCCGGGCTTTCGCCGTGGCGTCGCAGCAGGCCTGTGGCCAGGGCATCGACGAAGGACTGTCCGGCGGGGATCGTGAAGACGGCCGGGGTGCTCGCCATACGCTATTTCTGGCCCGAAGACTCTGCGAGGTGATGCAGGGCGTCTTCCACCGCGCGCAGCTCGGCGGGCGTGCCGACGTGATACCACTCGCCGTCGTGGCGCAGGCCCCAGAGGCGCCCGGCCTCCTGCGCCCTGTCATAGAGCCTGTTTAGGGAGAACGAGCCCTCCGGCGCGTCGGCGAAGAGACGCGGATGGAGGATCTGGATGCCGGCGTAGATGAAGGGGGCGATCTGGCGCTCCAGGCGGCGGCGCAGTCGGCCGGCGGAATCCATCAGATAGTCGCCGACGCCTTCGTAGCCGAAGGCGCTGCAGGTCGGGTGCAGCAGCAGCAGCGCGTCCATCTCCTCTTCGTTCCAGGCCGCAGCGAGACGCTCCAGCGCCGGGGTCAGCCCGTCGAGCCAGCAGACGTCACCGTTCAGCACGAAGAAGGGTTCAGTGCCGAGCAGCGGTAGCGCTTTCTTCACGCCGCCGCCGGTCTCCAGCAGATCGCTCTCCTGCGAGAAGACGACTTGCGGCTGCCCGCGGTCCTCCAAGTGCGCTTCGATCATCTCGCCGAGGTAGTGCAGGTTCACCACGACCTTGGCGATGCCGTGCGCCGCCAGGCGGTCGAGGATGGTGTCCAGCATTGCCTCACCGCGCAGCGGCACCAGCGGCTTCGGCAGGTTGTCGGTGAGTGGCCGCATGCGCTGGCCGAGGCCCGCCGCGAGCACCATGGCGGTGGTCGGTCCCCCGATCATGACGGCGCTTCCTCCGCGTAGCCCGGCTTTGCCGGCACGCCCCGCAGCCCGGCCGGCACTTCACGGTCGAACCAGGCCCGCACCGGTGCCAGTGCGGGCTGCTGCAGGTCGCCCTCCAGCAGCCGCCAGACGCGGGGGATGTGCTGCAGGTAGCCATGCTTGCCGTCGCGGCGCGACAGGCGGGTGAAGATGCCGATGATCTTGGCGTTGCGCTGGGCGCCGAGCGCGGCGTAGGACGCGGCGAAGGCCCAGCGGTCGATGGCAGGGCGCATGGCGTCCTGATAGCGCGCCAGCATCTCCGTCACCACGGCCGGCGAGACGTCGCGGCGGGCGTCCTCGAGCAGCGAGACCAGGTCGTAGCTGATCGGGCCGATGACAGCGTCCTGGAAATCCAACAGGCCGCAGCAGGCGATGCCCTCGCGGCCGTCGACGACCATCAGGTTGTCGACGTGATAGTCGCGCAGCACCAGCTTGTGGGGCACCGCCAGCATGGCGGGGACCACCTCGCGCCAGGCCGCCAGATAGGACTCGCGCTGGTCCGCCGGCGTCTGCCGCCCGGTCATCGCCGGCAGGTACCAGTCAACCAATAGCGCCACCTCGGCCAGCAGGCGCGCCTCGTCGTAGGGCGGCAGGCCGGGCACGTCGGGCCACCAGCGCTGATGCAGGGCAATCAGGGTGTCGGTGGCGAGGCGATAGAGCTGTGCCTCGTCGGCGCCTTCCTGCAGCGCCCGGGTGAAGGTGCGGTCGCCGAAGTCCTCGAGCAGCAGGAAGCCGGCCTCGTCGTCCATCGCCAGCGGCCGCGGCGCGCTTAGCTCGATTTCCAACAGGCACTCGGCGATGTAGTGGAAGATCTTGGCGTTCTCCTGCGGCGGCGGGGCATCCATCAGCACCGCGCGCTCCGAGCCGCGGGTCAGGCGGTCGTAGCGCCGGAAGGAGGCATCGGCCGCCAGCACCCGCCGCTCCGCCTCGCCCCAGCCGGCACTGGCCAGGAAACGCCTGCAGCGCGCCTCGCGGTCTTCGGTCATCTGCGTAATTCCGCCAGGCGTCGGGGCCAGTCGCCGCCGCCCGCGAGGCGGGCAAGGCGGCCGCCGTTCGCCGCGCCGTCGAAGCTGAGTGTCACCGACAGGGCATCGGCCGGCAGCAAGCTGCCGAGACGCTCCGGCCACTCGATCAGGGCGATGCCTTCGGCGAGCGCCTCCGAGAGGCCCAGCTCATGGACCTCCGCGGCGCTTTCCAGGCGGTAGAGGTCGAAGTGCCAGAGCGGCGCCGGCTCGCGCTCGTAGGTCTGCACCAGGGTGAAGGTGGGGCTCGGCACCTCCTCCGTCGCGGCGCCTTCGGGGCCCGGCAGGGCACGGATCAGGGCGCGGGCCAGCGCGGTCTTGCCAGCCCCCAGGTCGCCGTAGAGGGCAACCAGGTCGCCCGGCCGCAGCAGGCGCGCCAAGGCGCGGCCGAGAGCCTCGGTCGCCGCCAGGTCGGGCAACGGCAGGTCGAGCGGCGGGGCAGGAGTGGCGGGCATCTGGATCGCGGTCATCATCCGGGGTCTTTTTTAGCGGTCGCGCCCCGGTGCGGCAACTGTCCCGCTGCCGGACCAGGGCAACGACCGCCGCGGCTTGTCATGCGGGGCCGCCGCCGCCATGTTAGGCGCGGGCCGGGTCACCCCAAACCTGGACCGATCGACCCCTGCCGACCACGGGAGCAGTTGCTTGGCGGACACAACCCCCGCGCCGGACACCCCCTACAGCCCGCCGCTCAGCACAGACGTCGCCGTCATCGGCGCCGGGCCGGTCGGCCTCTTCGCCGTCTTCCAGTGCGGCATGCTGAAACTGCGCTGCCAAGTCATCGACACCCTGGAGATGATCGGCGGTCAGTGCGCGGCGCTCTATCCGGAAAAGCCGATCTACGACATCCCCGGCTATCCTCGCATCCTGGCCCAGGATTTGGTCAACCGCCTGGCCGAGCAGGCCGCTCCCTTCGAGCCGGTCTATCACCTCGGCCAGCAGGTCACCGGCCTCGCGCGGCAGGTGGACGGCCGCTGGCGCCTGACCACCTCCAAGGGAACGGTGATGGACGCCAGCGCCGTGGTGATCGCCGCCGGCTGCGGCGCCTTCGGCCCCAACCGCCCGCCGCTGGCCGGCATCGAGGATTACGAAGGCAGCTCGGTCCACTACCTGGTACAGCGGCGCGAAAGCTTCCGCGGCCAGCGCATCGTCATTGCCGGCGGCGGCGACTCCGCCGTGGACTGGGCCAACTCCCTGGCCGGGCTGGCCGAGAAGATTTACGTGGTGCACCGCCGCGCCAAGTTCCGCGCCGCGCCGGAAAGCGTCGCGCAGCTCCATCGCTTGACGGAAAGCGGCAAGGTCGAGCTGGTCATCCCGTATCAGCTGGCCGGACTGGAGGGCGACGGACGGCGGTTGAGCGGCGTCGTGGTGGCCGACCTGGAAGGCCGTCGCAAACTGCTGCCCGCCGACAGCCTGCTGCCGTTCTTCGGGCTCTCCATGAACCTCGGCCCGATCGCCGACTGGGGCCTCGACCTGGAGCATCACCACATCGCAGTCAACCCGGCGACCAGCGAGACCAGTCATGCCGGCATCTTCGCCATCGGCGACATCTCCCACTACCAGGGCAAGCTGAAGCTGATCCTCGCCGGGTTCTCCGAGGCGGCTTTCGCGGCCCACGCCATCCGCCCGCTGGTCTATCCGGGCGAGGCGCTGCATTGGGAGTACTCGACCACCAAGGGCGTGCCCGCCGCCGGCTGAAATTCCAACCGGGCTATTCGGCGACATCGCGGTCGATGTCCGCGTGATCTTGCTCCACAGGCATCGGGCTGAGCGGTACGTGGCAGATGACCCGGGTGCCGCCGCCGACTTGTGAATCGAGCTCGACCCGCCCGCCATGCAGCTCAATAAGACTCTTCACCAGAGAGAGCCCGAGGCCGGCGCCGCTGTGACGCTGTTCGCGCGAACCGCGCTCGAACCTGCCGAACACCCGCTCGCGGTCAGCTTCGGGGATGCCGATGCCGGTGTCGGCGACTTCCAGCAGCATCTCGGTGGCTTCGCGCTTGGCGGAGATCGTCACCACACCGCCCTCCTTGGTAAATTTCAAGGCGTTGGACAGCAGATTGAAGAGGGCCTGACGCAGGCGGCGGCCGTCGGCCATGAGTTCCCCGGCATTCTCGTCGCAGTCGAGGCGCAGGTCGATGCTGCGGCTGTGTGCGCGCTCGCGGCCCAGGGTGTAGATCGATTCGAGCAGCGGGTTGACGCTGGTCGGTTGCAGGTCGAGCTGCAGATAGCCGGCTTCGATGGAGGCGAGGTCGAGAATGTCGTTGATGAGGGCGATCAGCTGCTGGGAGGATTGCACGATGGCGTGGCTGTACTCCACCTGGCGCTCGTTCAACGCGCCGAAGAACTGGTGTTCCAGCACCTCGGCAAAGCCGATGATGGCATTGAGGGGCGTGCGCAGTTCGTAGGAGATGTTGGCGATGAACTCCGATTTCAGCCGGTCGGCCGTCTCCAGCGCCTCATTGCGCTCGATCAGTGCGCGCTCAACGCGCAGGGTGTCGGTCACGTCGACATAGCTGAACAACACGCCGCCGTCGGGCAATGGCACCTGTGCCCAGTCGATGGCGCTGCCATCGGTGCGCTCGTAGCTTCCGCTGTGCGCGTCGGGGACGGTGGTGCGCGCGACCATCTTCTCGGCGACCTCAGGCCAATCCTTGTCCGACACGTTGTACAAGTGACGCACTTTTGGCAGCACGTCGCGCACATGCGGCTCGCCGCGCAGGAAATCCGGGTCGAGCTGCCAGATGCTGCAGAGTCCCGGGTTGAACAGCTTCATGCGGCCGTCGGCACCAAAGACCGCGATGCCCTCGTAGAGGTTGTCGATGGTCTCGCGCTGCACCTCGGTCAGGGTATTGTAGCTGCGCTCCAGCGCCAGGCGGTCAGTGACGTCCTCGTAGGACAGCAGGATGCCACCGAAGGGATGCGGCGTGACCACCATGCGCAGGGTGCTGCCGTCGGGCAGGTGGACCAGTTCCTCCTCCTGGGCAATGAGGGTCGCATACTTCTGCAGCACCTCGCGCTTGTATGCGGGGAAGTTGGGATACTCCGGGAAGCGCCGACGCTCGCGCAAGGCTTCCAGCACGTCGCCCAGGTGCGGATGGTCCTGAAGGAAGTCCTCATCGAGCTCCCAGAGTTGGGCGTAGGCCGTGTTGAAGAACATCAGATGCAGGTCGCGCCCGTAGATGGCGATGGCGGTCGAGAGGTTCTCCAACATCTCCGACTGCACGCGGATGTGGCGGCCAAGTTCCGCCTGAACTTCCTCGAGCTGGGAGTGGTCGACCGCCAGGCCAAGGCTCGCCTGAGGGCCGAAGGGCAGCTCCACGATCTCCAACAGGTGGCGTGCGCCGCCCATCACCACGTGGTGGGTCTCGCGACAAGCCGCGCCGCTGTCGCGCGCCTCCTGGGCCAGCGCCTGGGCCTGGCCCACCTTGGCGCGACCGAGCAGTTCTGTGCCATCGCGCCGCACTGTCTCGACATCGCTGTCGACTGCCGCGGCGTAGAAGCGGTTGCAATCGATCAGCCGGCCCTCGCTGTCGCGGACCCAGAGAGCGATGGGCAGGCCGTCCAATACGCCGCGCAGGTGTTCGGCCTCGGCCTGCAGCGCGGCCTCTCGGCGCGCCGCCGCCGAGCGATCTTCGAGCCAGAGCGTGACGCCGCCGCCCGGCGCGCCGCGGCGCGCATGCAACCCCAACAGGCGGCTGCCGTCAGCGAGGCGGGCGTCGAGGTCGAAGGCCGCGCCGGTGCTCCGCAGTTGCTCCAGCGCCGCCTCTGTCTGGCTGCGCGAGGCGGCGTCGAGCGACGCCAGCAGCAGGGCCTCAGTGAGCGGTGTGTCGTCCGGCAGGCCGAGCAGCGCGGCGGCCGCCGGCACCGGGACCGCGGGTGAGTCGGTGAGGGTGAACTGCGGCCAGGGCGCGGCCATCAGGGTGGCGGCAAGGCCGGTGGCGCGGTGCCGGGCGCTGTTGGCCTCGGCCTGGCTGGCGGCGAGCTTCCGGCGCAAGAGGGCGACGAGCCAGAGACAGAGCCCCAGGGCAACGAGGGAGATCAGCAGGAGCGTCGGCCAGACCAAGGCCCCGATCAGGTTCCAGGTCTGCCCCATGGCCTCAGCCATCCGGTCCTCCGGCAGCGACCGAGACGGCGGCGAAAAGGCCAGCGGCCAGAGCCTTCACCGAGGCGAAGGTCGCCGCTTTCCCACCCCGCCGGCTTGACCGGCGCTCTGTCGAGGCCCCTATCACGATGCGGGAGTCTAAGCCCAAGCCAGGAAGGCGGCAAGCAAGGCAGTCGACCCGCTTACCGCCGGAGCCGGCGAAATCGGCTAGAGCCTTTCATGGTCATATTGAAGCGATTCTGTTGGCGAGCGGTGCGGCGA